>NZ_JBHXMU010000015.1:67644-121382 GCF_042720685.1 Kitasatospora sp. NPDC058492
CTCGACCCCGCGCGGGGCCGTGTGGCGCCGGTGTCGGGGGTGGGGGGGGGGGGGCGGGCCGGGGGGGCCCCCCCCCCTCCCCGCGTCCCCCTCCTCAACTCCCGGACGGGTGCTCCCGGTTGTCGGGCAGGGCGGGGAAGGCGCGGACCGCGGGGGTGACGGCCACGCCGAGTGCGATCAGCAGGAACGCCGCCGCACAGCTCAGGACGGTGGGCACGGCGTGCACCGTCTCCAGCAGCAGCCCGCACAGCAGCGGGCCGAGCGCCGCGCCGGCGCCCATCGAGACCCCGATCAGGCCGGCCAGCCGGCCGCGCATCTCATCGGGGGTGACCATCATCTGATGACCCGCCACCAGGGCGGTGGCGGTGGGGGCGAGGAACGCGGCCGCGCCCAGCACCAGCCCGGACGGCCAGCCGGTCGGCACCACCGCGAGCAGCGGCACCAGCACGGCGGTGGCCCAGGTCAGCACCATGAGCGCCGTGAACGGCGAGAGCGAGCGGCGCAGCCGCCCGGCCGCCAGCGCACCCGACACGCCGCCCGCGCCGACCAGGGCGCCGATGGCGCCGATCTCGGCACCGGACCGCCCGTCCTGCTGGGCCATCACCACCACGGCGATCAGCAGGCCGCTGAACACCAGGTTGAAGGCGGTGCCGAACAGCACGGTGGCCCGCACCGCCGGGTTGCCGCGCAGCCAGCGCAGCCCCGACGCCATCGCCTGCAACGTCCCCTCGGGCCGGTCCGCACCCTCGCCCTCGCCCTCGGGCGACGACGCCGGTGCGGGCGGCGGCGCCGGCAGCCGCAGGAACAGCAGCGTGACGAAGGCGATCGCCGAGGTCACCGCCTGGGCGACGAACGGCAGCAACCGCTGGACGCCGTACAGGAATCCGCCGATCCCCGGGCCCACGATGGTCGCGAGGTAGTAGCGGGCGGTGTTGCGGGTCACGGCGTCGGCGAGTTGCGAGGACGGCACGACGCTCGGCAGCAGCGCCTGGTCGGCGGTGCCGAACAGCGAGGTGCACACCCCTTCGACCACCGCCACCACCACGATGGCCGCCAGCGGCGCGTGCCCGATCGCCACCAGCAGCGCGAGCACGCCCAGCGCCGCGGCCCGCCCGAACTCCGAGACCAGCATCAGCGTCTTGCGGCTGACCCGGTCGGCCAGCGCCCCCGAGGGCAGCGCCGCGAGCGCCCGCGACCCGGCGATCGCGAACTCGGCCAGCGAGGCCTCGAAGGCGGAGCCGCCGAGCCCGAGCACCAGCAGCGGGTACGCGATCAGCGTGCCCTGCGCCCCCAGCTGGGAGACCATGTTCGCGGTCCACAGCACGTTGTACTCGCGGTTGCGGGACAGCGGCGGAGGGCCCGGCTCCGCGGCCACGGCGGCATCGGCCGTCGTACTGCCCGAGGTCACTGCGGCGGGGTCGGCAGCGCCACCGCGGGCGCCGACGTCCGCTCCACCGGGCGGAGTTCGGACCACGCGTGCGCCCCGGCCATGCTGACGAACAGGTCACGCGGCGGCACGAAGGGGGCCCGCCCGTGCGCCACGCTGATGTTGTCCACGATCAGGACCTCACCGGTGTGCACGTTGACGTCGATCTGCTGCGCCCGGTACGCGGCCTGGAGCTGCCGGACGACCTCGTCCGGGATCTCGCTGCCGTCCGCGTAGAAGGTGTTGGTGGGCATCCCCCACGGGCCGTACTCCTCCAGCAGGAAGTCGGCGACGTCCTCGCGCAGGGTGCGGGCGTGGAAGAAGGTCAGGTGGTTGAACCAGGAGCGGACACCGGTCTCCGGGTGGGTGGCGACGGCCCAGCGGAGCTGACGCGTCCTCAGGTGGTTGCGCTCCAGCCACTCCAGCTCGATGCTGTTGGCGTCGCAGTAGGCCTTGACCTCGTCCGGGTCGCTGGTGCCGAACGCCTCCTGCCAGGAAAGGCCCAGGCCGGGGCGGAAGTTGCGGACGAGCAGGTAGCCCTCGCGCTCGAACCGCTCGGCGGTCTCCCGGGGCAGCCCGGCGTGCAGGGCGCGGCAGTCGGCCAGCAGGCTGGCGCCGCCGTCCGGCGACTCCTGGCGGCAGAAGAAGAACAGGTAGCGCGGGACGTTCAGGTTGTACGACTGCTCGGTGTGGAGGAAGATCTCCTCGGTCGCCGGGTGGTCGGTGGCCGTGAACACCCCGGGGTGCAGCTCGGTGCGCGGCGAGGAGCGCTCGGTGTAGTCGAGCGGCCGGCCGACGACGGCGTTGACGAAGGTGTCCAGCTCCGGCCACTCCTGCCAGTCGAAGCCGCTGAGCACGACCGCGCCGTGCTCGGTGATCCGCCGGCGGATGAACTCCCCCTGCTCCTTGCCGAGGTCGACCAGCCGGTTCCCCGCGGTCTCGGCGGTGATCCCGAGGACCAGTCCGTCGTGCCGCGCTTCGGTCGAGATGCTGATGGCGGTTGTCACGGAGTGACTCCCTTCTGCGGGCTGCGGGCGCGAAGCCGCTCGGCAGCGGTGTCGAGGGTCTGGAGTGGACGGTTGAAGGCGATCCGGACGTAGCGCTCGCCATCGGCCGGATCGACGAAGAACGAGGTGCCCGGCGCCACCAGCACACCGGTCTCGGCGAGCAGCGTGCGGACGAAGCGCGGACTGGGCTCGTCGGTCAGCCCGTCGATCCGGGCCAGCACGTAGCAGCCGCCGGCCGGGGGCGTGAAGTCGAAGCCGGCGTCCCGCAGCAGGGCCACCGTCCGGTCGCGCCGCTCGCGCATCCCCGCCGCGTGGTCCCAGCGCTCCGGCAGCAGCAGGTCCGCGTTGGCGGCGGCGTGCTGGAGCGCGGCCGCCGCGCCGCCGGTGGTGGCCACGTGCACCTTGCGCAGCAGGGCGGTGAGCTCCGGCGCCGCGCGCAGGAAGCCGAGCCGCCAGCCGCTGATCGCATGGCTCTTGGAGAGGCTGCCGACCACCACGGACCGGTCGGCCAGGCCCTCGATCTCGGCGACCGAGCGGTAGCCGGCCGACTCGTAGACGTACCCGGCGTACACCTCGTCCGAGATCACCACGGTGCCCCAGCGCCGGCACAGTTCGGCGAGCAGGTCGAGGGTGCCGCGCTCCAGGACGACGCCGGTCGGGTTGGCCGGGCTGTTCACGATGACGGCGCGGGTGCGCGGTCCGAAGGCCGCGGCCAGCTCGTCCGGGTCGACGCTCCAGTCGGGCTCCCGCAGCCGGACCGGGCGCGGGCGGGCGCCGGTGAGGGCGATGGCGCTGAGGAAGTTCTCGTAGAAGGGCTCGAACACGATCACCTCGTCGCCGGGGTCGACGAACGAGAGCAGGGCGACGGCCAGCCCCTCGCTGCCGCCGACGGTGACGGTGATCTCGGAGCCCGGGTCCGGGGCGCCGGGCAGGGCCGCGGCGATCCGCTCGCGCAGCAGCGCCAGCCCGGCCGGGTCCTGGTACTGGTGGACGCCGGCCCGCAGCGCGGCCACCGCCGCCTCGACCAGCCCGGGCGGCGTGTCGGGGTAGGCCGGGGTGCCGACGGCGAGGTCGACGGTGTCCGGCGGCAGCCCCTCCAGCAGCAGCGCGGCCAGCCCCCCGCCGGGCAGTCCGGCGACCCGCTCGGCGCCCAGGGCGCGGCGGGCCGGGGTGTCATGGTGCGTGGTGGCGCTCATCGGCTCACTCCCGCGGCGTCGGTCCGCAGCCGCTGTTCGGTCTGGAGCGGCGCTTCGCCCTGGAGCCGCTGTTCGGCCAGGTCGAAGGCGCCGCGCGGGATCTCGGGCAGCCAGGACGGGCGGCCCGCCTCGTACGCCTCGATGTCCCCGGTCCTGAGCAGGGTCTCCGCGATCACGTCCTGCCCTTCGAGCAGCCGGGCCCGGGCCCGCGCGTCGACCGTGAACGGGTGCTCGCCGCCCGGCCGGCGCAGCAGGCCGGCCCGCAGGTCCACGGTGAGCCGCAGGCCCTCGGCGGACTCCGCGAGGTCCATCAGCTCCTCGACCACGGGCGTCGGCAGGTCGACCGGGACGAGCCCGTTGTTGAGGGCGTTGCGGCGGAAGATGTCGCCGAAGCCGGTGGCGACGACGGCGCGGAACCCCCAGTCGCGCAGCGCCCAGACGGCGTGCTCGCGGGAGCTGCCGATGCCGAAGTCCCGGCCGGCCAGCAGGACCGTCGCGCCCGCGTGGCGCGGCTGCTCCAGGACGAAGCCGTCCTCGGCGCGCCAGCGGGCGAACAGCGCGTCCTCGTAGCCGCTCTTGGTGACCCGCTTGCAGAACTCCGCGGGCAGGATCTGGTCGGTGTCGACGTCGTCGCGGCGCAGGGCGACCGCGCGACCGTGGTGTTCGACGAAGGGTTCCATACTCAGCTGTCCTCTCTCCGGCCGGGCCGGCGCTGTCAGGCCAGGTCGGCCGGGGCCGCGAGCCGCCCGGCCACCGCCGTCGCGGCGGCGACCGCGGGCGACACCAGGTGGGTGCGGGCCCGCGCCCCTTGGCGGCCTTCGAAGTTACGGTTCGAGGTGGAGGCGCAGCGCTCGACACCCTCAAGACGGTCGGTGTTCATCCCCAGGCACATCGAGCAGCCGGGTAGCCGCCACTCGGCGCCGGCGGCCGCGAAGACCTCGTGCAGCCCCTCCGCCTCGGCCTCGGCCCGCACCTGCATCGAGCCGGGGACGACCAGCATCCGGGTGCCGGCGGCGACGGTGCGCCCGCGCAGCACCCCGGCCGCGGAGCGGAGGTCCTCGATCCGGCCGTTGGTGCAGGAGCCGACGAAGACGACGTCGATCGCGAGGTCCCGCATCGAGGTTCCGGGCCGCAGGCCCATGTAGGCCAACGCCTTCTGCGCGGAGGCGCGTTCGAGCGGGTCGGCGAAGGTCTGCGGGTCGGGCACGGCGGCGGCGAGCGGCACGGTCTGGGCGGGGTTGGTGCCCCAGGTGACGAGCGGGGTGAGCCCGCCCACGTCGAGCACGACCGTCCGGTCGAACACGGCGCCGGGGTCGGTGGCCAGGGTCGACCAGTCGGCGACGGCGGCGTCCCAGTCCGCCCCGGCGGGGGCGTGCGGACGGCCGCGCAGGTACTCCAGGGTGGTCTCGTCGGGTGCGACGATCCCGGCCCGGGCGCCGGCCTCGATGCTCATGTTGCAGAGCGTCATCCGGGCCTCCATGGAGAGCCCGCGCACCGCGTCGCCCCGGTACTCGATGAGGTGGCCCTGCGCCCCGTTGGCCCCGATCCGGGCGATCAGCGCGAGGATCATCTCCTTCGCCCCGACCTCCGGGGGGAGTTGGCCGGTGAACTCGACGGCCAGGGTGCGCGGCCGGCCGATCTCCAGGCACTGGGTGGCCAGGACGTGCTCCACGTCGCTGGTGCCGATGCCGAAGGCGAGCGCGCCGAACGCGCCGTGCGTGGCGGTGTGGCTGTCCCCGCAGACGATCGTCATGCCGGGCTGCACCAGGCCGAGTTCGGGCCCGACGACGTGCACGATCCCTTGCCGCCGGTGGCCGACCGAGTAGAGCTCGACGCCCTGTTCGGCGCAGTTGCGGCGCAGCGTGTCCAGTTGGACCAGGCTGACCGGGTCGAGCACCGCGGTCGCCGTGGTGGCGACGTTGTGGTCCTCCAGCGCCAGGGTCAGCCCCGGCCGCCGGACGCTGCGGCCGGCCAGCCGCAGCCCGTCGAAGGCCTGCGGGGAGGTGGCCTCGTGGGTGAGGTGGAGGTCGATGTAGAGGAGGTCCGGTCCGCCGGGCCGGGACGCCACGACGTGGCGCTCCCACAGCTTCTCCGCGAGTGTCCGTGCTGGGCCCATCGTCGTCCCTCTCTCCCCTGCGCTGTCCGTGCACTACGGCCTCGGGGCGGAACCCCGGCCACCGCATGCCGTCCCGGCCGTACGGACCTCAGCCTCCATGGCGCCACCCGCCGCCCACCACGTCTTTAAGCCGGTGCGAAAACGCCCAGCACAGGCGATCACGTGCACGAAGAAAGGTGCAGAGAACTGCACCTCGGATCGGAAGTAAGCCCCCATGAAATCGGCGGCGCCCGGGTTCAGGATGGAGTCATCGAAGGCGGAACCAACGCCGGGACGACGGGCAGAAGATCATCGGATCCCACGGGACCCAGGGAGGAAGCATGCACCCGATGCGCAGGAGCCACGGGGCCGAACCCGGACACCGGCGGAGCAGGACGGTCGTGCTGACCCTGGCCGCCGTCCTCCTGGTCGGCGCCGGAACGTCCGCCTGCCAGGTCAGTACCAAGGCCGCCGACCGGATCGAGCTGTGCGCGAAGATCTTCGGCAAGACCTTCACCGATCCGTTCCCGGACAACGTGGAGGAGGCCCGCAAGAAGATGCGGGCACGGGCCGACGAGCTCGACGGGCTGGCCAAGCAGGCCGGGGACGACAAGCTCCGCAATGCGATCCAGTCGACCGCCGACAAGATGCGCAACGCCGACATCCGCGAGAAGGGTGCGGTGCGCACCGTGGTCGGATACATCGGTGAGCAGAACGACCGCATCAAGGAACTGCGCCAGACCTGCCTCGACCACCACGACTACCCGTGATGACTGGGCTTCCGAACCAGCGTCACCGTTGAGGCTCCCAGCGAGCGCACGGTGACCACAGACCGGAATCGGTGAACAGGGCACTAACAGTTCCCCCCACCGATTCCCTTGGCCGGGCCCCTCGTTGGGTCCCCCGTCTTCCGGGGGGCCCGGCCGTAAATCTCCCCGTACCAATACAAGCCAGGAGCAGTCATGCCCGATTCGAGCGGCTGGAAGCCCACTAAGGAACGCCCGATGTGGCCCTGGGTCGTCCTCGCGGTGGTCGCCGTTGGTGTTCTGATCAACGTGCTTATCACGATCTGACGAGCAGATCGAATCCGCGCCTGAGGAACTTCCGCGCTCTTGGCAGGTAGGCCGAGAGCGCGGACCCACGTCCGGCGCGACTCCGGCCCCACAGACCCCTCTCACCCCACCCGCCCCACGGGTCACACGACCCGTCAGGGGGCGGCCGAACCGAGTCGAGTCCGCTATCCGGATCAGGTGCAGAGAACTGCACCTTCGAACTGGCGAAGACTCGACTGTCACCCCCCTAAAGCGCCACGTAGCGTAGTCGGTACGGGAACGGGCATGGCCATGTCGAACTTGCGGTCACGCACGATCGACCATCCACCTCACCGTGGATCCCGGCTCCCGACCCGCCTACATCAACGGCATTCATGGGGGACTCGTGCCACGTCTGCACTTCACGTCGGCAAGCCTGTTGAGAACGCGTATCATGCCGACCCCGGACTGGGTCAGCGAATCACTCTTCGCCTTGGATCTGCTCTCTTCCCGGCACCGCCAGGCGAAACGCCGGCTCCGATGGCATAAAACCCGTCCCGTCGGACCGGCCCGCCGGCTGGGTCCCACCCACCGGCTCGGCTCCACCCAGCGGCTCGTCGAACTCGCCCGGACCATCCGCCCGTTCCCCGACATGGACACCATGGTCCGGCGCGCCCGGCACTCCGGGAACGGCGCCGACCTGCGCCTGCTCCGGGACCTGGAGTCCTTCTACCGCATCATGGTCGCCCCGCACTGGGACGTGATCTCCCTCACCGTTCAGAGCGACCGGAAGAAGCGGCTGGAAATCCTCCAGGACTGCGGCGCCCGCAGCCTGCTGAGCACTCTTCACCCGACCGTCCGGCTCTCCACCTGCTCGCTGGAGATACCCGGACAGAACGAGGACGTGCAACTGGAGGAGGTCGGGCTGACCATTGCGCCGTCCTACTTCCTGGCACCCGATTCCCCGGTCCTGGTGGACGACCACACCATTGCCGACGGACCGACGCTCTTCTACCCCATTCTCCCCGACGGACCGAACTGTGCGACCGAGGGCGTGATCGAAGCGGCAGCGATGCCGGCCTGAGACCGATGACCTCCGATCGCGACAGCATCGGAACTTCAAGGGGGAAAACAGCAATGCGACGCATATTCTTCAGTCCGGCGAGCCTGGCCAAAGTATCGTCGGCCGCCCATCTGGATCCGATGAGAGAGGCGCTGTGCGCCCTCGAAACCTTCGCGACGGGCGGCGGAGGCCCCGTCTTCCATTCCTGGCGACGCCGGGTCGCGGGTGAACGGGACGGCCGGGCGCTGGCCGAACTCGCCCGCACCGTCCGCCCTTTCCCGGATCTCTACCGAATTCTCGAAAACTCCTCCACGGCCGGATCCGGGAACGAATTCCGACCGCGGGTCCTGCGCGATCTGGAGACATTCCACCGGATCGCCGTGGAGCCGTACTGGAACCAGGTGTCGACCCTGCTCGAAGTCGACCGGAACGCCCGGGCCCAGATCATGATGAGCGGCGGCGTCGACCAGTTGCTCAGCACCCTGCACCCGGCGATCCGCTGGCGCCCCCCGGTGCTGGAGGTCCCCGGGACGGGGCACGACATCAAACTGGAGTCGACCGGCCTGGAGATAGCGCCGTCGCTGTTCCTGTTCTCCCGGTCGCCGATCCTGGTCGAACAGCAGGGCGACCGGCCCCTGCTGCTGCTCTACCCGATCCCCGTCCCGCGCGACCGGGAGAACCTGTGGGACCCGGCGCCCGACGGCGACCAGGCCCTGGGCGCCCTGCTGGGGCGCACCCGGGCGGCCGTCCTCCAGGTGCTGACGACCACCTGCACCACCACCGAGGTCGGCGAGCTGGTGGGCATCTCCACCGCCGCCGCGAGCCAGCACACCGCCGTCCTGCGGGCGGCCGGCCTTATCACCACCCTGCGCTCGCTCAACAAAGTGCACCACACCCTGACCCCCCTGGGCGGGGCGCTTCTTCGTGGGGATCCACTCGTCTGACAATTCGCCCTATACCGACGATTCCCGAAGTAACGAACCCGCAACACGCCCCGAGGAGCGATCTGGATCCGACACGGATGGTCTAGGAAAGTGCACCATACATACGGATGCGGGCAGCATGGCCTAAACCCATTACGAGCGAGTAGGTTCTGGGCATGCACGCACGATGCCTTGTCGCCGCACGCATCATTTACGGAAGCCTGGGAGCGGATTCATGATGGGAGGTGGACCAGCTGAGCGGGAAGCCGCCCCAGACTGTGCCGTCACGCTGGAAAACGTGTCGAAAATCCACCCGGGCACGAACGGTCCCACAGCGGTCCTGCGCGAGTTCTCACTCGGCGTACGAAAAGGCCGCTTCTGTGCCGTCATGGGAGACGAACGCGCCAGCACCACAGCACTCCTGGAGTGCATGGCCGGCGTCACCACCCCGTCCACCGGAACGGTCCACTGGGCCGACGGTGGACGGGGTTCCGTCGGTGCGCTCTGGGGCCAACACGAGCCAGTCCACCCGAATGTGACGGTTCGTGAATTCGTCGACCCGGGTGTTTCCGCACTCGGCCGCCGCCAGGCCTGGCAGATCAGCCGGGTCACCCGACTGTGGCTCTGGCGGCGGCCGCTCCGGAGGCTGGGCCGGGTCCAGCAGCACAACGCCATGCTGGCCCGGCTGCTGGCCGGCTCACCGCGCCTGCTGTTGGTCGACACCCCCGGCCACGACGACTCGCCCGAACTCGCCCGCGCCATCGGCGCCTCACTCCGCCGCGCGGTCCGCGCCCTCGACCTCACGGCGGTCCTCGTCACCACCGACCCGGAAGCCGCCGCGTGCGCGGACAGCGTCGTCTTCCTCCACCACGGCCGCCTCGCCGACGCCCTCGGCCCCTCCACCCCCGCCGAGATCGCCGACTGCCTCCAGCACCTCCGAAGAGGCTCGACCACCTGATCCGCCCCGCCTTCCCCGGCGCCCCTCTCCCAGGGCGCCCCCGGCGCCCCTTCCCCGGCGCCCCTCGCCCTCCCCGGCGCCCCCCGGTCAAGCGGTGCACAGCGCTTCCCCAGTCGCGGCTCCCGCGCCCCGTGCGCCCTCCCGCGCACCGCGCCGGCGCATCCCGGACCGCCGCCCGCCGCACCCGCCGCCGCGGGGCAGTGCGGCGGCAACGTCGCCGACTCCACCACCTCCGGCACGTGGGAGCCGCACGACCCCGACGGGCCGAACCCCGCGAAGATCGGCGTGGTGACCTTCTGCACCACCGCCTCCCCCGCCGTCACCGGCGACGGCGTGGCCGCCATCCACCACCACGTCGGCCGGCCCGCCTGCGACCCCACGGCCGCCGACCCGGCCGAGAGGCTCTTCCAGATCGTCGGCGACGTCCGGCTCCAACCGGTCTGCGCGGACGGCGGCTTCGGCGCCCTGAGCACCCTGAGCGCCCTGAGCGTCATCAACGGCTTCTCCGCCGACCGCTGAGGACCGGCCACCGCGCACCGATCACCGCGTACCGATCGCCGATCGCCGAGGACGGACCGCCCGACCGCCGAGGACCGACGCCGAAAGATCCCCGAGCCCCTTCCGGAAGAAGGGACTCGGGGATCCTCGGACCGGCCGGCCCGACACCGGCGGTCGGTTCGGGGCACCGCCTGCGCGGTCAGGCCGGCTCGACCGGCTCCGGGTTCCGGGAGGCCGCCAGGGTGCGGCTGAACGCGGCGAGGGTGGCGGCGACGGCCAGCAGGCCGACCACGACCGCGAGGTTGCGCCCGAGGTCGGCGAGGTCGCGCGGCAGCGCCCAGTAGTAGGGCGCGGGGAGCATGACCGCCCAGGGGAGGGCGGCCAGCGCCACTCCGACGGCGCGCGGCCGGTCGGGCCGGCGGGCGGCGAAGTGGACGAAGAAGGCGATCGCCATCACCACGGCGGGCCAGGCCGACGACGCGTCGAGCAGCATCTGGGTGCTGCGCGGGAAGATGACCTCGGAGTAGTCCTCCAACTCGCGCCAGGGCCAGGCGAGGACGAGCGCGCTCATCGGCAGCACGATGGCACCCGCCGCGACGACCGTCCCGACCCGGGCGCGGACGCGCTGGTCGACGCCGTCGGGCGGGGCGATGAGCAGCGGCACCCCGAGCAGGAGCCAAAGGGGCAGCTGGTAGAGGGACAGGAAGAGCACCCCGGCCGGGTGGACGAAATAGCCGACCGCGGCGCCGATCCGGGCGAGGACGCCGACCAGCACCAGGACGCGGGCGGCGCCCCAGTGCCCGAGGCCGGCGCCGAGCAGCGCGAGGAGCCAGGGGACGGTCTGCACCACGCCCACCGCGGACGCGGCCGTGGTGTGCAGGCCCATCAGTTCGGAGTGCGGCTCCCTGATGAAGAGGCCCATCAGCAGCTGGACGAAGGCCAGCGCCGCCCCGCCGGCCAGCAGGTACGGCGCGGCGCCGGCGAGCGCCCGGCCCGCGGGGTCTCCGGAGCTGAGCCGGGTCCGCAGCCTGGCGGCGTGCGCGGCCAGGGTGACCCACTCGCGCAGCACGGTGCGCCGGTCGGCGCCCTCGACGGACTCGGCGAAGACGGCGGCGATCTCCTCGCCGTGCGAGGCCCGGTAGGCGGCGGGGTAGATGCCGATCAGCGGGAGCCTGCCGGGCAGCGCCCCGGCCTGCTGCGCGGTCATGCCGCACCGCCGCTCAGCCGGAGCGCCCCGAGGCGCGGACCCCGCCCGAGCGCGAGCCTGCGCTCGGCCTCGACGACTCCGGCCCGCAGCCGCGCCGTCTCCGCGCCCAGGACGTCCCGGCCGTCCTCGGTGAGGGCGAAGGTGCGCCGCATCCGGCCACCGACGACCTCCTCGTGGTCGATCCGGATCAGCCCCTGCTGGAGGAGCCGGTCCAGCGCGGTGTAGAGCGTGCCGGTGAGCAGCTTGGTCCGGCCGTCGGAGATGGCCAGGACTTCCTGGACGATCGCGTAGCCGTGCCGCGGGGCATCGGCGAGCGCGGTGAGCACGAGCCGGGTCGGCTCCTGTAGTTGACGGTTAGCCATGACCGTGAGCATAGATCAATGGCAAACATATGTCGATGATTTAGCTATCGGCCCGCTCAGCCCCCGTACCCGGCGGCCGCCGGAGCCGGCAGGCGCACGGTGAACACCGACCCCGCGCCGGGGCTGCTGGCCGCGTGGACGCCGCCGCCGTGGAGCTCGGCGAGCTTGCGGACGATGGCGAGGCCCAGACCGCTGCCGCCGCTCTGCCGGTTGCGGGACTTGTCGGCCCGCCAGAAGCGTTCGAACACCAACGGCAGGTCCGCCTCGGCGATGCCGCCGCCGGTGTCGGCGACCTCGATCAGCAGGGCGTCGGCCTCCGGGCGGGTCCGCAGGGTGACCGTGCCGCCCGCCGGGGTGTGCCGGACGGCGTTGGCGACCAGGTTGCCCACCAACTGCCGCAGGCGCACCGGGTCGGCGGACACCTCGTACCCGGCCGTGGTCGTCGAGGCGGTGTCGACGACCAGGGCCACGCCCGACGCCTGTGCCCGGGCGCCGTGCGCGGTGGCGACCTGGGCCAGCAGGTCCTCGACGTCCACGGGCTCGCGGTGCAGGGCCAGTTCGCCGGCGTCGGCGTCGGCGAGGTCCCGCAGGTCGTCGATCAGGTGCTGGAGTTGCAGGGCCTCCTCCAGCAGCGAACTCGTCAGGGCGCCGTCGGCGGTGACGACGCCGTCCTCGACGGCCTCCAGCCAGCCGCGGATGTTGCTGAGCGGGGTGCGCAGCTCGTGCGCGATGTCCCCGACCATCGCCCGGCGCAGTTCCTCCAGCTGCTCGCGGCGCTGCGCCATGGCGTTGAAGGCGGCGGCGAGTCCGGCGATCTCGTCGCGGCCGGTCGCGGACACCCGGGCGGAGAGGTCCCCGTCGGCCATCCGCCGGGCGGCGCGGGTGAGCGCGTTCAGCGGCCGGGAGAGCCGCAGGCCGACGATCGTGGTGATCGCCACGGTGACCACCAGCACCAGCGCGGCGACCTCGGCGACCCGCCCGCGGTGCGGGGCCGACAGCGCGGGGGCCTGGTCCGCCGCGCCGGCGGGCGCGCCGACGAACAGCAGCACGGGCGGCGCCACGTACCGGACGAGCTGCTGCCGGCGGGAGTTGGCGAGGCAGGCGGAGATCACCTGCTCCTGCTCCCGGTCGCGGGCCGGGGCCCACTGCAGCCCCAGGGACAGCGTCACGGGCCGGATCTGCTGGCGCTCCAGGCAGGCGTTGACGAGCGCGGTGAGGTCGGCGAGGGCGGCGCTCTCGGTGCGGGTCGGGGCGTCCAGCACCAGCGGGGGCGCGCAGCGCACGCCGAGCGGCCGGCCACCGGGGACGCTCACCACGGGGCGGCCGGCGGCGTCGTCGGTGACGGTCGCCTCGACGCCCAGTTCCGACCGCAGGCAGCCGGCCCGGTTCCGCGCGGCCTCCTCCATGGCCGCGCGCTCGGCGGTCGTCAGCCGGAACGGGCCCACGGCGCGGGCGTCGATCCGGTCGGCCGGGGCGTCGGGCAGCATGGCGAGGTCGACGGAGAGCGGGTCGACGGTGGTGGTGGGCGTCCGGGGCAGCACCGTCCGGTCGGCGGCGCCCGGGGGCGGCGCCGACGGCGTGGCGGCCGACGGTGTGGCGCCCGGTGACCCGAGTGCGGTGGCGGCCGGTGACCCGAGTGCGGTGGCGGCCGGCGGCCCGGGTGCGGCGGCCGCGGAGTCGACGACCGGCTCGAAGCGCGGAGTGGTCAGCAGGATGCGCTGCCCGGTGTCGGCGGCGAGCCGCCGCACGGTGCTCTCCGCGCCCGTCCAGTCGGGGTGGGTCGCGGCGTAGCCGAGCAGTTCGTGGTAGATCCGGGCCTGGTCCGCGAGGACCTGGCGCTGCTCCTGCCTGATCGCGCCCGTCGTGGTGCGGGCGGTCAGCCAGGCCGTCGCGGCGATCGAACAGAGCGAGACCAGGGCGGAGAGGGCGAGCAGCCGGATCAGCAGGCTGCGGCGCGGCGGGGCGTCACGACGCACCGCGCGGCCCCTCCGCGAGCTTGTAGCCGATGCCGTAGACCGTCAGCAGGCGGGTGGGGCGCCGCGGTTGGGGCTCGATCTTGCGGCGCAGGTTCATCACGTGGGTGTCGACGGTCCGGGTGGTGATGTACCGGTCGATGCCGTGCAGGTGCTCCAGCAGCTGGGCCCGGGTGAAGACCCGACCGGGCTGGGCGGCCAACACCTGCAACAGCCGGAACTCGCCGGGCGTGCAGCTGACGGGCCGTCCATCGGCGGTGACCTCGTGGCGCAGGGGGTCGATGGTGAGGGCCCCGGCGGTCAGCACGGCCGGCGGCGCGGCGGCGGGCGGCGGGAGCGGTGCCATGGTGGGCGGCGCGGCCGGCGGCGCGGGAGCGCCCGGGGTCAGCGGCCGGGACCCGCGGCGCAGCAGGGCCCGGACCCGGGCGACGAGCTCGCGCGGGCTGTACGGCTTGGTGAGGTAGTCGTCGGCGCCGAGGTCGAGGCCGAGCAGCAGGTCCTCCTCGGCGGTGCGGGCCGTCAGCATCAGTACCGGCAGGGCGGATTCGGCGCGCAGGGCTCGGCAGACGTCGAGCCCGTCCATGACGGGCATCATCACGTCGAGGACCAGGAGGTCCGCCGGGCCGCGCCGGGCCTGTTCCAGCGCGGCCCGGCCGTCGTGGACGACGACCACGCGGTGCCCTTCCCGCTCCAGGTACAGGCGGGCCAGGTCGGCCTGCTTGGGATCGTCCTCGGCGACCACGACATGTGCGCACATGAGGATGATCGTAAGTCGCCCTCCGGAAGCACCCCTACCGGTTCCCGACAGCCTCTCGACAAGTTCCTGACATCGACGGACCAGGGTGGGTCGAGTCCGCCGGGGGAAGCCCCCCGGCCCCGCCTCCGAAAGGCTCCCGCGTGATGCCCTCCCGCCGTCTGGTGTCCCTCGCCGCCCACGTCCTCGGGGCCGCCCTGCTGCTGTCCACCGTCCCCGCCGTCGCGGCGACGGCCGCCGAGCGCAGGCCCGCCCCCGCCGCGCCCACCGTCGAGGCGGCCGAGGTGATGCCGCACCTCCAGGCCCTGCAGCGGATCGCGGACCGCAACGGCGGCAACCGCGCGCACGGCACCAAGGGGTACGCGGAGTCGGTGGCCTACATGAAGCACGCGCTGGACCGGGCCGGCTTCCAGACGCAGCTGCGCCGCTTCTCCCACGACGGCAAGGACGGCTACAACCTGATCGCCGACTGGCAGGGCGGCGACCCCGACCACGTGCTGCTCACCGGCGCCCACCTGGACAGCGTCACGATGGGCCCGGGGATCAACGACAACGGCTCCGGCTCGGCGGCCGTCCTGACCACCGCCCTCCAGGTGGCCAAGGCCAAGCTGAAGCCCGAGCGGCACCTGCGCTTCGCCTGGTGGGGGGCGGAGGAGCTGGGGATGGTCGGTTCGGCGGACTACGTCAAGAACCTGTCCGCCGGTGACCGCAAGGCCATCGACCTGTACCTCAACCTCGACCAGGCGGGCAGCAAGAACCTCCAGCAGTACCTGCTGGTGAAGGACGCGAAGAACAACGAGACCGCGGCCTTCCAGGCCTTCGAGAAGTGGTTCACCGACCGCGGCCTGGCCACCTTCGACATCCCGCTGGACAGCTCCGACAGCCAGCCGTTCGGGGACGCGGGCATCCCGTCGTCCGGCTTCAGCAGCGGCGTCTCGGACTGCATCCACAGCGCGTGCGACAACCTCGCCAACGTCGACCCCGCGACGCAGGCGACCAGCACCAACGCCATGATCGGCGTGGTCTGGCAGTTCGCCACCACCAAGCCCGCCCCCGCCAAGCCCGCCGCCCCCACCGCTCCTGCCACCACCGCCCCGGCCACCGTCCCCGCCGCCCCCCGGTCCTGACCGCCCGCCCCCAGGAGCCACAGATGCGCACACCGCTGAGTCGCCACCGCCGCAAGGCCGTCACCCTGGTGGCCGCCGCCACCGCCCTCGGCGTCGCCCTGACCGCCGCCCCCGCGGGAGCGGCCGGCATCGGGGACCCGTACTTCCCCGAGGACGGCAACACCGGCTACGACGTGGCGAACTACGACGTCCGGATCGCCTACGACCCGGCGCACCCCGACCAGTTGAACGGCGACACGACCGTCACCGCCCGGGCCCTGCAGTCGCTGGACCGCCTCTCCCTGGACCTCAAGGGCTTCCAGGTCACCTCGGTCACCGTGAACGGCACCCCGGCCAAGTCGTTCTCCCGCTCCGGCACGCACAAGCTGGACATCGTGCCCGCCCGCCGGGTGACCGGCGGCGCCACCTTCGCGGTGCGGGTGGTGTACGCAGGCAAGCCCGACCCCGAGGGCTGGCACCAGCTGGTGTCCGGCGGCGTCAACGCGATGGGCGAGCCGCACTCGGCGACCTCCTGGTTCCCGTCCAACGACCACCCGTCCGACAAGGCCACCTTCTCGCTCGCCGCGACCGTCCCCGACGGCTGGACCGCCATCGGCAACGGCCGGCCCGGCCAGACCACCAGCAAGGACGGCTCGACGACCTTCCGCTGGCGCGAGGACAAGCCGATGGCGACCTACCTCAGCACCGTCGCCATCGACAAGTTCACCGTCCACCGCTCGGCGCTGCCCGACGGGACGCCGGTCATCACCGCCTACGGCCCGGACGTGCCGATCGACGACATGGCCAAGGCGACCGAGGCCCAGCAGCCCGAGATCATCGCCTTCCTGGCCTCCAAGTTCGGCCCGTACCCGTTCTCCTCCGCGGGCGCCATCGTCCGCAGCTGGACCAAGGAGACGGGCACCGGCGCACCGGACCTGGAGACCCAGAGCCGGCCCACCTACACCAACTACTTCTGGGACTCCGCGGCGGTCCACGAGATCACCCACCAGTGGTTCGGCGACAGCGTCTCGTTCACCGACTGGCGCGACGGCTGCATCGCCGAATGCGTCGCCCAGTACGCCAACCAGCTGTGGGACGAACACCAGGGCAGCAACCTCGACACCGGCTTCTACGCCCCCGGCGTCGAGGAGAACCGGAACAAGCCGGAGTACTGGTCCACCAAGCTCTACGACCCCGGGCAGGGCAAGGAACTCGCCCCGGCCCTCTACTTCAAGGGCTCCCTGATGATGCACGCCCTGCGGCGCACCGTCGGAGACGACACGTTCTTCGCCACCCTCAAGCGCTGGACCTCCGACCACGCCTACGGCAACGCCTCCTTCCCCCAGTTCGAGGCCCTCGCCGCCAAGGTCTCCGGCAAGGACCTCAAGGGCTTCTTCGACGCCTGGGCCCACGGCACCACGATCCCGGCGAAGGAATACCTCTACCCCGGCCCCCTGGCCCCCCTCGCCCCGGCAGGCAGCCGGTAACACCCCCGTCCCCGCGCCGACGCCAGCCCTCCTGATGCTCCATCAGGAGGGCTGGCGCACGCCCGGGCTGAGCTCCTCCAGGACGATGTCGGAGACGGTCCTCGGCTGCGGGCGGTGTGGAACCGAGGTGCCGCCGTGCGTCGGCCTGAAGTCGCCGACGGGGGCCGGGAAGTGGCCCATCTCGTGGAACAGGCCCGAGAGGTCCGTGTCCTGCGGCGGCAGCGGCGGCAGCTCATGGGGCAGGTCCCCGACCGGGACGAGCTCGATCTCCGACGGGCCGCCCCCTGGCGTGCCGTCCCCCGTCGTACCGCCGCGCGGTGGGCGCGGGCCCTCCAGCCGGCCGTTCAGCCAGCCCTCGATGTGGTCGCCCGGCGAGATGGAGAACTTGTTCCCGGGGTTCATCACCCCGTGCCGCCACCCCCACGCCCCGGCGAACGCGCCGTTGGCCGCGCCGGAGACGTAGTCGCCCGACAACCCGAACACCGCATCCTGCGCCGCGCCTTCGGCCATCCCGGTCAGCGCCCCGTAGCCGGTGTTCCAGACCAGCCCGGCCGCGCCCTTGGCGAACGCGCCGGCCTCCTTGCCGGTCAGCGAGGTGAAGCCCTTCCCGAGCCCCTTGCCCAAGCCCTTGCCCAGCCCCTTGCCGAGCCACCCGGCACCGACACCGACCGCGCCGCCCACCGCCCCGTTGATGGCGGCCGTGCCCAGCTCGCCGCCGTCGATCGACGTGCGGTGGCCCTGGCCCAGCTCGATCACCTGGGCCAGCAGGTCGAAGCCCACCTGGGCCAGCACCGACTCGGCGACCCGGGTCACCGCACTGATCAGCGCCTTGCGCAGGAAGGCCCACACCAGGGCCCTGGTGAAGGCGATCTCCACGGGCGCCGCCTCGGCCCCGCCGAAAAGGAACAACGCGGCGTCGATGGCCAGTTGAACGGCCAGGACCACCAGCGCACCGATGATCTCGATGCGCAGGGTCTCGATCTGGTTCGCCAGGTTGTGCAGCGCGTCGGCGGCGGCGTCGCAGCACTGGGCGATGAGCAGCAGCGCGGCGTCGTCGGCGACGGCGAGCCTGGCCAGATAGGCGTCGAACGCGTCCCTGGTGGCACCGCTCAGACCCTGGTCGAGCTGGGACTTGGCGTCCGCCAGGTCCAGGACACAGGCACGGATCGACTTCGCCGCCTCGGTCCAGGCATCCGCCTCGGCCCGCAGCGCACTCTCGTTCCCCGTGGGCCACTTGTTCCCCACCAGGATCATCAGCAGGTTCTGCAACCCGTCCGGCAGCGAGGCGTTGGGGGCGTCGACCGCCATCACGCGCCGCCGCTACCGGGCACCGGGAACGTCCAGGCGAGTTCCGTGGCGTGCTCGTCGGCCTTCTCGAACGTGCTACGAGTGGCACCGAGGGCATCGGCCAGCTTGCGCAAGGTGTCCGGCAGCGCCTGCACCGCCTTCAGCAGATCGTCCCGCGGCTGGGCGAAGACCTGGTCGAAGCCCTGCCCGAGCGCCGGATCATCCCCCCAGGGCGCCGCGCCGGACAGGGCCGCGGAACTCAGCGCCGTCCAGGCGGCAGCCATGCCGTCGGCCGCCCGCCCCGCATCCGCCCCGGCCTTGCCCACCAACGCGAAGTCGACCACCAGCGTCCCGTCCAGAGCCGGCAGCTGCGGCACCGCCGGCCCGCCGTACGGCGGCACCCCGGTAGGCGCATTGCGGTAACCACCAGTGGGACCAGGCACATCAGGCAACGGAGGACTCGGCACCCACCCACCTCACCCGACCCCACCCCGGACCTCGACCACTCTTGACGACATCCCAACGATCACCGCCCCACTCCTGACACCCCCCTGACGCCCCCGGACCCCGCGTCGCCCATGCTCCATCGCGAGAGCCGCCCCATCCGATACATCGGATGGGGCGGCTCTCGAAACGGACCTACTGCCGAAGGAACGCGGCGAACGGCACGCCACCGTCGTCCACACCGGTCAGTCCCAACCGCTCCTCACCTTGGCGCTTGACGTACTGAAAGAACCGCTCGCACCTCAGATCGCCGTCGACGGAGACCAATTGGGCGACCGCACCAGGTCCGGCGTCGGAAAGCGTCCCGTACTTCCAGGTGCCGGTGAACTTCACCACGGTCGAGGACTTCTTTCCACGACACATGGCGGGGAGCAGGCTCACCTCGCCGAGCTTGCCGCCCTCCAGGAACTGAATCGAAGCAACGGGCGCCTTCCAGGACCCAATAACAGCCGGGACAGGATCCTTCGCCACCGTGCACGAAACCGCCAGCGGCAGAGCCGATGCCACACAGACAGCCAGAACAGGCAGCCTCCCACGTCCACGCACCCGGCTCGGCCTCTGCATCCCGATCACTCCCACCCCGTTCCATACCGCCAGGAATCGAATCCCCCGCGACATCTCAGTCCTTCTTCATGACGAACCCCTGATCGACCAGCACCCACAGGTCCTTCCCGTTCTCCTCGGCCGTCAGCCAGAACCGACAACTACCGCTCCCGTCCTTCCGGGTCGCGTCCACGTAGACCCCCGGCCCCACGTCATCGAGAACCGACTTCTTCCAGCGCCCCTCAATCTCCGTCGGCTGTTCCCGGTCCACCAAGGCAGCGCTGCACACGCGGGCCGGCACTTGTGCCGATCCGACCCGCCCATCCGGAAGAAGCTCGACAGCCGCCGCTCCTCCGGCCCACCGTCCGACCGGATCCGGCACATCAGGCCCGGAAGGTCGGACCGTCACCCACACGGCCCAACCCAACCCGAGGACACCCAGCAACCCGCCGACCACACTCCACAGGACAATTCGCTGCCCCTTCACGCACCCTCCATCAAAGGATCTGGCGGCGAGGCCGTCCCGAAGACCGCCCCACCGCCTCAGAAGTCACGCGCCACCACCTGCGACAGTCCGAACAGGTCAGCGCAGGATCGCCTTGACGGCCATGCCGAGGACAGCCACCCCAGGAACCACAATGAAGAACCAGCCGACAATCAACGCGATCACCGGGATCGACTTCTTCTCAGCGCCCTCCACGAAGAAGTCGCGGATTCCACGAAAATTTGCGACCAAGGCTAATCCCAGGACAACCGGTATCAGCATTCCAAGGACAACCATCAAAGCCCCCGACCTCACAGGACAAGGACCGCATACGGTAGCACCGCCCAGCCAGAACTGACAATCCATCAGTTCATTCTGGATCCCGGCCACCCTGCCCTGCAACGAAAGCCTTCCCCGTCCACTTATTATCCTCCACGCAACAGCTCCACGAGCTAACCCCTCAACAGCTGAGCGCCCCATCCGGCAACCGGATGGGGCGCTCATGGCACAGACCTACTGGCTATCCACAGCCGACGGACTACTGTCGGGCGAACGACTCTTGACCAGCGTCCACGTCGCAAAATCAGGATCTAGGCGAAGGCGCGGGCATCACTACCATTGCGTAGATCACACCGAGTGCGCTCATCAGCAGGAAGGGCCAAGCACCCGCAAGGAGATAGAGCAGTGGGGGCAGAGCAAACAACACGGCAGCCACCCCCCGAACATTCCTCCCCCTGGCCGCCCAAAAAGAGACCAGGAAGAGAAAGAACAGTGTGGGGACAGTTATTGTGAGCGAGATAAGCGCCAGCAGCTTGAGGCTATCCAGGGAGTCGGCTCGAGAGAATCCATTGGCGTCATTCCCTCCGGGCGCAAATGCTGAAAGAACGAGCATAAAAACGCACACGGGAGCCACGCACACCGCAAGATATCTCAGCAGCGCCCGACTGAACCACCGGCCGACTCGATTAAATCTGTTAATCAGCACCCTGATACACACCCGCCATTCCGGTAGGTACGGCCCGAAGGCGGGAAGAGGGATGACGAAAACGGAACTGCAAGCAGACCAGGATCTCCCTCTCTTTCGCTGGAACTATCTGCGGCGGCACCCAGACATTCCTCGTAGTCGGATGGCGCGACGTACCGCCAATTACCGTATCGTGATGCCCCGCCACAGTTGACGGCATCACGGTAAACGTTGCGCCACCGGTATCGGTATCCCAGAAAACGGTCATGCGCGCGCTATCGGCTGGCGAATTCGACCAAGATCGATTATCCCCCAGCAAACTCCCAAAGGCGACACTCTTCATATGGATGAATAACCTCGCCATGATGATAGCGTTACCACCGCCATTGCTGGGACCCGACTTAGCGAACCTCTGTGAATATGCGGGCGTCGGCCCAAACCCCACCTCGCGAGCAGTGTCGTAGTAGTCGCGGTTGTTCTGTTCAACGATCTTCTGGCAGTTCGGCCCCTCGCTCTCCACCTTGGTGCCCATGTTGGAGCACTTGGCCATCCCGCCATCGCCGCCGCGATCGCCGTGGTCGTGCCGCTCCTCGGCGTCGGCGTGACCCTGCTGGCGATGCGCCGGGTCACCGTCGACCCGCTCGGCGTGGTCCGCCGGTCCGGTCCCGGCCGGCGCCGGATCGGGTGGCGGCTGGCGCTGCCGCTGGCCGGTCTCGCCCTGACGGCGCTCGCGCTGGCGCTGCCCACGCAGTACAACCCGTCCGGGATGGGGCGCACCGCCGTCTTCAACTCCGTTCAGGACACTCGCGGTTCACTGCTGGTCGCGGTCGGCGTGCTGCTGATGCTGGTGGGCGTCTGCACCCTGCTGCCCTGGCTGGTGGAGGCCGCCACCCGGCGCTCCGGCGGCGGCGTGTCCTGGCAACTCGCCATTCGAAGGCTCCAGTTGAGCTCGGGACCCGCCTCGGCCGCGGTCAGCGGCGTGGTCGTCGCCGTCGCCGGGGCGATCGCCCTGCAGACGCTCTTCCTCGGCGTCAGCGCGAGCTACGAGGACCGCCCCGGCCCCCGCGCCGCGGTCGGGCCGTACCAGCAGTCGGTGTCCTTCCCCGGCGGCGGACCGCAGGCCGACCTGCTCGCCGAGCGGCTGGCGCACTCCCCCGGGGTGCAGGCCACCGCCGCCTACACCGAGTTCGCCCTGGAGACCCCCACCGCCAAGTCCTGGGAGCTGCCCGGCGTCCGGATCGCCGGCTGCGCCGTGCTGCGCGGCTTCGCCACCCTGCCCGACTGCAAGGACGGTGACGCCTTCGCCGTCCAGGGCCGGACCATCCGACCGGGCGGCGGCACGAGCACCGGAGCGAACACCGGAACGAACGACGGAACGAACCGCGGCACGGACGCCGCCGCCGAGACCAGGCCCGGCACGCCCGTCCACGCCGCCTACTTCCACGGTGCCGGCGAGCCGCCGTCCTGGCCGCTGCCCGCGGTGACGGCCACCGTCGAGCCCGTCGAAGGCGCCGACCCCAACGGGCGGCTCGGCTCCGGCCTGCTGCTCCTCACCCCGGCCGCCGCCCCGGCCGCCGCCCCGGCCGCCGCACTGCGCGGCCAGCCCGCGACCGTCCTGGTCGCGATGGCCCCCGGCCTGCCGGACCCGAAGGAGCAACTCGCGACCGCCGTCATGGCGATCGACCCGCAGGGCTTCGCCGGGTCCCCCCTCGACCGCGCCGTCGACCCGACCTACCTCGCCGTCAAACGCCTGCTCACCGCCGGCTCCGCCGTCACCCTGCTGCTGGTCGCCCTCAGCCTGCTGGTCGGCCAGCTGGAGCGGTTCCGGGAGCAGCGCCGCATCCTCGGCGTGCTGAACGCCGTCGGCACCCGCCGCCGGATCCTGGGCCTGTCGGTGCTGTGGCAGACCCTCGTCCCGATGGCCCTGGGCATGCTGCTGGCCACTGTCGGCGGCCTGCTGATGGGAGCCGTCCTGCAGTACACGGCGGGCCTGCCCTTCGCCCTCGACTGGGGCTCCATGCTGGCCATGTCCGCGATCGCCGCCGGCGCCGTCCTCCTCACGACCGCGCTCGGCCTGCCGCAGCTCCTGCGCCTGATGCGGCCCGGCGAACTGCGCTACGAGTAGCACCGGCCACCGGGGGCCGTCCCACCAGGCGACGGCGACGGCAACGGCCCCCGGTGTCGGTCACAGGTCGTCGAGGGGTTCGTCCAGGACGCCCTCGCGGGCGATGATGTAGCCGAGGTGGCCGCGGCTGCGGCTGCCGAGGAGTTCGCTGGCCTTCTGGATGTGGCTGGAGACCGTACGGGTGCTCATGCCGAGGCGGGAGGCGATGGCCTCGTCGGTGTAGCCGTTGACCATCAGGCGCAGGACGTTCTGGCGGGTGCGGTCGGTGAGCAGTTGGGGGCGGTGGCGACCCTCCAGGTAGGTGACCGGTTCGGCGCGCTCCCACATCAACTCGTAGATCTTGAGCAGGTACTCGACCAGCGGTGGGAACTGGATGAGCATCGCGGCGGCCTCGCGGTCGGCCGCGGCCGGGACGAAGGCGGTGGAGCGGTCGCAGATGATCACCCGGTCGAACACCTCGTTCAGGGTGCGTATCCGGGCGCCCTGGGCGGTGACCTGCTCGATGTAGGCCAGCGTCGGGCCGTGCGCGCGCACGGTGTGCTGGTAGAGGGTGCGCTGGCGCACGCCGCGCCCGGCGAGGGCGAGGTCGCGCGGGAGGGCGTCCGCGAGGTGCTCGGGGCTGCGGCCGCCGCCGGGCTGGGCGGTGCGCAGTTCCTCGGTGCAGGCGGCGACGGCCTTCTCCAGCGCGGGGTTGATCTCCTCGCCCGTCAGGAGGCGGACCGGCAGCTGGGCCCGGCGCATGACGTCCTGGTAGGCGCGGTCGGCGGCGGTGAAGGCGGTGCGCAGCTCGGCGAGCCGCTCCTGGTGGCCCAGCACGGCGAGTTCGAGCGGCCGGGTCAGGCCGGTGGCCGCGATGTCGGGCGGGACGGGGGTCAGCCGCTCGCCGGAGCCGGGTACGGAGCGCAGCAGGCCCATCGCGAGCAGGCACTCGGGGGCGTCTCCGGCGGCGCAGCCCTCGGCCAGCGCCACCCGGTAGAACTCGATCCCCCGGTCACAGAGCTGCGGTGTCCCCATTCCCGCGCTGTTGTCCTGGGATAGGCACATCTGGGCATCCTTCCGGCTTCGGCATTGCGGTTTCACGAATGCCCGTACCGGCCACCGCCAGGCGTCTGAAATGGCAGGATGGAAATCACCTGTCGGTCGGAAGCCGTCCCCCCGGGCTCTGACTGCCGTGAGTGTACGCCCAAGTGGCGCGGAAATCAGCGGCCGACGGCGAAGCCGAGCGCGCCCGGAGGCGGGGGAGCCGACCGCGGCAGTGGCGGACCCGACCGTACCCGGCCGCGGTGACAGGCGGATGGCCGCCGTGTCGCGCCTGTCGCCCCGTCAGGGCGGCCGGGGCGGACGGTCGGCGGACGGAACGGCCGACAGACGGAGGGCACCCCTTGTTGCGAGCTGATCCCGGCCCGGCGGTCCCGCCCGTGGACCTGGCCGAGCTGGTGGACCAGCGGCTGGTGCGGCAGCTGGCGGAGGCCGCCGCCGAGCAGGTCGGCTCCGGCGCGATCCGGCTGCTGGGCGACGGCGGGCTGTTCCAGACGCTCGCCAAGCAGCTGATCGAGCACGCCCTGGAACTCGAACTCCAGGAGCACCTGCGCGGGGCCGAACCCGGCACCGACCCCGGCGCCAACGTCCGCAACGGCGCCCGGGCCAGACGGCTGCTCACCGAGGTCGGCCCGGTCGAGGTGCGGGTGCCCCGGGACCGCCAGGGCAGCTTCACCCCCCGGGCCGTCCGCCCCCGGGCCCGCCGACTGCCCGGCCTCGACCGGCTGGTCATCTCGCTCACCGCGCGCGGCCTCAGCTCGGGCGAGCTGGTGGCGCACCTGGCCGAGGTGTACGGCGTGGAGCTCAGCCGGGAGACCGTCTCCGCCATCACCGACCAGGTGCTCGACGAGCTCGACGAGCGGCGCCGGTGCCCGCTCGACCCCGTCTACCCGGTGGTCTTCCTCGACGCGGTGCGCAGCGGCCGCTCGGGCGGCCCGCTGGTGCACCTGGCGCTCGGGATCTCCACCGACGGCCGGCGCGAGGTCCTGGGCCTGTGGCCGGCCACGGACGGGGAGCACTGGCCGCAGGTGCTGGCCGAGCTCGCCGAGCGCGGGGTGCGCGAGGTCTGGGTACTGGTCGGCGACACCGGCGGGGGCCTGGCCGAGGCGGTGGCCGCGCGGTGGCCGCGCACCGTGGTGCACGGCTCGATGGCCCACCTGTTGCACGCCGCGCTGCGGCACGCGCCCGGCGAGGACTGGGGTGCGCTCGCGCGGACGCTGCGCGAGATCTGTGCCGCGCCCACCGAGCGGGCGGCGATGGCGCGGCTGTCCCGGGCCGAGCGGGAGTGGGGTCCGGGCCACCGCGAGGTGTTCCGGGTGTGGCGGTCGGCCTGGCCGCTGCTCGCCGCCGGCTTCCGCTTCGGCCCCGAGGCGCGGCGCCTGCTCGCGGGCGGGGGCGCGCTGGAGCGGCTGCACGCCCGGCTGCGCCGGATCGAGCAGGCCTCGGGCCGGGTGCAGGACGAGCGGGCCGCGCTCAAGCGCGCCTACCTGGCGACGATCGCCCTGGAGTCGCCCGCCTCGGCGGGGCGGACGTGGACCGACGACTGGCCCGCCGTCCGCGAGGAACTGCGCCGGGGATCGCACTGCTGACGCTCCATCACCTTCCGCACTGACGCTCCGCAACCCCCGCCCCCGCGGCAGCTTCGGCAGCTTCCGGGGGCCGGGGCCGGGGCCTCCCTCGCCGACGCGCCGGGGGAGTGGTTTGACCGAAACCCTCGCCAGTGACCGGTTCCCACCACTGATCTGACAGTGCCAGGCGCTCTTTGGATCAGATCTGTCTGTTTTTGACATGGTCTGTTCGGGCTTCCGGTTCCCGCAATGCGTGTTCCCGATCATGGCCAGAGCTTCCACCCCCGTTTGAGCCTCGGCAGGATGAATTTCCGAGCGAAGAGGGCCGACCGCCCCCTCGGAAAAAGGAATTAACGATGAAGAATCTTGCCGTTCGCATTCACCATATGCTCGGGATTCTCGCCGTTCTGCTGGTCGCCGGACTGGGCGTCCAGAGCAGCGCCGACCCGCACTCGCCCCTGGCCGCCGCCGCCCTCGTCTCGGCGCCCAACGCCGACTCCGGCTGGGGTCCGTGAGCCGCGCTCCGGCGTAATTCCCCCCTCCCCGAAATTTCTCCGAACAAAGAGGAAACCGACGATGGCGAACCCGTTCGAGGACCCCGACGCCAGCTACCTCGTCCTGGTGAACGACGAGGGCCAGCACTCGCTGTGGCCGGCCTTCGGCCCGGTGCCCGACGGCTGGCAGCAGGCCTTCGGCGCCGCCGGCCGGCAGGACTGCCTCGACTACGTCGAACAGCACTGGCAGGACCTGCGGCCGAAGAGCCTGCTCGCCCAGCAGTCCGGCCACTGACCGCAGCAGCCCAGCGCCGAAACCGCACCACCGCACCACCGCACCACCAGAACAGCCAGAACAGCCAGAACAGCCAGAACCACGCCACCACGCCACCGCACCGCCGCTCCATCGACCGCCCGGGCCGACCGCCCCGAAGGTCACCGAGCAAGCCGTTCCCGCCACCGCGGGGGCCAGCCGTACGAGGGAGAGAGCCACATGTCCGGGGTCCAGCAGACGCACAGAGCCGACCAGCGGCCGACCCTGACCGCGCTGGTCGACGCCCAGACGTCCCGCACCCCGCAGGCCCCCGCCCTGTACGCCGAGGGCACCACCCTCACGTACGCCGAGCTGGACGCCCGCGCCAACCGGCTGGCCCGGGTGCTCGCCGCCCGCGGCCTGGGCACCGAGGACATCGTCGCGCTCGCCCTGCCGAAGTCCCCCGAGGCCGTCGCCGCGATCCTCGCCGTGGCCAAGACCGGCGCCGCCTGGCTGCCCGCCGACCCGGCCTACCCCGCCGAGCGGCTGCGCCACATGCTGACCGACTCCCGCGCCGCCCTGGTGCTCACCACCGCCGAGGCCGCCGCCCAGCTGCCCGAGACCGCCGCCCCCCGGCTGCTGCTCGACGACCCCGGGCACCTCGCCGAGCTGGCCGCCCAGGCCGGCACCCCCTTCACCGCCGCCGAGCGGGTGCGGCCGCTGAGCGCCGGGAACACCGCGTACGTGATCTACACCTCCGGCTCCACCGGTGTGCCCAAGGGTGTGGCCGTCACCCACACCGGGCTGCCCAGCATGATCGACACGCAGGTCGCCGCCACCGGGGTCGGCCCCGGCAGCCGGGTGCTCCAGGCCGCCTCGCTCAGCTTCGACGTCTCCGTCTCCGACCTGGCCGTGGCGCTCTCCACCGGCGCCGCCCTGGTGCTCCCCCGCGAGCAGAGCCAGCTGGTCGGCGAGCCGCTGGCCGCGCTGATCGAGCAGTACGGCGTCACCCACGCCGACATCGCCACCGCGATGGCGGCCACCCTGCCGGACGTACCGCTGCCCTCCCTGCGCACCCTGATCGGCGGCGGCGAGGCCATCCCGCGCGAACTGGCCGCCCGCTGCGGCCGCGACCGCCTGATGCTCAACAGCTACGGGCCGACCGAGACCACCGTCATCGTCACCATGAGCGAGCCGCTCACCGGCGAGGAGCAGCCCCCGATCGGCCACCCCTGCCAGGACGTGCGCATCCACGTGCTGGACGAGCGGCTGCGCCCGGTCGAGCCGGGCACCGTGGGCGAGCTGTACGTCTCCGGCCCGCACCTGGCCCGGGGCTACCTCGGACGCCCCGGCCTGACCGCCGAGCGCTTCGTCGCCTGCCCCTTCGGCGAGCCCGGCGACCGGATGTACCGCACCGGCGACCTCGGCAGCCAACGGCCGGACGGGCAGCTGGACTTCGTCGGCCGGGCCGACGACCAGGTGAAGATCCGCGGCTTCCGGGTGGAGCTCGGCGAGGTCGAGCAGGCCCTCTCCGCCCACCCCGAGGTGCGCCAGGCCGTGGTGCTGGTCCGCGAGGACCGCCCGGGCGAGCGCCGCCTGGTCGGCTACACCGTCGGCGCCGCCGACCCGGCCGAACTGCGCGCGTACTGCGCCGAGCGGCTGCCCGACCACATGGTGCCCACCGTCGTGGTGCTCGACCGGCTGCCGCTCACGCCCAACGGCAAGGTGGACAAGCGCGCCCTGCCGGCGCCGGTCTTCGCCGCCGCCGAGGAGGGCGGCCGGGCCCCCGCCGGGGAGCTGGAGCACACCCTCGCCCGGCTCTTCGCCGAGGTGCTGGGCCTGCCCGCGGTGGGCGTCACGGACTCCTTCTTCGAGCTCGGCGGCGACTCCATCGTGGCCATCCGGCTCGTCTCCCGGGCCCGGCACGCCGGGCTGCAGCTCACCCCCCGCGAGGTGTTCCTCTCGCCGACCGTCGAGGCGCTGGCCCGGATCGCCCGACCGCTGGAGGGGCCGGTCGTCGCCGAACCCGCCGGGGCCGGCCTCGGCGAGGTGCCGCCGACGCCCATCGTGCACTGGCTGGCCGCGCAGCACGGCGCCGTCGAGAGCTTCTACCAGTCCACCCTGCTCACCCTCCCCGCCGGGAGCGGGCCCGAGCACGTGGCCACGGCCCTCCAGGCGCTGCTCGACCACCACGACGTCTTCCGCGCCCGCACCTCCCCGCTCGCCGAGCGCCCCTGGACGCTGCACGTCCCCGCCCCCGGCGCCGTCCCCGCCGGGGCCGCGCTGCGGCACGTCGCGGGGCCGGCCACCCAGGAGGCGCTGCGCGCCGAGACCGAGGCCGCCCGCGGGCGCCTCTCGCCCGAGGACGGCCGGATGCTCCAGGCCGTCCGGTTCGACGCCGGGCCGGGCCTGCCCCCGCAGCTCCTGCTCGTGATCCACCACCTGGCGGTGGACGGCGTCACCTGGCGCATCGTCGAGGAGGACCTGCTCGCCGCGCTCGCCGCCGTCCGCGAGGGCCGGGCCGTGGCGCTGGCGCCGGTGCCCACCTCCTTCCGCCGCTGGGCCCAGCGGCTCACCGCCGAGGCCGGGACCGACCGCCGGGCCGCCGAACTCCCGCTCTGGGAGGCCGCCCTGGCCACCCCGGACCCGCTGCTCGGCGCGCGCCCGCTCGACCCGGCCCGGGACACCTACGCCACCGAGGGCGTCCTGCGGCTCGTACTGCCCGCCGAGACCACCCAGGCGCTGCTGACCCGGGTCACGGCCGCCTACCACGCGCAGGTCAACGACGTGCTGCTGACCGCGCTGGCGCTCGCCCTCGGCCACTGGCGCGGCGCGGCGACCACCGGTCCGGACGGCGCCGTGCTGGTGACCGCCGAGGGCCACGGCCGCGAGGAGGTCGTCGACGGTGTCGACCTGCACCGCACCGCCGGCTGGTTCACCTCCCTCTACCCCGTCCGGCTCGCCCCCGGGGCGCTGCCCTGGTCCGAGGTCACCGCGGCCGGCCCCGGGCTCGGCCGGGCCCTCGGCCGGGTCAAGGAGCAGCTGCGCGCCGTCCCGGACAACGGCATCGGCTACGGCCTGCTGCGCCACCTCAACCCGGCCACCGCCGCCGTGCTGGAGGGGTACGCCGATCCGCAGGTCGAGTTCAACTACCTGGGCCGCTTCGCGCCGGAGGGCGTCACCGCCGAGGACGTGCTCGCCGGCACCGAGGCGATGAGCGAGGGCGCCGCGACCGGCCTCGCGCTCGGCCGGGTGCTCGGCCTGGACGCCACCACCGTCGACACCCCGCAGGGCCCGCTGCTGGTCGCCCAGTGGTCCTACGCCACCGGGCTGCTCGCCGAGGAGCGCGTGGCCGCGCTCGCCGAGGCGTGGTTCACCGCGCTGCGCGCGCTCGCCGAGCACGCCGACCGGCCGGACGCTGGCGGACACACCCCCTCCGACTTCCCGCTCGTCACGCTCGGCCAGTCCGAACTGGACCAGCTCGCCCAACACCACGCCCCCGCCCGCCTGGTGGACGTCTGGCCCACCTCGCCGCTCCAGCAGGGCATGGCCTTCCACGCGGCGTACGACACCGACGGCGCCGACGTCTACACCTCCGTCTGCACCTTCGACCTCACCGGCCCGGTGGACGCCGACCGGCTGCGCGCCGCCGCCGAGGCGCTGCTGCTGCGCCACCCCAACCTCAAGGCCGGCTTCCACCAGCGCCCCGACGGCCCGCCCGTGCAGGCCGTACCGGACGGCGTCGAACTGCCCTTCACCGTCCTCGACCTGACGGCGCACGCCGACCCGCAGGCCGAGGCCGCGCGGATCGCCGCCGCCGAGTACGGCCGCCGCTTCGACCTCGCCCGGCCGCCGCTGCTGCGCTACACCCTGCTCACCCTCGCCCCCGGGCGCCACCAGCTGATCGCCGCCGCGCACCACATCCTGCTGGACGGCTGGTCCACCCCGCTGTTCGCCGAGGAGCTGTGGGGCCTGTACTTCCAGCAGCCGATGCCCCCGGCCGCCCCCTACCGCGAGTACCTGCGCTGGCTCACCCGGCGCGACGGCGCCGCCGCCCGCGCCGCCTGGGCCCAGGCCCTGGCGGGCGCCGACGAGCCCACCCTGCTGGCCCCCGGCCGCTCCGCAGCCGCCCCGCAGCTGCCGCTGCGCCTGCACACCGGCCTCACCCCGGCGGCCACCGAGGCGCTGGCCCGCACCGCCCGCCGCTACGGCGTCACCCTCAACACCCTCGTCCAGGCCGCCTGGGGCGTGCTGCTGGCCCGGCTCACCGGGCGCGAGGACGTGCTCTTCGGCACCACCGTCTCCGGCCGGCCGCACGACCTGCCGGGCGTGGAGCGGATGGTGGGCCTGCTCATCAACACCGTGCCGGTGCGCGTCACCCTCGACCCGGCCGAGAGCTGGGGGCAGCTGCTGCTGCGCCTCCAGCACGAGCAGTCCGCGCTGCTGGACCACCAGCACCTCAGCCTCACCGAGATCCAGCAACTCGCCGGAGTGGGCAGCCTGTTCGACACCGTCACGGTGTACGGCAACTACCCGGACCCGTCCGCCCTGGGCGAGGCCGACCCGAGCGGCGCCACCCACGTCACCCTGGTCGAGGACGTCGACAGCGCGCACTACCCGCTGCTGCTGGCCCTCACCCCGGGCGACGGCCTCCAACTGCGCCTGGACCACCGGCCCGACGCCTTCACCCCCGCCGAGGCGCGCGCCCTGCTGGACCGCTTCCTCGGCCTGCTCGACCGGATCGTCGCCGACCCGGCCGAACTCGTCGGTAGCGTCCAGGTGTTGACCGAGGAGGAGCGCGAGCGGCTGCTGACCGGCGGGACCGGCGCCACCGCGCCGCTGCCGGAGGCCGCACTGCCCGAGCTGTTCGAGGCGCGGGCCGCCGCGACGCCCGACGCGGTCGCGCTCACCGCCGCCGACGTCGAGCTGACCTACGCCGAACTCAACGCGCGGGCCAACCGGTTGGCCGTTCGGCTGGTCGAGGCCGGGGTCCGCCCGGAGACCCCCGTCGCGCTGCTGATGGAGCGCTCGGCCGCCCTGGTGGTGGCGATCCTGGCCGTGCTCAAGGCCGGCGGCGCCTTCGTGCCGCTGGACGGCGCGCAGCCGGCCGAGCGCCTGCGGGCCGTCCTCGCGGACTCCGGGGCCCGGCTGGTGCTGGCCGACACCGCCCACCGGGCGCACCCCGCGCTGACCGGACTGGACGTGCTGGACGTGCTGGACGTGCTGGACCCCGAGGGTCACGGGACCGCCGGGAACCTCGGACTCCCCCTGAGCGCCGACCAGTTGGCGTACGTGATGCACACCTCCGGCTCGACCGGCGCGCCCAAGGGCATCGGCGTCACCCACCGGTCCGTGGTGGACCTCGCGCTCGGCGGGGCGTTCGCGGGCGGCGGCCACGAGCGCGTCCTGCTGCACTCCCCCGTCGCCTTCGACGCCTCCACCTACGAGCTCTGGGTGCCGCTGCTCTCGGGCGGCCGCGTGGTGGTCGCCCCCGCCGGGCGGCTCGGCGTCGCCGAGCTGGCGACCGCGATCGGCCGGGGGCGGGTCGGCGCCGCCTGGATGACGGTCGGGCTCTTCAACGTGCTGGCCGCCGAGGCCCCGGAGACCTTCGCCGGGCTGCGCGAGGTGTGGACGGGCGGGGACATCGTCTCGCCGGCCGCCATCCGGCGGGTGCTGGAGCACTGCCCCGGCCTGCGGGTGGTGAACGGCTACGGACCGACGGAGACCACGACCTTCGCGACCCGCCACCCGATGGCCACCGCCGCCGAGGTCCCGGCCGCCGTACCGATCGGGCGGCCGCTGCCCAACACCCGGGTGTACGCGCTGGACGCCGGGCTGCGCCCGGTCCCCGTCGGCGTCGCCGGTGAGCTGTACGTCGCGGGCGCCGGGCTGGCCCGGGGCTACGTCGGCCGCGCCGGCCTGACCGCCGAGCGCTTCGTGGCCTGCCCCTTCGGCGAGCCCGGCGGCCGGATGTACCGCACCGGCGACGTGGTGCGCTGGACCACCACGGGCGAACTGGAGTTCGTCGGCCGCGCCGACGACCAGGTCAAGCTGCGCGGCTTCCGGATCGAACTCGGCGAGGTGGAGGCCGCGTTCACCGCCCACCCGGCCGTCGGCCAGGCCGTCGCCGTGGTCCGCCAGGACCAGCCGGGCGACAAACGCCTGGTCGCCTACGTCACGGGCCCCGTCCGGCCCGACGAGCTGCGCGCCTTCGTCACCGACCGCCTGCCCGGCTACATGGTGCCCGCCGCGATCGTCACCCTCGACGCGCTGCCCGTCACCCCCAACGGCAAGGTCGACCGCCGCGCCCTGCCCGCCCCCGACTACAGCGGCGCCGCCGCCGGCCGGGCCCCGCGCACCGAAACCGAGCAGGCGCTCTGCGAACTCTTCGCCGAGGTCCTCGGGTTGGCCTCGGTCGGCATCGACGACAGCTTCTTCGACCTGGGCGGCCACTCGCTGCTCGCCACCAAGCTGGTCAGCCGCGTCCGCACCGCCCTCGGCACGGAGCTGCCGATCCGCGCGCTCTTCGACCACCCGACGGTGGCCGCCCTGGCCGCCGCCCTGCCCGCCTCCGGCGCGGCCCGCCCGGCCCTGCGGCCCGCCGCCCGACCGGAGCGCGTCCCGCTGTCCTCCGCGCAGCAACGCCTGTGGTTCATCGAGCAGTTCGAGGGCCCGAGCGCGCTCTACAACACGCCCGTCGCCCTCCGGCTGACCGGCGCCCTCGACCGCCCCGCGCTGGAAGGCGCGCTGCGGGACGTGGTGGCCCGGCACGAAGTGCTGCGCACCGTCTTCCCGACCACCGACGGCCAGCCGCACCAACTGGTCGCCGAGGCCCCCGAGTCGATCCTGCGGACCATACCCGTGGCCACCGAGGCGGCGCTCCGGGACGCCCTGGCCGAGGCCGGCGGGGCGGTCTTCGACCTCGCCCACGACCTGCCCGTCCGCGCGACGCTGCTCTCCCTCCCGCACGACGAACACGTCCTGCTCGTCCTCATGCACCACATCGCCACCGACGGCTGGTCCGTCGCCCCCCTCCTGCGCGACCTCTCCACCGCCTACGACGCCCGCCTCGCCAACACCGCACCGCAGTGGCAGCCACTCCCCGTGCAGTACGCCGACTACGCCCTCTGGCAGCACGAACTCCTCGGCACCCCGCACCAGCCCACCACCCTGCTCACCGAACAACTCGCCCACTGGCAGCAGACGCTGTCCGGCCTCCCCGAAGAGCTGGCACTCCCCTACGACCGCCCCCGCCCGACCGCGCCCAGCCACCGGGGCGGCGCCGCCGAGTTCGAGGTCGACGCCGAACTGCACACCGCCCTGGCCGAGTTGGCCGCCGCGCAGAACGCCAGCCTCTTCATGGCCCTGCAAGCCGCCGTCGCCGCCCTCTACACCCGCCTCGGCGCGGGCACCGACCTGCCGATCGGCACCGTCGTCGCCGGACGCACCGACGAAGCCCTCGACGACCTGGTCGGCTTCTTCGTCAACACCCTGCTGCTGCGCACCGACACCACCGGCAACCCCACCTTCCGGGAACTGCTGGACCGCGTCCGCCGCACCGACCTCGACGCCTACGACCACCAGGACATCCCCTTCGAGCGCCTGGTCGAACACCTCAACCCCACCCGCACCACCCGCCACCCCCTCTTCCAGTCACTGATCGCCCTGGAGAGCGGCCCGGCAGTGCCCGCCGCCTTCGGCGACCTGGCCTGCGCGGACCACCCCTTCGAGCTGGACGTGGCCAAGTTCGACCTGTCCTTCCGCTTCACCGAACAGGGCTCCCAGGCGGGCCTGTCGGTGGCGGTCGAGTACGCGGCCGACCTCTTCGACCACGCCACCGTCACCGCCCTCGCCGAGCGGCTGCTCCGCGTCCTGCGCGCCGTCGCCGCCGACCCGGACGCCCCGATCGGCAGCATCGAGATCCTCGACCCGGCCGAACGCGAGCACCTGCTCACCGGCTGGAACGGACCGGCGGCACCGGTTCCCGAGGCCACCCTGCCGCAGCTGTTCGAGGCCCAGGCCGCCGCCACCCCCGACGCCCCCGCCCTGATCACCGGCGCCGAACAGCTCAGCTACGCCGAACTCGACTCCCGGGCCGAACACTTGGCGGCCCACCTCGCCGAGGCGGGCGTCGGCGCCGACACCCCGGTGATCCTCCTGATGGACCGCTCCGCCGACCTGGTGACGGCGATCCTGGCGGTGGCCAAGGCCGGCGGCACCTACGTCCCGCTGGACGACCGGCACCCGGCCGAGCGGCTGCGGCAGATCACCGCCGAGACGCGGGCGGCGCTCGTCCTGGTCGATCCCGCGCACCAGGGCCACCCGCTGGCCACCGACGCCCCCTGCCCCGTCCTGCCGCTCACCGAGGGCTGGTTCGACGGCCCGCGCAGGCGGCGCGCCCAGCCCGCCGGGCTCCACCCGGAGCAGCTCGCGTACGTGATGTTCACCTCCGGATCCACCGGGGTGCCCAAGGGCATCGCCATCACCCACCGGGACGTGGTGCAGCTCGCGACGGACCCGTGCTGGCACCACCCCGACGGGCTGCGGGTGCTCTTCCACGCGCCGCACGCCTTCGACGCCTCGACCTACGAACTGTGGGTGCCGCTGCTCTCCGGCGGCCAGGTGGTCGTCGCGCCGCAGGGCGACCTGGACGCCTCCGCCATCCGCGAGCTGGTCCGGGCGCACGGGCTCACCCACGTGCACGTCACCGCCGGGCTGTTCCGCGTCATCGCGGAGGAGGACCCGGGCATCTTCACCGGCGTGCGCGAGGTGCTGACCGGTGGGGACGTCGTCTCCGCCCCGGCCGTCCGCCGGGTGTTGGAGGCCGTCCCGGGCATCGCGGTGCGAGCACTTTACGGGCCGACCGAGACGACCCTGTGCGCGACCCAGTTCCCGATGCCGACCGCCTCGGCGGTCCCGAACGTGGTGCCGATCGGCCGTCCGCTGGCCAACACCCGGACGTACGTGCTCGACACCGCGCTGCAGCCCGTACCCGCCGGCGTGGCAGGCGAGCTGTACATCGCCGGCGCCGGACTCGCCCGCGGCTACACCGGCCGCCCCTCCCTCACCGCCGAACGCTTCGTCGCCTGCCCCTACGGCCAGCCCGGCGAGCGGATGTACCGCACCGGCGACCTCGCCCGCTGGACCACCGACGGCATCCTGGAATTCCTCGGCCGCGCCGACGACCAGGTCAAGATCCGCGGCTTCCGCATCGAACTCGGCGAAGTCGAAACCGCGTTCACCACCCACCCCGCCGTCGGCCAAGCCCTCGCCCACGTCCGCGAAGACCAGCCCGGCGACAAACGCCTCGTCGTCTACACCACCCTCGCCAGCACAGGCGCGGACACCGTCACCGCCGGCGAACTGCGCGCAGCCGTCACCGACACCCTCCCCAGCTACATGCTCCCCGCCGCCGTCGTCATCCTCGACACCCTCCCCGTCACCGCCAACGGCAAAGTCGACCGCCGCGCCCTCCCCGCCCCCGACTACACCGGCACCACCGAAGGCCGCGCCCCCCGCAACACCACCGAACAAACCCTCTGCGCACTCTTCGCCGACGTCCTCGGACTCACCACCGTCACCATCGACGACCGCTTCTTCGACCTCGGCGGCCACTCCCTCCTCGCCACCAAACTGGTCAGCCGCATCCGCACCGCCCTCGGTACGGAGCTGCCGATCCGCACCCTGTTCGACTCCCCCACGGTCGCCGCCCTGGCCGCCGTCCTGCCCGAGCGCGAACAGAAGGCCACGCCGAAGAAGGCCCGCCCGGCCCTGCGGCCGATGCGCCGCCCAGGCGGTCCGGCCTGACCTGCCGCCCACCTCGCGGCCCCGTCCACAGCAGGATGCGCGCCCGCCGCCGGCCCGGCCGGCGGCGAGGCCCGCCGCGTCCCGCGACCGCCGAACCCCACCAGCCACACCAGCCCCAGCAGTCACAGCACCCGTAAGTCGCCAGTCGGAGGCAGACCTTGATCCCGTTGTCGTTCGCCCAGCAGCGGCTCTGGTTCATCGAGCAGTTCGAGGGCCCGAGCGCCCTCTACAACACGCCGTTCGCCCTCCGGCTGACCGGCGAGCTCGACGCCGCCGCCCTCGAAGGCGCGCTGTGGGACGTGGTGGCCCGGCACGAGGTGCTGCGCACCGTCTTCCCGACCACCGACGGCCAGCCCCACCAGCACATCCTCGACCAGGGGCGCCCGCCGCTGCACCGGGTGCCGGTGGCCGACGAGGCCGAACTGTCCGAGCGGCTGCGCGAGGACGCCGGGCAGGTCTTCGACCTCGCCGCCGATCTCCCCGTCCGCGCCTGGCTGTACGCCCTCCCCTCGCCGGGCGAGCACGTCCTGCTGCTGCTGACGCACCACATCGCCAGCGACGGCTGGTCCGTCGCCCCGCTCTTCGGCGACCTCGCCACCGCCTACGAGGCCCGGCTCGCCGGCACCGAGCCGCAGTGGGAGCCGCTGCCGGTGCAGTACGCCGACTACACCCTCTGGCAGCGCGAGCTGCTCGGCGAGGAGGACGACCCGGAGAGCGTCGTCTCCCTGCAACTCGCCTACTGGCAGCAGGCGTTGTCCGGCCTCCCCGAGGAGCTTGCGCTCCCCTACGACCGCCCCCGCCCGACCGCGCCCACCCGCCGGGGCGGCGCCGCGGAGCTGGAACTCGACGTCGAACTGCACACCGCGCTGGCCGAGTTGGCCGGCACGCAGAACGCCAGCCTCTTCATGGCCCTGCAAGCCGCCGTCGCCGCCCTCTACACCCGCCTCGGTACGGGCACCGACCTGCCGATCGGCACCGTCGTCGCCGGACGCACCGACGAAGCCCTCGACGACCTGGTCGGCTTCTTCGTCAACACCCTGCTGCTGCGCACCGACACCAGCGGCAACCCGAGCTTCCGGGAACTGCTGGACCGCGTCCGCCGCACCGACCTCGACGCCTACGACCACCAGGACATCCCCTTCGAGCGCCTGGTCGAACACCTCAACCCCACCCGCACCGCCGGCCACCCCCTCTTCCAGTCGCTCGTCACCCTGAACACGGAGCGGGCCGGCGATCTCGCCTTCGGCCCGGTGACGGCCCGGCCGGTCGAGGCCGGCGAGGCCCAGGCCCAGTTCGACCTGAACTTCAACTTCGTCGAGCACCTCACGGCGGACGGCGACTGCCTCGGCGTCCGCGGCGCCGTCGACTACGCGGCCGACCTCTTCGACCACGCCACCGCGACCGCCCTCGCCGAGCGGCTGCTGCGCATCCTGCGCGCCGTCGCCGCCGACCCGGACGCCCCGATCGGCAGCATCGAGATCCTCGACCCGGCCGAACGCGAGCACCTGCTCACCGGCTGGAACGGACCGACGGCCCCGGTGCCCGACACCAGCCTGCCCCGCCTGTTCGAGGCCCAGGCCGCCGCCACCCCCGACGCCCCCGCCCTGATCACCGACGCCGAACAGCTCAGCTACGCCGAGCTGAACGGCCGCGCCAACCGCCTCGCCGCCCTGCTGCTGGCGCGCGGCCTGACCACCGAACAGCCGGTGGCGGTGCTGATGGAGCGCTCCGCCGGGCTGCTCACGGCCGTCCTCGCGATCGCCAAGGCGGGCGGCACGTACGTCCCGCTGGACGACCGCTACCCGCTGGACCGGCTCCAGCACATCCTCACCGACACCCGCACCGGCCTACTGCTCACCGACCCGGCCCACCACGGGCATCCGGTCCTCGCCACCGGCGGCTTCGCCACCGTCGAGGTCACCGACGCGCTGCTCGCCACGGCCCCCGAGGCGGGCGACCCGGCCGTGCCCGTGCACCCCGGCCAGCTGGTCTACGTGATGTACACCTCGGGCTCGACCGGCCTGCCCAAGGGCGTCGCCGTCACCCACCGCAACGTGGTGGACCTGCTGGGCAACCAGCACTTCCGCACGGGCCACCACGAGCGCGTCCTGCTGCACTCGCCCACCGCCTTCGACGCCTCCACCACCGAGATCTGGGCACCGCTCGTCACCGGCGGGGCGATCGTGCTGGCCGAGCCCGGCGAGCTGGACATCCGGCGCCTCGCCGAGACCATCACCACCCACCGGGTGACCCTGGTCCAGGCGCCCTCGGGCCTGCTGCGACTGATGGCCGAGGAGACGCCGGAGGCCTTCCGGGCCGTCCGGCAGGTGTGGACCGGCGGCGACGTCGTCCCGCCCGAGGCCGTCCGCCGGCTGTTCCAGGCGTGCCCGGACACCTCCGTCGTCGCGGTCTACGCGCCCACCGAGACGACGGCCATCAAGACCACCTTCACCATGACCCCCTCCTCGGCGGTCCCGAACGTGGTGCCGATCGGCCGCCCGCTGGCCAACACCCGGACGTACGTGCTCGACACCGCGCTGCAGCCCGTACCCGCCGGCGTGGCAGGCGAGCTGTACATCGCCGGCGCCGGACTCGCCCGCGGCTACACCGGCCGCCCCTCCCTCACCGCCGAACGCTTCGTCGCCTGCCCGTTCATTTCCGGTGAGCGGATGTACCGCACCGGCGACCTCGCCCGCTGGACCACCGACGGCGTCCTGGAATTCCTCGGCCGCGCCGACGACCAGGTCAAGATCCGCGGCTTCCGCATCGAACTCGGCGAAGTCGAAACCGCGTTCACCGCCCACCCCGCCGTCGGCCAAGCCCTCGCCCACGTCCGCGAAGACCAGCCCGGCGACAAACGCCTCGTCGTCTACACCACCCTCACCACCACCAACAGCGCTACTCCCGGCGAACTGCGCGCAGCCGTCACCGACACCCTCCCCAGCTACATGCTCCCCGCCGCCGTCGTCATCCTCGACACCCTCCCCGTCACCGCCAACGGCAAAGTCGACCGCCGCGCCCTCCCCGCCCCCGACTACACCGGCACCACCGAAGGCCGCGCCCCTCGCAACGACACCGAACAAACCCTCTGCGCACTCTTCGCCGACGTCCTCGGACTCACCACCGTCACCATCGACGACCGCTTCTTCGACCTCGGCGGCCACTCCCTCCTCGCCACCAAGCTGGTCAGCCGCATCCGCGCCGCCCTCAGCACCGAACTGCCCATCCGGGCCCTGTTCGACGCTCCCACGGTCGCCGCCCTGGCCGCCGTCCTGCCCGCCTCCGGCACGGCCCGCCCGGCCCTGCGGCCCGTCGACCGGCCCGAGCGCATCCCGCTCTCCCCGGCGCAGCAACGCCTGTGGTTCATCGACCAGTTCGAGGGCCCGAGCGCGCTCTACAACACCCCGTGCTCGGTGCGCCTGACCGGCCGGGTCGACGCCCCCGCCCTCCAGGCGGCGCTGACGGACGTCCTCGACCGCCACGAGGTGCTGCGCACCGTCTACCCGGCCACCGACGGCCAGCCGCACCAGCTGATCGTCGAGCGCCCCGAACTCCCGCTGCACACCGTGTCGGTGGCCACCGAGACCGAGCTCCAGTCCGCCCTGGCCGAGGCCGGCGGGGCGGTCTTCGACCTCGCCCACGACCTGCCCGTCCGCGCGACGCTGCTCTCCCTCCCGCACGACGAACACGTCCTGCTCGTCCTGATGCACCACATCGCCACCGACGGCTGGTCCGTCGCCCCCCTCCTGCGCGACCTCTCCACCGCCTACGACGCCCGCCTCGCCAACACCGCACCGCAGTGGCAGCCACTCCCCGTGCAGTACGCCGACTACGCCCTCTGGCAGCACGAACTCCTCGGCACCCCCCAGCAGCCCACCACCCTGCTCACCGAACAACTCGCCCACTGGCAGCAGACGCTGTCCGGCCTCCCCGAAGAGCTTGCGCTCCCCTACGACCGCCCCCGCCCGACCGCACCGACCCGCCGGGGCGCAGCGGTGGAACTGCATCTGGACAGCGAACTCCACGGCGCCCTGGTCGAGTTGGCGCAGCAGAGCCGGGCCAGCGTGTTCATGGTGATGCAGGCGGCACTCGCCACCACGCTGGGCCGCCTGGGCGCGGGCACCGACCTGCCGATCGGCACCGTCGTCGCCGGGCGCACCGACGAAGCCCTCGACGACCTGGTCGGCTTCTTCGTCAACACCCTGGTACTGCGCACCGACACCTCCGGCGACCCGAGCTTCCTGGAGCTGCTGGAGCGCGTCCGGATCGGCACCCTGGACGCCTTCGGGCACCAGGACGTGCCCTTCGAGCGCCTGGTCGAGCTGCTCAACCCGGCGCGCTCGACGGCCCGGCACCCGCTCTGCCAGGTGATGCTGACCTCGGGCGGCGACGCCGGACAGATCCGCCTCGGCGGCCTGCCGGGCCGGGTCGAGGCACTGGATTCGGACCTCGCCAAGTTCGACCTGACCTTCGCCTTCGGCGAGACCTTCGACCGCGACGGCGCCCCCGCCGGGCTGGAGCTGTCGGTCGAGTACGCCGTCGACCTGTTCGACCGGGCCACGGCGGCGGCGACGGCCGCGCGGTTCGAGCGCGCCCTGCGCGCGGTGCTGGCCGACCCGGACCAGCGGGTGGGCCAGGTGGAGATCCTGGCGCCGGAGGAGCGCCGGCAGCTGATCACGGCCTGGAACGACACCGACCACCCCGTCGCCCCCGCCACCTTCCCGGCGCTCTTCCAGGCCCAGGCCGCCGCCCGCCCCGACGCCGTCGCCCTCGCCTTCGGCGCCGAGCAGCTCACCTACGCCGAGCTGAACGGACGCGCCAACCGCCTCGCCCGGCTGCTCACCGCACACGGCGCGGGCCCCGAGCGGTTCGTCGCGATCGCCCTGGACCGCTCGACCGAGCTCATCGTCGCCCAGCTCGCCGTCCTCAAGGCCGGCGCGGCCTTCCTCCCGCTCGACCCGCGCTACCCGGCCGACCGCATCGCCTACATGCTCGCCGACGCCGCGCCCGTCCTGGTCCTCACCACCGGTACGGTGGCCGCCGGCCTGCCGGCCGACAGCGCCGTCCCGCGCCTGCTGGTCGAGGACCTCGACACCTCCGGCCACCCGGCGCACAACCTCACCGACGCCGAAACCGCCACCGAGATCGGCACCGAACCCGGCACCGCCCCCGACGCCGCCGCGTACGTCATCTACACCTCCGGCTCCACCGGCCGCCCCAAGGGCGTCGTCGTCCCCCACACCGGCCTCGCCTCCCTGATCGAGAGCCAGCGCGAGAGTCTCGCGCCCACCCCCGACAGCCGCGTCCTGCTGTTCGCCTCCCCCTCCTTCGACGCCGCCGTCGCCGAGCTCAGCATGGCCCTGCTCACCGGTGCCCGCGCCGTCCTCGGCACCGCCGACCAACTGCTGCCCGGCCCGGCCCTGGCCGAACTGATCGCCGAGCAGGGCGTCACCCACGTCACCCTGCCGCCGACCGCCCTGGCCGTCCTGCCCCCCGACGCGCTCGCGCACGTCGAGACCCTGGCCGTCGCCGGGGAGGCCTGCCCGCCCGACCTCGTCGAGCACTGGTCCGCCCGCCTGCGGATGGTCAACGCCTACGGGCCGACGGAGTCCACCGTCTGCGCCAGCATGACCACCCCGCTGTCCGGCCGGATCGCACCGCCGCTGGGCCGGCCCATCCTGAACACCCGGCTGCACGTCCTCGACGCCGCCCTGCGGCCCGTCCCCGCCGGGGTCGTCGGCGAGCTCTACCTCGCGGGCGCCGGCCTGGCCAGGGGCTACCTCAACCGGCCCGGCCTGACCGCCGAGCGCTTCGTCGCCAACCCGTACGACGCCCCCGGCAGCCGGATGTACCGCACCGGTGACCTCGCCCGCCGCCGGGCCGACGGCTCCCTGGAGTACCTCGGCCGCACCGACCACCAGGTCAAGGTCCGCGGGTTCCGCATCGAACCCGGCGAGATCGAGGCCGCCCTCGTCCGGCACCCCTCCCTCGCCCAGGCCTTCGTCCTGGTCCGCGAGGACCGCCCCGGCGACCGGCGCCTGGTCGGCTACGCCGTGGCCCGGCCCGGGCAGACGGTCGACCAGGCCCTCCTGCGGGCCCACGTCGGCGCGACCCTGCCCGACTACATGGTGCCCTCCGCCGTCGTGGCCCTGGACGCCCTCCCCCTCACCGCCAACGGCAAGGTCGACCGCCGCGCCCTCCCCGCCCCCGACACCGCCGCCTGGCCCGGCGCCGGGCGGGCGCCCGGCACGCCGCAGGAGGAGGTGCTCTGCGGGCTGTTCGCCGACGTGCTCGGACTCGAACGGGTCGGCGTGGACGACAACTTCTTCGAGCTGGGCGGGCACTCGCTGCTGGCCGCCCGGCTGGTCGCAGGGCTGCGGGAGCTGGTCGGCGCGGGCGAGGGGATCGGGGTCCGCACCGTGTTCGAGGCGCCGACCGTCGCCGGGCTCGCCGAGCGGCTCGCCCGGGGGCCGGGCGCCGAGAGCTTCCCCGTCCTGCTGCCGATCCGCACCCGGGGCTCGCGCCCGCCGCTGTTCTGCGTCCACCCGGCCGCGGGCATCAGCTGGGTGTACACGGGGCTGCTGCGCCACCTCGACGCCGAGCAGCCGATCTACGGCCTCCAGGCCCCGGGCCTGGCCGATCCGAGCCACCGCCCTTCCTCCGTCGCGGAGTTGGCGCGCGACTACCTCGCGCAGATCCGCGCCGTCCGCCCCGAGGGCCCGTACGCCCTGCTCGGCTGGTCCTTCGGCGGGGCCGTCGCCCACGCGATCGCCGCGCTGCTGCGCGACCAGGGCGAGGAGGTGCGGCTGCTGGCCCTGCTGGACGCCTACCCGGGCGCCGGCGAGGCCGGGCCCGAGCAGTGGCGGGACGACCCGGCGCAGCTGGCGGTGATCCTCGACTCGCTCGGCCACCCGGCCGGGGAGATCGGCGCCTGGCCCGAGGACGAGGACGGCTACGCCGAGCTGGTCCGGCACGGCGAGGGCCCGCTCGCGGGCCTCAGCGGCGCCGCGGTGGCCCGGGTGGTCGCGGTCTTCCAGACCAACGCCGAGCTGGCGCACGCGCTCCCGCTGCCCGGCTACGACGGCGACGCGGTGGTCTTCACCGCCGCCAAGGACCGCCCGGCCGACGCCCCCGACCCGGACGGCTGGCGCCCCCACGTGGGCGGCCGGATCGACGTCCACGAGGTGCCGAGCACCCACGGCGCCATGACGGGCCCCGAGGCGCTCGCCGTCATCGGCCCGGTGCTCGCCGCCCGTCTGACCGCCCGACCGGCCTCCTGACCGACCGGCCTCTGACCGGCCTCCCGACCGGCCTCCCGACCCGCCGACTTTCGCATCCCTTCCGACCGCAGGCCACCGACCTGCACCCACCGCGCGGGCCGCGCCCGGCCCGCCCACCGAGAAACGGACACCACCATGACCACTGCCGCCATCCCCGACACCTGGCGCGGCGTCACCCCGTCGCCGATCACGTCGACCGACGCCTACAACGGCTTCATCGCCGCCAACGTGATCTTCGCGCTGGACCGGATCGGCGTGCTGGAGAAGCTCGGGCGCGGCGAGCCGCTCTCCGCCGTCGAGGCCACCGCCCAGGGCGGCGACACCGCCCGGACCGAGGCCGTCCTGCGCGCCGCCGCCGACTGCGGCTACGTCAAGGCCGACGGCGCCGCCTACGTGCCCACCGAGGTGGGTCTCGAAGTCGCCGCCGCACGCGGCTACTTCACCTGGGCCGTCGGCGGGTACCACGACGTGTTCGGCCGCGCCGGGCACCTGAGCGCGGGGACGCACCGCTACAGCGAGGACGTCCTGCGCGACGAGGCGATGGTCGCCCTCGGCTCCGCCCAGTGCGACCAGTCGCTGTTCGCCGCGCAGCTGACCGACGTGCTCTCCGGCATCGACTTCCGCACCATCGCCGACCTGGGCAGCGGCACCTCCGCCCGGGTGCGCCGGGTGGTCGGGCAGCGCGAGGGCACCCGGGGCCTGGGCATCGACATCAGCCGCCCGGCCACCGACATCGCCCGCCGCGACATCGTCACGGCCGGGATGCAGGACCGCGTCACCGCCGTCCGGGCCGACGTCCTGGGCCTGCTCGGCACCCAGATCGACAACGACGCCGAGGCCGCCGAGGTGGCCGAGGTCGACACCGTGATGAGCTTCTTCCTGCTGCACGACCTGCTGGCCGACCCGGCCACCCGCTCCTCGATCTTCACCCGGATGCGGGAGGCCTTCCCGAAGGCCCGCACCTTCGTGCTCGGCGACACCATGCTGCGCGGCCCGGGCGAGTCCCAGAGCGCCCTGCCGGTCTTCTCGGTCGGCTTCGAGCTGGCGCACGCGATGATGGGCGTGCCGCTGCACACCAAGGAGACGTACGAGGAGCTGTTCACCGACGCCGGGCTGCGGATCGACCGCGTCGAGGCGCTGGCCACCCCGCACTCCTGGCTCTACGTCCTCCAGGCCGACTGATGGCCGCCGCCCCCGCCGCCAGACACCTGCTGGCGCAGAACGAGCACCCGGGCCCGCCGCTGCCGTCCGTCGTGGCCGCCCTGGCCGCGGCCGCCGGCGACCTGCACCGGTACCCGGACTTCCGCCCGCAGCGGATCGAGGGGATCATCGCCGACTGGCAGGGCGTCCCGGCCGGCCAGGTCGTGGTCGGCCACGGCTCGGCGGGCGTGGCGCTGGACCTCTTCCACGCCGTCGTCGAGCCCGGCGACAACGTGGTGCACTCGGCGCCCTGCTTCGACGCGTACCCGCTGTTCTGCGAGATCGCCCGGGCCGAGGCCCGGGCCGTCCCGCTCGGTCCCGACGCCCGGCACGACCTGGCCGCGATGGCCGAGCGGCTGGACGAGCGCACCCGGATCGTCGTGCTGTGCAACCCGCACAACCCGACCGGCACGGTCTACTCCTGGGCGGAGCTGACGGACTTCTTCCGCCTGGTCCCGGCCACGGCGCTGATCCTGCTGGACGAGGCGTACGTCGACTTCGCCCGGGACTGGGCGGCCCCGGCCGTCCCGGACCGGATCGCCGAGTGGCCGAACCTGGTGGTGCTGCGCACCCTCTCCAAGTCGCACGGCATCGCCGCCCTGCGGATCGGCTACGCGCTCGCGGAGGAGTCCGTGGCCCAGCGGGTGCGGGACCACCAGGTCCCGTACGCGGTGAACCGGCTCCAGGAGGCGGGCCTGCTGGCCGCCGTCTCGGCCCAGGACGAGGTGGACCGGCGGATCGCCGAGATCGCCGCCGAGCGGGAGCGCCTGCGGGCCGAACTGCTGGGGCTGGGCTGGACGGTGGCGCCCAGCCTGACCAACTTCCTCTGGGTCGTCGCACCGGGTGACCAGCTCCCCCTGCGGACGGAGCTGGAGCGCCGGGGGGTGGCCGTCCGCTACTACGCCGGGCAGGGCATCCGGATCGCCGTCGGCGAGAAGGACGCCAACGACGCGGTGATCGAGGGCTTCGGCGCCACCGCGCCCGCCGCTCCCTGACCGCACCCCGCGTCCGCGGATCCCCGCGCATCCCTGCACCTCCCCGCACGTCCCGCACATCCCGCACGTCCCCGCGCACGGCGCGTGAGGGCGCACCGTCCGCGCCCCACGCGCCGAGCAGCCCAGCAACTCGGCACACACGGCACACACAGCACGTCCAGCACGTCCAGCACCCCGAAGCGCCGTCGGCGCAGCGAAGGAACCGCGATGCACCCGCTGTTGGCCCGCCCGGAGTTCCGGCGCTACCTCGCCGGGCAGACCCTGTCCGTCCTCGGCGACAGCGCCCTCTCCATCGCCCTCGGCATCTGGGCCAAGGTGCTGACCGGCAGCAACTCCGCCGCCGGGCTGGTGCTGTTCTGCTTCGCCGCGCCGCTGCTGCTCCTGCCGCTGGGCGGCCTGCTCGCCGACCGGGTCCGGCGCAGACCGCTGCTGGTCGGGGTCAACCTGGTGGTGGCGGTGGGGTTGACGCCCCTGCTGCTCGTCGACGGTCCGGACCGGGTCTGGATCATCTACTGCACCGCCTCGCTCTGCGGTCTCGCCGGGGCCGTGCTGGCCCCGGCGCAGAGCGCCCTGCTGCGCACGATCCTGACGGACCGTCAGGACTTCGGCGCAGCAGCCGGGTTCACCCAGAGCGCCCGGGCCGGCACCACGCTCGTCGCGCCGCTGCTCGGCTCGGGCCTCTACAGCTGGCTGGGCGGGCGCGCCGTGGCCCTGACCGACCTCGGCGTGCTGCTGCTGGCGGCCCTGGCCTTCCTCGGCCTGCGGGCGGACGAGCCCAGGCCGGAGCCCTCGGGCCGCCGGTGGCGCACCGAGGTACTGGCGGGCTTCGCCCACCTGCGCGGCGCGACCGGGCTGCGCCCGCTGGTGGCGGCCACCGCCGTCACGGGCTTCGTGCTGAGCCTGCTCCAGCCGGTGCTGTTCGCACTGACCCAGCACGGGCTGCACCGCCCGCCGCAGTTCCTCGGCGTGCTGGAGACGATCGAGGCGGTCGGGGCGCTGGGCGGCTCGGTGGTCGGCGGTCTGCTGATCGGCCGGCTCGGGCCGCGCCGGACGGTCATGGCGGGGTCGGTGGTGTTCGGCCTCGGCACGGTCCTGCTGCTCGCGCCGTCCCTCCCCGTGGTGGCGGCCGGCCTGGTGATCGCCGGGGCGGGCATCCCGGCCGCCATGGTCGGCCTCGCCACGGCCGCCCAGGCGGCCACGCCGCCCCAGCTGATGGGCCGCGCCCAGGCGGCCGTCAACCTCTCGCTCACCGCCCCGCAGGCCCTCGCGGTCGGCGTCGGCTCCGGGCTGGTGGCCGCCCTGGACTTCCGGGTCGTGCTGGCCGTGATGGTGCTCGGCGCCCTGCTCGCGGCCGCCCACCTGCTCGGCAAGCCCGAGGCCCCGACCGAGCCCGAGGCCCCCGCCGGGACCGAGGCCCCCGAAGAGCCCGAGAGCTCCACCGAGCCCCCGGCCGACTCCGCGAGCCCCACCGAGCCCGGGAGCGCCCCGGACCTCCAGCGCACCTGATCGCCCGATCACCCCCGACACCTCCTCTCCTCCTCACCAGAAAGCTCCTCAGATGACCGACCGCTCCTCACCCACCGCCGCCCCGCTCCCCGTCGAACTGGACCACGTCGAGTTCTACCTGTCCGACCTCACCGCCGAGACCGCCCGGCTGACCACCGAGTACGGCTTCGAGCTGCTCGTCCCGCCCACCGAGCGCGGCGAGGCCGCCGAGCGCTGCCTCTCGGCGCTGGTCGGGCAGGGCACCGTCCGGCTGCTGCTCACCCAGCCGCTGGCCGGCGGCCACCCGGCCACCGACTACCTGGCCCGGCACGGCGACGGCGTGGGCGCACTGGCCCTGCGGGTGCCGGACGCCGCCGACGCCTACCGGACACTGACCGGCCGGGGCGCCGACGGGCTGCGCCCGCCGCAGGCCGCGCACGGCTGCGTCACGGCGGTGGTCGGCGCCTTCGGCGACGTGGTGCACACCCTGATCGAACGCGGCCCCGAGGCCCCCGCCGACCGGATCCCCGGCCTGCCGGACGCCGCCCCCGTGACCGGTGCCGGTACGACGGGGCTGCGCTCCGTCGACCACTTCGCGGTCTGCGTCCCCTCCGGTGAGCTGCGCGAGACCGTCCGCCGGTACTGCGAGGTCTTCGGCTTCCGGATGATCTTCGAGGAGCGGATCGAGGTCGGCGCGCTCGGCATGGACTCGGCGGTCGTGCAGAGCACCGACCACAGCGTCACGCTCACCCTGATCGAGCCGCTCAGCCCGGACGCGGGCGGCCAGATCGCCTCCTTCCTCGCCGACCACGGCGGCGCCGGGGTGCAGCACGTGGCCTTCTCCTCCGCCGACGCCGTGCACTCCGTCTCCGCGATGGCGGAGCGCGGCGTGCCGTTCCTGCGCACCCCGGGCGCGTACTTCGACGCGCTGCCCGCCCGCCTGACGCCGCTGCGGCACTCCCTCGACCAGCTGCGCGCCCTGCACCTGCTGGTCGACCAGGACCACGACGGCCAGCTGTTCCAGATCTTCACCCGCTCCCAGCACCCGCGCGGCACCTTCTTCTTCGAGGTGATCGAGCGCATCCGGGCCCGCACCTTCGGCAGCAACAACGTCCGCGCCCTCTACGAGGCCGTCGAACTCCAGCGCAGCGCCAGCGAAGTGGCCGGATGAACGCGCCGGCCCTGACCGGGCACCAGCCCTCCCCCGCCCCGTCGCCCCCCGCCCCGTCGCCCTCCACCCAGCCGCTCCCCTCCCAGCCACCCTCCACCCAGCCGCTCTCCGTCGCCGAGTACGCGGAGCCGGCCCGGGCCGCGCTCGCGCCCGAGGTCTGGGACTGGCTGGAGGGCGGCGCGGAGCGCGAGCGCACCCTCGCCGGCAACCGGGCGGCCTTCGACCAACTGGCCCTGGTGCCCCGGGTGCTGGCCGACGTCTCCGCCTGCGACACCGCCGCCACCCTGGTGCGCAGCCGCGCGAGCCTGCCGGTGGCGGTGGCGCCCGTCGCGTACCACCGGCTGTTCCACCCCGAGGGCGAGCTGGCCTCGGCCCGGGCGGCGGCCGCGGCGGGGGTGCCGTTCACCGTCGGCACGCTCAGCAGCGTCGGCTTCGAGGACCTGGCCGCGACGGGAGCCACGCTCTGGTTCCAGCTGTACTGGCTGCGCGACCGGGGGCGGCTGCTCGACCTGGTCGCGGCGGCCGAGGCGGCGGGCAGCGAGTGCCTGGTCGTCACCGCCGACGTGCCGTTCATGGGCCGCCGCCTGCGCGACGCCAAGAACGCCTTCGCGCTGCCCGCGGACGTCCGCGCGGTCCTGCTCGAAGACGGCGCCGCCGGGCGGGCCCACCAGGCCACCACCGCCGTCTCGGCCGTGGCCGCGCACACCGCCGAGCTGCTCTCCCCCGCCGTCACCTGGGCGGATCTCGCCTGGCTGCGCGAGCACACCAGCCTGCCGCTGATGGTCAAGGGGGTGCTCGACCCGGCGGACGCGGTGCGGGCCGCCGAACTCGGCGCCGAGGCCGTGGTGGTGTCCAACCACGGCGGCCGCCAGCTCGACCGGGCCGTCCCCTCGATCACCGCGCTGCCCGCCGTCGCCGAGGCGCTGGCCGGCCGCGACTGCCAGGTGCTGCTGGACAGCGGGGTACGCGGCGGCTCGGACGTGCTCACCGCCCTGGCCCTCGGGGCGTCCGGGGTGCTGCTCGGACGCCCGATGATCTGGGGCCTGGCGGCCCGGGGCGAGGCCGGCTGCGCCCACGTGCTCGACCTGCTGGCCGCGGAGCTGCGGCACGCGCTCGGCCTCGCGGGCTGCGCCGACCTGAGCGCGGCCGCCGCGCTGCGCACCACCCCCATGCCCTGCCCCACCTGGAGTGCCCCGTGACCACCACCGCCCCACCCCGCGGCCTGCTGCGGGCCGACCTGCACCCCTCCCTCGCCGACCCGGCGATGACCTCGATGAACCTGCTCAACGAGATCTCCATCCGCTACCCGGAGGCGGTCTCCTTCGCCGCGGGCCGCCCGGCGGAGCAGTTCTTCGAACTCGACGCCGTCCACCGCCACCTGGACCGCTACGTCGCCCACCTGCGCGCCGAGCGCGGGCTCTCCGAGGAGGCGGCCCGGCGGCAGGTGCTCCAGTACGGGCGGACCAAGGGGATCATCCACGAGCTGATCGCCACCCACCTCGCGGTGGACGAGGGCATCGAGGTGCCCGCCGAGTCGATCGTGGTGACGGTGGGCTGCCAGGAGGCGATGTTCCTGGTGCTGCGGGCACTGCGCCGCGGCCCCGAGGACGTGGTGCTCGCCGTCTCGCCCACGTACGTGGGGCTGACCGGCGCGGCGCTGCTCGCCGACCTCCCGGTACGGCCGGTGGCCGACGGCCCGGACGGCGTGGACCTCGCCGACCTGCGCCGCCAACTGGCCGCCGCCCGGGCCGAGGGGCTGCGCCCGCGCGCCCTCTACCTGGTACCGGACGTCGCCAACCCGAGCGGGGCCAGCCTGCCGCTGGAGCTGCGGCGGGAGCTGCTCGCCCTGTCCGCCGAGGAGGACTTCCTCCTGCTGGAGGACAACCCGTACTGCGTCTTCGCCGGCGAGGAGCGGCTGCCCTCGCTCAAGGCCCTGGACACCGAACGGCGGGTCGTCCACCTCGGCTCCTTCGCCAAGACGGCCCTCCCGGGCGCCCGGGTCGGGTACGTGGTGGCGGACCAGCCGGTGGCCGACGGCGCGGGCGGCACCGACCTGCTGGCCGACCTGCTCGGCATGATCAAGAGCATGACCACGGTGAACACCTCACCGATCGCCCAGGCCGTGATCGGCGGGGCACTGCTCGAACACGGCTACAGCCTGCGGGCCGCCAACACCGAGGTCGCCGCGCTCTACCGGCGCAACCTCGCGCTCGTCCTGGCGGGCCTGGCCCGGCGATTCCCGCCCGGCAGCGGGGTGAGCTGGAACGAGCCGCGCGGCGGGTTCTTCCTGGTGGTCACGGTGCCGTTCGCGGTGGACGACGCACTGCTCGAACTCTCGGCCTCGGAGTACGGGGTGATCTGGACCCCGATGTCGCACTTCTACCCGGGCGCGGGCGGGGAGCGGCAACTGCGGCTCTCCGTCAGCCAGGTCGACCCGGACACCGTCGACCGCGGGCTGGACGGGCTGGCCGCCCTGATCGCCGCACGGTCCTGATCGCCGTACGGTCCTGATCGCCACACGGTCCTGACCTCGGAGGGGGCGCCCGCTCCGGCGCCCCCTCCCTTGCCGGGCCCTCGCGTCAGGGGCAGTGGGACGAGCCCGAGTCGACGCCCCCGACGCCCCCGACCGCCCGGTCCGCCGGCGTGGCGTCCTCGGACAGCATCTTGATCCGGACCTGCCGCACGTACCGGTCCACCAAGTGGCGCAGCACGCTGACCGTGGCGGCGACGTCCGGTGCCGGAATGCCGTCCAGCGCATTGGCCAGACCGGCGATGTTGGCCTGTTTCAGACGGTTGAGCATCGCCCGCCCCTCGGCCGTGAGCGCCACCTGGCGGGCCCGGCGGTCCAGCGCGTCCGGGGTGCGTTCCACCAGTTGCTGGGTCTGCAGCCGGTCGATCTGCCGGGTGACGTGGGAGGGCTTGACCATCAACCGGGCGGCCAGGTCGCCCACCCGGCTGACCTCCTCGGCCTCGGCGAGCGCGCGCAGCAGGTAGACGTCCGAGCGCGCCGCCGTGATGCCGGCCCGCGCCGTCTGGCGCTCGTGCTCCTGCGAGCGGGTCAGCAGGTAGGCCAGCGAGGCCAGCACCTCCTCCAGTTCGGAGGTGGCGGTCGGATTGTCTGTTGCGTCCGGCATGGGGGAACTGTAGCGACCCCGTTCGAGGAGTGGCTCCCCTCTCGACCACTGACCGGTTTCCGGACAGATTCGTTCGCCACCGGATGGACCCTTTCGCCACCACTGACCGCGAGTTAGCGTGACGGTGAGTTAGTTGCTTAGGGCATGCAATGGTCCCGGGCGCTACCCCACGGCACCGCAGGCCCATCCGCTCGGCGCCACCGGCAAATCCGCTCCGTGAAGGGAGCCCATGATGGCCACCGCCGCTCACCACCCCCAGTTCACCCACCCCGCCGCCCGTGGCGGCTGCCCGTTCGACCCGCCGCCGGCCTACCAGCAGGCCCAGCAGGACGAACCGATCAGCCGGATCGCCCTCTGGGACGGCGCCCCCAGCTGGCTGGTCACCCGCCACGACGACATCAAGGCCGTCCTCAGCGACGCCCGCTTCAGCTCGGACGCCGCCCGACCCGGCTTCCCGTTCATCAGCGCCGGCGCCCGACAGCTGAGCACCGGCCAGCGGACCTTCATCCGGATGGACGACCCGGAGCACGCCCAGCTGCGCCGGATGCTCACCAGCGAATTCATGATCAAGAAGGTCGAGGCACTGCGCCCCGAGGTCCAGCGCATCGCCGACGACCTGCTCGACGAGCTGACCGCCGGCCGCAACTCCGGCGACCTGGTCCACGAGTTCGCGCTGCCGCTGCCGTCCCTGGTCATCTGCCTGCTGCTCGGCGTCCCCTACCAGGACCACGACTTCTTCCAGGAGTGCAGCCGGGTCCTGCTGCGCCGCGACTCCTCGGTCGAAGAGGTGCAGATCGCCCAGAAGAACCTGGCCGACTACCTGGTCAAGCTCACCGACTCCAAGCGCACCGAGCCCGACGACGGCATCCTCAGCCGCCTGGTCGCCCGCGGCGAGCTGAGCACCGAGGAGATCGGCGCCATGGGCCGGCTGCTGCTCGTCGCCGGACACGAGACCACGGCGAACATGACCGCACTCTCCATCCTGGCCCTGCTGCAGAACCCCACCCAGCTCGCCCACCTGCGCGAGCACCCGGAGTCGGTCGCCGGCGCCGTCGAGGAACTGCTGCGCTACCTCACCATCGTGCACTCCGGCCTGACCCGGGTCGCCACCGAGGACGTCACCATCGGCGACGTCCGGATCCGGGCGGGCGAGGGCGTGATCTGCATGATCAGCACCGCGAACCGGGACGAGCAGAAGTTCCCCGACGGCGACGAACTCGACCTCTCCCGCGACGCGCGCCTCCACCTGGCCTTCGGCTTCGGCGTCCACCAGTGCCTCGGACAGCCCCTGGCCCGGCTGGAACTGCAGATCGCGCTGAACACCATCCTGCAGCGACTGCCCGAACTGCGCCTGGCCGTACCGTTCGAGGAGATCCGCTTCCGGGGCGACATGCTCATCTACGGCGTCCACGAGCTCCCCCTCGCCTGGTAACGGCCCCCCGCGTCCGAACCGATCCTCCGAAGGGAAAGCCATGCTCATCCACATCGACCAGGAAAAGTGCTGCGGCGCCGGCCACTGCGTACTCGCCGCCCCCGAGGTCTTCGACCAGCGCGACGAGGACGGCATCGTCGTCCTCCTCGACGCCGCACCCCCCGCCGACCTCCACCAGGCCGTCCAGGACGCCGCCGCGGTCTGCCCGGCCGCAGCCATCCGGCTCGACCAGCCGTAACCACCCCCCACCCCACCAACCCGCCGCCGAGCGGCGCCCCTGACCGCGCGTCGGGCCCGGCCGAACCGACCGGACCCCGACCGAGGCCGATCCTCGACATCCACGCCGTGGAACAATGGACGGGCCTCGCGCGGGGGAGGCGGCGAGCATCGAAGGAGCGGCGGGTTGGCAGGGCTGGTGACCGACTGGATCCGGGTTCCGGTGGGCGAGGACGCTTCGAGGTGGACCACCCGCGGTGGCTGCCGCCGCGTTCTCCTCGTCGTCCACAACGTGACCTCCGCGACCCGGCTCCTGGACGTCGTTCCACTGTTCCGCGACGACCTCAGGATCCAGTTACTGGCCTCCTGCACGGGATCGTCCCCCTTCAGCGCAGGAGTCGCCGAGCTGCTGAGCTCCCTCGGGGTTCCGGTACTTCCGTGGGAGCAGGCCAAGCAGACCCCCGTCGACCTCGCCCTGTCGGCCAGCTTCGGCGGTGAACTATCGGGCTTCCAAGGGAAGTTGGTCGTCCTCTCACACGGAGTCGGATACAATAAAAAGCTCGCAACACCGAACACCGAACACCGAACACCGAACACCGAACACCGAACACCGAACACCGAACACCGAACACCGAACACCGAACACCGAACACCGAACACCGAACACCGTAC
>NZ_JBHXMU010000015.1:121475-143390 GCF_042720685.1 Kitasatospora sp. NPDC058492
ACGCCGCATGCCCCTGTCTTCGGCCTGGCGCCCGAGTGGCTGCTGTCCGACGGGGTTCCGCTCGCCCGGGCGATGGTACTCTCCCACCCCGAGCAGCTCGGCCGGCTGCGCGAAGCCTGCCCCGAGGCCGCTCCGACGGCGGTGCTCGGCGGCGACCCCTGCTTCGACCGCATCCTGGCCGCCCTTCCGCGCCGCGAACGCCATCGCCGCGCGTTCGGCGTCCGACCCGGGCAGCGGTTCATCGTGCTCAACTCCACCTGGAACCCGCAGTCGCTCTTCGGTGACGCCGGCGCGAACGACCCGCTGCCGTGGCTGCTCGACCGCCTCGCCACCGAACTCCCGGTCGACGACTACCGGGTGGCGGCCGTCCTCCACCCGAACATCTGGCACGGCCACGGCCCCGGCCAGGTCCGCCTCTGGCTGGACCGCGCCGAGCGGGCCGGCCTCACCCTGATCGACCCCCTGGACAGCTGGCGGCAGGCACTGGTCGCCGCCGACGCGGTGATCGGGGACTTCGGCTCGGTCAGCTACTACGCCGCGGCACTGGGCACCCCCGTCCTGCTCGGCACGGCCTCCGACGAAGTCCTGGGCGCCACCTCACCGGTGGCAGCCTTCGTCCGCGAAGCCCCCAGACTCGCCCTGGACTCCCCTCTGCTGCCGCAGCTGAACCGACTCCTGGCGCTCCATCAACCCATAACCAGCACCAGCGAATTGACGACATCAGCACCCGGCGAGGCGGCCGGCCTGTTGCGTTCGCTCTTCTACGAGGTCATGGGACTGCCCGAGCCGACAGAGCCGGCTCTCCTGGACCTGCTCCCACTCCCCGACTACCGGCCACCGACCCGAACCGTGCCGCTGCGGGTCCGTACCCGCCCGGGTCCCCGCCCGCACGAGGTCACCATCGAGCGGGTCGCCGAAGGCCGGTACGGGCCTTCCGGGCCCGGCTCCGATCACCTCGCGGTGCACGAGGACACCCTCGACCAGGGCCTCCTCGGTCTGGCCGACGCGATCCTCCGGTACGGGGAGGCCGACGACCCCCGGATCGGCCCGCCCCGGGAGTGGGCCGCGGCGACGCTCGCCCGCTACCCGAACTGCTCGCTCGCGGCCTTCGTCTCCGGTCCGGACACCTGTGAAGTACTGCTGCGCGACCGGGGATTCGTCCGCCTCACCAGCCCCTCGCTCGACCCGGCGGCGGCCGCCTCGGCACTGTTCGCCCAGCTGGACGGCACCGCCGTCCCCCGACCCCTGCGACCCCTGCCGCCGATGGAGCTGACGGTGCGCACCGGCGGCGCGTCCCACACGGTCCTGGTCAGTCCCGTTCCGTGAGGCACTGCTGCCGCAGGCCCGCCAGGTAGCGCAGATGGGGCTCCGCCTGCTCGCGGTCCAGGATCGCGGCGGCCTCGTCGATCGCGGCCAGCGCCTGTTCCGTCGCCGAGGTGTCCGCCCAGGTCTCCGCGAGGTTGGTGAGGGTGCGGGCCGCGTTGTAGTTGTCGCGCAGACCCCGGAATTCGGACAACGCCTCCGTCAGCCAGGTCCGGGCCCGCTCGTACTCGGCCAGGCCTCGCAGCGCCCGCCCCCGGTGCCGCTTCAGCAGCGCCCGGGCCCGCGGAACGTCCCCCGCCCGCTCGTGGTCCGGACCGATCGACCCGAGCAGTCCGTCGGCCTGCTCGAAGCAGTCGTACGCGGGCTGCCACCGCCACTGCCGAAGCCTCAGCAGCCCGAGCGACTCGACGGCCGTGGCCCGGCCCAGCAGGTGGCCGGCCCGCTCGAACGCCGAGGAGGCGTCGACCAGACAGCTCTCGGCCTCGGCCAGCAGGTCCAGTTCCATCAGGGCGAAGGCCAGCTGGGTGTGCATCCGGCCGGCCATCGCCGAGTCCGGGTCGTGCGCGACCGCCACCCGCACGGCGGTTCGCAGCGCCGGCAACAAGGTCTCGTGCCGACCGGCCTTGAGCTGCACCGCCCACGACGCCTCCGCCAGCTCGCACACCGTGGCCGGCGCGGCCAACTCCTCGGCGGCGAGCACCGCCTCGACCAGGTTGCCCACCTCCGCGGCCAGCGCGGCCAACGCCGCACCGGCGTCCGGGTAGTCGCCGGGCCCGAGCTCCCGGTAGAGCGGCCCGACGTGCCAACGCTCCCGCAACGCCGCGTAGTCGGCCCGGACGGCGAAGCGCAGCAGGTGCTCCACGGCACGCGTCACCGCACCCGCGCACGCGGCCAGACCGTCCTCCCGCGCCGCCTGCTCCTCGGCGAACCGGCGCACGGCGGGCCGGTAGCGGTAGCGGCCGTCGGGCGTGGCCTCCACCAGGCCGGCCTCGGCGAGCCCGGCCAGCAGGACACCAGCGCGCTCGACGGTGAGCCCGCCAGTTCCATGGGGTCCGACAACCGCCACGGCCAGCTCGGGACCGACGGCCGGCCACGGCCGCAAGGCGCAGAGCCGGAACAGCCGGGCCTCCTCCGGCTCCAGCGCCTCGTACGACTCCTGCACGGCGGCCCGCACCGGATCACCCACATGGGCACCGCCGCCGCCGTCACCACCACCGCCCCGGCCCCGGCGCTGCTGGGGGATGAACGCCAGCCGGGGAGCCGCGGCACGCAGGGCGAAGGGCGATCCTTCGCACCGTTCGAGGACGCCCCGCAGGGCGGGGCCGGCGGCTGATACGGTCTCCTTCCCCACGAGGTCCGTGAGCAGCCGCCTGGCGTCCTTGTCGGACAGCGGCCCCACTGGAATCGGGACGGCGTCGAGACCGGTGAGCGGACGCCGGGCCACGACGACCGTGACGACGCCCGGGGCCGCGGTGATCAACGGCCGGACCTGGGCCGCCGACCGGGTGTGGTCCAGCACGACGAGCAACTGCCGCTCGGCGACCAGCGACCGGAACCGCTCGACCCGGTCCTGCGCGGCCGGCGGAACCCGGTCCGCCGGCATGCCGAGGTGGATCAGGAACTGCCGGAGCACGGCGGCCGCATCGGGTGCGGTGGCCAGCGACCCGCCGGAGAGGTCCGCGTAGAGCTGCCCGTGCGGAAACCGCTTCCGCTGCTGCGCACCCCAGTGGACGGCCGCGGTGCTCACGCCCATCCCCTGAGGTCCGTACAGGACGCTGACGCGGGGCGTGCCGTCCGCCTTCCGTCCGGCCTCCTTGTCCAACAACGCCAACACCTTGCGCCGGTCGGTGAAGAAGCGGTCGGAGGGCGGCAGCAGGGAGGGCGTCGCCAACGGCCCGGACCAGCCCCCGCCCTGGCCGCCCAGCCAGGCCCGAAGCGCCCTGGCCTGCGCCGGATCCGACTCGGCCGCATCCAGCAACAGCTGCGCCACAGCGGCCCGTTCGGCGGCATCGGTCGGCGCCGGCACATCCCGTCCAGTCACCCGGCGGACGAACGCACCCGCCGACTCCCAGGCCCACTTACCGGCCTCGTTCGCCACGCTCGCACCCACGGCGCCGAAAACAGCGGCCACCGCCGACAGCGACACCGGCTCCAACACCCCACACCCCCTGGTCCATCGCGGCACCCGACCAGCACCGCCGCACCCTCGCGTCCGGCCCCACGGTAGCCTGCCGAACCCCACCACGGGCGCGCACCAGCCCGCTTGCCCACAGCCGGATCCGCTTCCGCTCCCTCCCCCCGCCGCACTTCCCCCGCCGAACCGATCGCCCCGCAGAACGCCCCACCACTCACGTTCGCCCCGGAGCCCCCGCACCGCCGGCTCGGCGCCACCGCCTCCGAGCCCTGCCTGCCGAGCACCTGACCATCAACGCCCTGACCGGCCTGCCCAAGGCCCCCGGGCTGACAGACCGGCGACCTCGTGCAGGTGCGAAGGCGGGGCCGCAGCAGCAGGTTGCGGCGGCCCTTCGACCGACGGCTGCGACCCCCGGTTGGTCCCTGGCAATATGAGCACAGTCCGACGGCTCACCGGGGCCGTTCGCGTGCTGTCAGCCCGCGGCCAGGCCCGCCAGGGCCTGCTCGATCGGCAAGGTACCGGAGGTGACGTCGAGGGCGCGGTTCCGGGCGGCCTCGTGGGAGAGGGCGGCCACCACGACGGCAGCGAGGTCGTCGCGGGGGATGCTTCCGTCGGGCAGCGCGGGGGCGAGGGCGATGCGCCCGCCGCCACTGCGGTCGGTGAGGCCACCCGGGCGCAGGACTGTCCACTCCAGGCCGGAGCGAGCGAGCACGAGGTCGGCCTCGTACTTGGCGCGCAGGTAGGAGCGGAAGCCCAGCGGTGCCTGGTCGGCGCGGTCCGCCGGCATGGCGGAGACCTGGACGTAACGGCGGACGCCGGTAGCCTGGGCGGCCTCCACAGCGGCGATCGCTCCGTCGCGGTCCACCCTGAGGAGGTCGCGCGAGCGGGGGCTGGACACCCCGGCACAGTTCACCACTGCATCGCTGCCGGTCAGGAGCTCGGCCAGGGCGGTGGTCCCCGCGGTCAGGTCGCCGAGGACCGGGGCCGGCCCCTGCTGCCCGCCGGTCCCGGTGCGCTTGCGGTCGCGCGAGACCGCACGGACCTGGTGACCCGCGTCGAGCAGCAGGGAGACGACTCGGGAGCCGGTCCGGCCGGTCGCGCCGAACACAGTGATGATCACGATTTACGTCCTTGGGGGTGTCACGAGCGGTCGATGGCGTCGGCAGGGTCCGCGGCGGAGATCGGCCCGGGTGCCAGGGTGGCGTTCCAACTGGCCAGCAGCCGCAGCGCGGTGGCCGCGTCGGAGCCCGCCTCGGCGGCGTACGCGATGAGCTTCTGCTCCGGGTCCTCCGCCAACTGGAACGTGCTGAAGTGGAGCTTGACCAGCCCGACTTCGGAGTGCCGGAAGGTCTTGGTGCCGAACGTCCTGGACTTGACGTCGTGCCCCGCCCACCAGTTGCGGAACTCCGGGCTCCGGAGCGACAGGTCGCCGACCAGTCCGGCCAGCCGGGGGTCGTCGAAGTGGCGCCCGACCTCCAGCCGGAGGTTGCCCACCACGTTCCTGGCGATGTGCTCCCACTCCGGATAGATCTCCCGGGCGCGCTCGTCCAGGAACACCAGCCGGGCCAGGTTGCGCTCCTTCGGGGTCAGCGCCGGGAAGTCCGCGACCAGCGCCCGGGCCATCTCGTTCCACGCGAGGACGTCCAGCCGGCGCCCGACGATGTAGGCGGGGACGTCGGTCAGCGCGTCGAGCATGATCCGCAGCCCCGGCCGGACGCGCTGCTGCGCCGGTTCCCGCGACGCCTGACGAGAGGGCTGAGCGAGATTCCGGAAGTGCTCCTGCTCGTGCTGGTCCAACCGCAGCGCGCCGGCCAGCGACTCGATCACGCTGTCCGAGACCCGGCGGATCCGGCCCTGCTCGACCCGGGTGTAGTAGTCGACGCTTATTCCGGCCAGTTGGGCCAGCTCCTCCCGGCGCAGTCCTGCGACCCGGCGGACTCCGGGGACCGGCACCACGCCGACCTCCTCGGGCCGCAGGCGCGCGCGTCGGGTCCGAAGGAACTCGCTGAGTTCGGCGCTCGGGTTCATATGGTCGAGTATCGCCCGGCTCCCCGCTCCCAGCCTGGCCCAGTTTTGACCAGGCTGCGGAACCGGGCCCTGGGGCATGCTGATCTGGACTGCGTCTGCCAGCAGATGACTGATCGTCACGCACATGGCATGAAGCGGCATGTGACACATGGGGGTTATGGAGATGCCGAGGAGCACTGGCGCCGCCGTCACGTCGGCGGCCGATTACCTGGACAGCCGTAGGGCCGACATCCTGCGGACGTACCGGGCCGGTCTGCGGGAGATCGGCAGCGTACTGGACAGCCAGGAGGATACCTGGCAGGAGCTGGAGCGTCAGGCCGGCCAGGTGATCAGCGTCTGCGTGGCAACGCTCGCCCGGGGAGTGCCCGTCCCGGACCGGGTGGCGTCCGACCCCCTGGAGCTGATCAACGCGGGGCGGGCGGTGCGCCACCTGCACCCCATCGAGGCCCTGCGGGCGAATTCGCTGCTCTTCGACGTGATCATGGCGGAGACCACCAAGGCGCTGGACAGGCACCCGAACTCCGAGGACCTGCTCGGAACTATGGCCCACGTGCTGAACCGGAGCGTCAATCAGCGAGCCGAGGCCATGATGACGGGCTACGACGCCTTCCTCTACCGCCGGTTCAAGGACGGCCACCTCGCCGAACGGCGCCGGCTCGCCCGCGAGATCCACGACCACATCAGCAACAGTGTGAGCGCCGCCCTGCGGGGCCTCGAACTGTACGAGATCTACCGTGACAACGCGCCGACGGTCGCCGCCGATCGGTTCGACCAGGCCCGCGCGGTGCTGTTGGAAGCGCTCTCCGCCATGCACAGCACCATCGCCGAACTGCGGATGTTCAATCCTCCGGGCACGGTGGCGAGCGGTCTCCAGACCTTCCTGGCCTCGGTCCAGAACGGCGGCATGGTCGACATCCGGGTCACCGGGAACGAGTGCTGGCTGCCCGGCGAGCACCGCGAGCAGATCTTCGTGATCATCCGTGAGGCGCTGCGGAACATCTTCGCCCACTCCCACGCCACCAGGGCGACCGTCCGGCTGGACGTCACGCCCCACTGTGCCCGGGTGGTGATCGAGGACGAGGGCGTGGGGTTCGACGTCGCCACCGTCCTCGCGCAGGGCCGTTCGCACGGGCTGGCGTCGATGCACGAACGGACCGAGCTGCTCTGCGGCCGAATGCGGCTCGCCAGCGTCCCTGACGTGGGAACGGTGATCGACCTCTCGATCCCGCTGCCGCCGTGCGAGTGCGACCACGAGGACCAGCCTGGTAACACGATGCCTAGGCAGAGTTGAGCACTGGTTGTGGCGAGCGCCCGACGGAACGCTGGTGGATGCCCGGCCGGAGCAGCCAGGCCGGGACCGACAGCGCGAGATTCGGAGTTCCATGTCCACATCCCACAACGCACCGCAACACTCGGCCGGCCGCCCGGCGGGCGAAGGCGGCTGGCTGGAGACGGTCGAGACGATCGCCGGCGCACCGGCGGCCGGGCCCGACGAGCTGCAGCACGTCAAGGTGCTGAAGGTCGGCCCGGCCGAGGCGACCAGGGTGCTGGTCCTGCTCGGCGGCCGGGAGGGCGCGGCCGGCGGATTCCGCGTCCTGGCCCGTGAACTCGCCCGCACCGTACCTGGGCTTCAGGTCTGGGCGGTGGACCGGCGGGAGCAGAACCTCGCCGACCTCCGGTACTACCAGGCCGACCTGAACACCGCCATCGACTACTACCTCGGCGGGAAGTACACCAGCCTGGAGGGTTCCGGCGCACCGTTCGCCGGCTCCTGGGGGCTCGACGTACTGCTTCGGGACGTCCGGCAGGTGGTCAAGGCGGCAGCCGACGGCGGTCGACGCGACGTCGTCCTCGGTGGCCACTCGGTCGGCGGCGCCGCCGTCGCCCACTATGCCGCGTGGGACTTCGACGGGACCCCGGGCTACCTCGACCTGTCCGGACTGGTGCAGATCGACGGCGGCGTCCGGGATGCCTTCAAGGGCGCGGGAATGGAGTTCTCGCTGACCGCCCAGGACGCCATCGGCTGGCGGAGCGTCATCGCCGACGGCTCCGTGTTCGAGAACGCGACGAGCTTGGCCGTCCGGGCGGGCGACCGTCCGCAGGACGCCGCCATCCTCTACCATCTGGCCGCCCGCTGCGCCCTCGCCGACCCGCACGGCCCCGCCCTGCTCACCGGCGGGCTCCCGGCGGCCTACGCGACGGACGGTCCGCTGACCAACACCGGCCTCTTCGGCAAGCTCGTCGACGCCGCCGTCGGCCACCCCGGGTACGCCGTGCACTCGGGACGGCTCGGCCAGGACGGGAACTGGATCGACGACGGCCCGACGCCGCTCGCCCGGGTCGCCGAAGCCCACGCGGAGGGTCCGTCCGGGGCCTTCATCTGGTACACCCTGAACCGCGTGATGCTCGACTACGTGGCCGGCAACGCCTTCGCGGACAACGACGTCACCCGGGAACTCGGCCTGCGCCTGCACCACGTCGAGGCCATCGACATCCCGCTGTACGCCTTCGGGAGCAGCCTGACCAACGGTACGGTGGCCGCCGCCGCGGAGCAGCTGGGGGCGAGCACCGCGATCCCCGCGGTCACCACGTACACCGACCTGGAGCTGACGCACCAGGACCTGCTGTACGCCGTCCCCGAGCAGAACCGCCTCCTGCGCACCCTGGTCGAGTTCCTGCGGACGCTCCCGCGTCGCTGACCGGCCCACCGAGCTCCGGGCGACCCCTGCGCCCGGTGACACCTTCCGGGCCCGCCCCGGGGCGGGCCCGGAAGGCCCCCTCCTCAGACCGATCCGTCCACACGCCCCTCACGCCAGGGAGTCGACCCACCATGAGCTCTTCACCGCCGGGCGGCACCACACAGCCCCGGCAACGACTGGTCCTGCTCACGATCTGTCTCGCCGTCCTGATGGTCCCAGTGTCGCTGAGCGGCACCTCGCTGGCCCTCCCGGCGATCAGCCGGTCGCTGGACGCCGACATCGTCCCGCTGCAGTGGGCGGTCAACGCCTACAACGTGACGGCGGCCAGCTTCATGCTGGCGGCCGGGTCGCTGGCCGACATCATCGGCCGGCGCAGGATGTTCGTGATCGGCACCACCCTGTTCGCCGCCGGTTCGCTCGCCTGCTCACTGGCCGGCGACATCTACCTGCTCGACGTCGCGCGCGCGGTGGCCGGCATCGGTTCGGCCGCGATCCTCACCGCCGGCACCGCCGTCCTGGCGAGCACCTTCGACGGCCCGGCGCGCAACCAGGCGTTCGCCGTGACCGGTGTGGTCATCGGGGCCGGCCTCGCCCTCGGACCGACCACCTCCGGCTGGCTGATCTCCCTCATGGGCTGGCGCGGCATCTTCCTGACCCAGCTCGCCATCGCGGCCGTGGTGCTGCTGCTCGCCCGGATCATCCCGGAGTCCCGCAACCCGCAAGGCAGCAAGGTCGACTGGATCGGCACGGTGCTGTTCACCTCGGCCCTGTCGGTGCTGACCATCGCGGCCGCCGAGGGATCGCAACTCGGCTGGACCGGGCCGGAGACGATCGCGCTCGCGGTCCTCTTCGTGGTCCTGATGACGGCCTTCGTGCTGGCCGAGCGCCGGCGGGCCCAGCCGATGTTCGACCTCGGCCTCCTCGCCAGGCCGCGCTTCGTGGCCCTGTGCCTGCTGCCGGTGATCTTCTCCTTCGGCTTCGTCGGCCTGGTGGTGCTGGTGCCCTCGTATCTGATCGGCGCCGACGGCCTGTCGAGCGGCGACGCCGGCCTGACCATGCTGCTGCTCACCGGGCCCGTCCTGATCGTCCCGCTGCTGGCCTCCCGGATGCTCCAACGCGGCCTCTCCAGCCGGGTGCTGCTGACGGTCAGCCTGCTGGTCACCACCCTGGGGGTGGCCTGGCTGTCGGTCATCCACCCTGGCATCGGGCCGCTCGCCCTGGCCGGGCCGCTGCTGACCATCGGGGTGGGCCAGGGCCTGTCCTCCGGGCTGATGGACGGCGCCGCCGTCTCCGCCGTGGAACCGGCCCGGGCGGGCATGGCCGCGGGCATGTTCAATACCATGCGGCTGGCGGGCGAGGCGGTGGCGATCGCCGCCATGGGTGGGGTGCTGGTCTCGCTGATCAAGGGCCGGCTCGCGGACGGCATCGATGCCTTCGCGGGGAAGACCCCGAGCAGCGTCGGCAGCCTGGCCGACAGCGTCGCAAGCGGCGACCTCACCGGGCCGGCCGCCCAGGTGCCCGCCGCCGACCGGGGCGCGTTCACGGACCTGCTGGCCAACGGTTACACCGGTGCGATGCACACCATCCTCTGGGTGGTGGTCGGCCTCTGCGCCGTCGCCACGGTCGCGGTGTGGTTCCTGCTCGCCGAACGCCGCGCGGACGAGCCGAACGAGCCGGACGAGCCGGCGAAGGCGCCGGCGAAGGCGCCGACCGCGGAGCCCGCGGGCCGGTAGCCGCCCCGGCCGGGGAACGCGAGGGGCACCCGCCGGGCCGATGGCCCGACGGGTGCCCCTCGCCGCGGGTCGTGGAGAGTGGATCAGTGCCCCATCCCGTGGCCGCCGCCGACCGGGACGACCGCGCCGGTGACGAAGCTCGCCTCCTCGCTGGCCAGGAAGCGGACCACAGCGGCCACCTCGGCCGCGGTGCCTGGGCGGCGCAGTGCCGTCCCGGCGACCAGCTCGGCGCGGCGTTCCGGTGTGAGGTGGGCGATCATGTCGGTCTCGATCAGCCCGGGTGCCACCACGTTGACCGTGATGTTGCGCCGGCCGAGCTCCCAGCACATCGACCGGGCCAATCCGATCAGGGCGGACTTGGAGGCGGCGTAGTTGGTCTGGCCGGGCGAGCCCGCCATCCCGACCGTGGAGGACACCAGGAGCACCCTGCCCCACCGTGCCGTGGCCATCCGGACGGCCGCCCTACGGGCCACCCGGAACGCCCCCATCAGGTTGGTCTCGATGACGGCCGCGAAGTCCTCCTCGGACATCCCGAGCATCAGCATGTCCCGGGTCGCGCCGGCGTTGGCCACCAGCACCTCCACCGGTCCCTGCTGGGCTTCCACCTCGGCGAAGGCCCGCTCGACCGACCGCGGGTCGGTGACGTCACACCGTACGCCGAACAGGCCGGCCGGAGGCTCCCCGGACCGGTAGGTGACCGCGACCTTGTCACCGGCCTCCGCGAAGGTACGGGCGACCTCAAGCCCGATTCCGCGGTTGCCACCGGTGACCAGTACGGAACGACTCATCGCTTCCCCTCCTGGGCGGATACCGACAGGTCCGCCGGAGCCTCGCCCCCGGCGTCGGTGAGACCGGCCAGCCGGGCCAGGGCCTCGGCCGTACCGGTGAAGTGCACGGCGTGCCAGCCCGCTGCCCGGGCGCCCGTGCAGTTGGCGCCCAGGTCGTCGACCAGGAGGCACTCCTCGGGCCTCAACCCGAGGCGCTCGGCGGCCAGTCGGAAGATCCCGGGCTCCGGCTTGCGGTGCCCGACCTGGAAAGAGAGCACGATCTCGTCGAACAGCTCGACCGGGACCATCCGCCGCCAGTGCTCGTCCCAGCCGGGCACCATGTTGGACAGCACGCCAATCCGGTACCCGGCGTCGCGGAGCTCTGCAAGCCGTGCCAGCCACGGTTCGTTGACCTGGCGGTCGGTGAACCACTTGGCGGCGAAGTCGGAGAGGTCGACCACCGCGCCGTGTTCGGTCCGAAGCACCTCCTCCACCTGCCGGGACCACTCCGACTCCGAGACCAGGGGCGTGTCCAGCGGAGCCATCACATCGGTGCCGTACCGTGCCGCCACCTCGTACATGGCCCGCCGGAGCAGCTCCGGTTCCAGGCCCATCGGACGGCAGAACGCCGCCATGGTCACCTCGATCGGCGGGGTCAGCACGCCCCCGAAGTCGGTCCAGACCACTCGGATCGCCATGTCAGTCCTCCTCGACGGAGTTGGCGCAGGCCAGAGTCACCGTCGTCTTCGCGACGGTCACGTCCCCCTGGGTGAACGCCACCGGGACCGTCCACCGGCCGGCCGGGCCCTCCGACAGGGCCGCGGGTACGGCCGCCGTCACCGGCTCGTCCAGCTCGGTGAACCGCCGGAACCCGGCAGTGGCACCCACCACCGCGACGCGGCCCGCCGCCCGGCCGGCGCCCTCGGCGAAGGCCAGCAGCGCGAGCTGCCGGGCGGCCTCCAGCAGCACCATCGCCGGTATGTGGTCGTAGGCGTGGTCGAACAGGCTGCGGTTGTCAAAGCGCGGGGCGACGACGGCGCGGAGCATGCCCCCGGCCCACCCCGGATCGGCCAGGACCACGTTGTCGGCCCGTCCCCGTCCCACGCGTTCCGGCACCACCGCCGTCCCTGCGGGGGCCGGTCCGGCGTCCGCGGTGGAGGACGGGGGGTCGCGCCGCTGCAGGTAGCGCAGGGCGTCATGCTCCCGGGCGGTGAGGGCGCTGACGGCCATGGTCGCCGAACCGACCGGGGAGCCGTCCAGGTAGAGCCGCTGGTCCACGACGATGCTCCGGATCCGGTCGCCCTTCCGCTCGACCTCCGGGTAACCGGTGCTGATGTGCAGCTCTCCGGGCAGCCGGCCGCGGAGCGCCGCCGCGGCACCGTCCAGTTCGATCGCCAGCGTGTTGACCAGGAACGCGGTCCGGACCGGTACTTCGAGGAACCGGTGCGCCCCGTAGACGGCGGCCTGCCGGGACGCTTCGAGCAGCAGCAGGAGGTCGAAGGCCGAGGCGGCCAGGTGATCGCTGTAGTAGGAGTGCGCCAGCGGCAGTTGCGCGCCGGCCAGGTAGCGGTCGCCACCGACCGGCCTCATGTCCGTCACGAAGACCTCGGCGAGCGCGGTGCGATGCACCAACTGCCGCTCCACGGTTCGACCGAAGCTGATCACGCCGACTGTTTCCGGCTCGGTGTCACTCAGTTGATTCGACGTCATAGCCGCAGGATGGGCCACCGCGGCGCCCCTCTACCTGGCCGATCGGCCCAAGAGCCGGGTACACCCATCACTTTGGTTATATCCGGCACCCCTCTTGGTGATAGGCGGCAACCGAGAGCGGATCGACCCCGCCTAGCGTGGCTGACGTCCGCAAACCCGGAAGGAGTTCGCACCATGGCCCCGAACAGCACCGAGCTCACCACCGACCGGCAGGAAGTGATCCGCCGGATCGTCGCCGAGGAACTGGACCTGGAGACCACCGAGCTGAGCGGAAGCGCGCTCTTCATCGAGGACCTGGAGGCCGATTCGCTCTCCCTCATCCAGATCTTCTCCCGCATCGAGCGGGAGCTGGCGGTCTCCATCCCGCAGAGCCAGATGACGGCGATGGTCAGCCTGGACGCCATTGAGGAGGTCGTCGCCCGGTACGTCGACGGGGGACCGAGCAGTGCCTGAGTTCACGCACCGGCGGGTCGTCATCACCGGCCTGGGCGCTGTCAGCAGCCTCGGCATCGGCGCCGACGCCTTCAGCGACGGGATCCGCGCCGCCCGCAGCGGCGTCTCACCGATCACCAGCTTCGACGCCACCGGATTCCCGTACATCAACGCCGGCGAGGTGAAGGACTTCGAGCCGTCCGCGATCCTGGAACGGATCCGCCCCGAGCGCTGGGGCCGCAGCAGCCTGCTGGCCGCAGCCGCGGCCCGGTTGGCCGTCCAGGACTCGGGCCTGGACCCGGACGAGCTGTCCCGCTCGGCCGCCGGCTCGGTGATGGGAACGACGAGTGGGGAGTCGACCGTCGTCCAGCAGCTCACCGAGCAGTGGGTGGCCCACGGCCTCCAGGGGCTCGACCCCGCCCTGATCGCCCAGGCCCCGGCGAGCCGGATCGCCAACGCCGTCAACCACGAGCTACAGCTCACCGGGGACGCGCAGACCATCCCCACCGCCTGCTCCGCGAGCAACTACGCGCTGGGCTACGCCTACGACCTGGTCCGCACCGGCGAGGCGGACTACATGCTGGCGGGCGGTGCCGACTCGGTGAACCGCTACACCCACGCCGGCTTCTACCGGCTGGGCGCCCTGGCCGAGAACACCTGCCGCCCGTTCGACGTCGACCGGGCCGGCATCATCACGGCCGAGGGCGGGGTCTCGCTGCTCCTCGAACCGCTGGAGGACGCGGTCCGGCGCGGCGCGCGGATCTACGCGGAGGTCCTCGGATACGCCGTGAACTGCGACGCCGCGCACATGGTGCACCCCGACCCGACCAGCATCGCGAACTGCATCCGGCAGGCGCACCGGAACGCGGGGATCGAACCCGACCAGGTCGACTACATCTGCGCGCACGGCACCGGCACCCCCACCAACGACGCCACCGAGGTACGGGCGGTCCACGAGGTGTTCGGGGACCGGCTGCCACCGATCAGTTCGATCAAGTCGATGATCGGCCACACCATGGGGGCCGCCAGCGGTTTCGGTGCGCTGGTCTGCTGCAAGGCCTTGGAGGGCGACTTCCTCCCCCCGACGGCCAACGTGCGGACCGTCGACCCCGCGCTGGGACCGGGGCTCGACTGCGTCCCCGGGCAGGCCCGGCCCGCCCGGCTCGACGTGGTGCAGAACCACGGCTTCGCCTTCGGCGGGAACAACGCCATCACTGTTCTGGGGAGGTTGACGTAATGCCGAAGACCCTTCCTCGGGGGACGGTCGAGCCCCTCGCGATCACCGGCGCCGGCGTGGTGTCGGCAGCCGGGCTCGGCCTGGCGGCGCTCGGTGACGCGATCGCCGGGAAGCCGCTCGCCGACTCGCCGCCGGCCGACCTGCAGCCGGGCGACTACCCGGCTGGCCCGATGAGGCCCGTGCCACCGGTGGACTTCGCCGAGCACCTCGGCAGAAAAGGGCTGCGCCACCTGGACCGGACCACCAAACTCGGCCTACTGGCCTGCAAGTTGGCCTTGGACAGCACCGACGACCAGGCCTCGGATCCGGCCACTGGCGTGGTCATGGGCACCAGCACCGGAAGCATCCGCAGCACTGCGGAGTTCTGCCGGGACACCCTGGTCCACGACCGTCCGTACCTGGTGGACGCCGGCTCGTTCCCGAACACGGTCATGAACTGCTGCGCCGGCCAGATCGCTATCCGCTACGGCCTGCACGGCGTGAACGCGACCCTCGCGGGCGGCCAGCTGTCCAGCCTGCTCGCCCTCCGGTACGCGCGCAACGCCCTGGTCGGGCGGCAGTCCCCACGCCTGCTGGTCGGCGGCGTGGAGGAGCTCGGACCGCAATCGGCCTGGGCTTGGCACCTCGCGGGCGGTCTGGCGCCCGAGGCGGCGCTGGGCGAGGGGTGCGCGGTGTTCTCCGTTTCCGGCGCCCCGGAGGCGGCTCCGGACGGCGGAACCGCGGACCCTGCCGGAGACGGTCGACCGGCCGCCCCGCCACTCGCCTGGCTGCTCGCCTGCGAGGTCGCCTATCTGGGAGGCGAAGTCCATCGGGGCCGCCTAGCCGAGGGCCTGGCCGGGGTGATCGCGCGGGCGATGCGGCGGAGCGGCGTTCGCCCCGAGGAGGTCGACCTCGTCTCCATGGGCGCCTGCGGCCACCGCGGACTGCGGCGCATCGAGGAGCGCGCCGTGACCGCGGCGCTGGAGCGGGTGCCCGAACGGGTCCTGCGCGCCGGGGAAGCGATCGGCGAGTGCTACAGCGCGGCCGGCTCCCTGCAACTGGCCGCCCTGCTGGGCGAATGGCAGGAAAGGCCGGACTCGGCCGACCGGGTCGGGCTCGTCACCGCGGTCGGATCGGACGGGAATGCTGGATGTGTCGTGGTGCGCGCACCGGCTCCGGTCGGCTGATCAGCGAGGCCTCGACAGCCTTGTTCACCGCGTCGATCCGGGAGACCGCGTCGAGCTTGCGGAAGACGTTGCGCAGGTGGAGCTTTACGGTGCCCTCGGCGATCGACAGCCGCGCCGCGATCTGACGGTTGCTCATGGCGCCCGCGACCAGCCCCAGGACCTCCTGCTCGCGGGTCGACAGCAGCTCGGCGTCGCCGACGGCCGGGGCCAGCTGGATGCTGTTCCTTGTCACGGAGAGGATCACCCGGTCGCGGTCCTGCCAGACGCCCCTGATGGCGGCGGCCAGATCGTGCTGGCTGATGGTCTTGTGCAGGTAGCCGCGGATGCCCAGTTCGAGCAGTTCCTGGATGAGTCTCGGGTCCGCGTACATGCTGAGGATGATCACCTGCGTCCGGGGCGAGGCCTCACGCAGCCGGCGCACGGTGAGCAGCGGTTTGCTGCCGGGCATCTCGATGTCCAACAGCGCGATGTCCGGCTTGATCCTGGCGCTCAGTGCGACCGCATCGGACCCGTCCCCTGCCTGCGCGATCACATCGAAGTCGGACTGCGCGGAGAGCACCTCACACAGCACCTCGCGTAACAGCGTGTGATCGTCGGCGACAAGGATGCGGATAGGGCTTTCCATCGTTGAAATCACAGACAATCCTCCCGTGGGGAATGTTTCCAATCCCAAAGCCTGCCTTTCCCACATCATAACCCGCCGATCAACCCTCCAGCCTCTCATTCGGCTGGCGCGTCTCGGCCGGTCGAAAACTAGCCATCCGGCACGGGACGGCCCCGTGTAAGAAAGTTCACGAGAACTCTGCGTTTGAAATCCCATGCGCCCTGCATTCATGGAAGATTTCCGAAAGGATTCATGATGTCTGATTCATCCGGCGTTCTCGTCGTCGGCGCCGGCCCGACCGGTCTGACCCTCGCCGTCGAACTGCTCTCCCGAGGTACCTCGGTACGTGTGGTCGACCGCGCCGAACGCCCGCACCCGCACTCCCGCGCGCTCGTGCTCTGGCCCCGCGCCCTCGAGGTGCTCGACCGGCTCGGGGCCGGAGCGGCTCTGGCCGGGCAGTCGATGCCCATCCACGGCCAGGTCTACTACTCCGGCGGCAGCCGCAAGGCCAGGGTCGACTTCGAACGGCTGGCCGGGTCCCGTTTCACCTCTCCGGTATCAATCCCACAACTGGAGACCGAAAAGGCTCTGCGGGAACGATTTGCGGAAATGGGCGGGCAAATCGAGTTCGGCGTCGAATTAGCCGACCTGAAAGATACCGGCGAGAAGGTCGAGGCGACGCTGGTATCCGCGGGGTCAGACCGGGCCGAAACCGTCCAGACTGATTGGCTGGTGGGCTGCGACGGGGCGCACAGCAAGGTCCGTGAACTCATCGGGGTCAGCTTCGAGGGCGCGCCGTACGAACAGAAGTTCGTACTCGCCGACGGAGCCTGCGCCACCTCGCTGGCCCACGACGAAGCCCACCACTTCATGACCGACACCGGCGTCCTGACCGTCCTGGGCCTACCCGGAGGCGACTACCGGGTCGTCGCCAGTGTCGCCGCGGACATGAAGATCGACGACCCGGTCGCCTTCGTCCAGGCGGCCGCCGCCGAACGCTGCCCGGTGCCGCTCCAGTTGCTCGGGAAGCAGCGGACCGGGGACTTCCGGGTCCAGCGGCGACTGGCCGGCGCCTTCAAGGTCGGCAGAGTCCTGATCCTTGGCGACGCGGCCCACGTCAACAGCCCGGTCGGCGCCCAGGGGCTCAACACTGGTATCGAGGACGCCCACGGCCTCGGCTGGCGGCTCACCCAGGTGCAACGAGGCATTCACTCCGAGGAGGTGCTGGAGGAATGGGCCGCCGAGCGGCGCCACATGGCCGGCATCGTGGTCGCCGACACCGACCGGCAGACCCGGATGTGGATGCTGACCGGCCGACGAGCCACCGTCCGCGACCTCGCCCTCGCGGCGGCCCAGCGCACCGGGCTGCTCAACCGCTACATGCCCGCCAGGTTCGCCCAGTTGAGCAACTCCTACCCGAGCGACGGGCCCGGCATCGGCTCGCTGCGGGCCGGCATGCGCCTGCCCGACGTCCGCTTCGAAGGCGGGTGGCTGCGGGACCTGCTGTCGCCGGACGACCTGCTGCTGCTGGTCCTCCCCGCCGACCGGCGCGACCCCGGCCGGCTCGCGTCGGCCCGGCGACTGGTCTCGCGGGTACAGGACCATGCCGCCTCCAGCCCGGTCGGGATCCGCCAGGTCGTCCTGTCCCGGCGGGCGGGCGCCACCGACCCCGCAGACTCCACCGGCGCGGCGCACTCCGCGCTGGGAGCCCGCGAACCGAGCGTGATCCTGGTCCGTCCGGACGGGATCATCGCGCTGGCCTGCCGGTTCGACGATCCCCGGATCGCCCGCCGGATCCGGGAGCTGGCCCCCGCCCGGCGCACGCCACAACTGTCGGCCGGCCCGGTATGACCCTCCTCCACCCCGGCCCCACCCGCCCTCCGGGCCCGCGGGGTGCGACGCACCGGGTCGTGCTGGTGCACCACGCCGGCGGCTCTGACGTGGAGTACCGGCGGTGGGCCCGGTACTTCCCGCCCGACTGGGACGTCTTGGCCCTCGGGCTGCCCGGCCGGGGCGGCTCCCGCGGAGCACCGGTCGTGCGCACCATCGCGGAGCTGAGCGACCGGCTCGTCGCCGAACTCTCCTCGCTGCCCGACCGGCCACTCGCCCTGTTCGGCCACAGCATGGGCGCGCTGGTCTGCTACGACCTGGCCCGCGCCCTGATCGCCCACGGCCTGCCTGCGCCGCTGTGGCTCGGCGTCTCCGCACACCCCGGCCCCGCCCACCACGTCGGCGGCCGGGCCGACCCGACCGCCCTGCCCAGCGAGGAACTGCGGGCGCTGGTCAGCGAGTGGGGCGGGCTGGAGCCCCGCCTCCTCGCCGATGACACCCTCTGGTCCTTCGTCGAGCCTCCCCTGCGCCAGGACCTGGATCTGGTGGCCTCCTGGTCGCGGGACCGGCTCGGCGCCCCGCTACCCGTCCCCCTGACCGCCTTCTGCGGCTCCGCGGACCGCCTCGCCCGTCCGGCCCAGGCCGCCAGCTGGGCCGAGCACACCGACCACTTCCTCGGCCTCAGAGTGCGGACCGGGGGCCACTTCTACTTCCGCGGCGACGTCCGGACCGTCATCGACCAGATCGTGTTCGAGATCCGCTCAGCCGCCCGGCACAACACAGTTCGCCAGTCCCGCCGACGGCCCAGGAGCCGATCAGCATGAAGGAACGATCAGCGTGAAGGAACGATCAGCGTGAAGGAACGAACCGCCGCAACCCTCCGCCGCACGGACGAGGACCGCCCCGTCCCCGACGTCCTCAGGATCGACCCCTACGGCGAGCTCGTACGGCTCGGCCTGCTGCCCGGAGCCCGCAACGACACCCGCCCCGCCACACCGGCGGCTCCGCACGCCGAACGGCTCCCACCCGAGTAGCCGCACCGCTTCTCCGACGACGCGTCGGCATGCGGACGGTCCGCCAGCGTTCACTTCGCACACAAGCGCCCGTTTTGGCCCATCGGCGCCCATGAGCGCTCATCGCGTGTGGTCCCAAAGTGGTCCCCAGGCCGACCGCCCCACCGCAGCTACCGTCGGCAACCAAGATCTGTCATCCCTTCAGCAAGCGTCGTCGAGCAAGCCCGACAGCCGCTGCGCAGACGGCGCTGGCCGGCTCACGGGATCGGCGCCTGCAGGCGGATCACGGTCGCTTACCCACCGGCTGCGGATCGTGATCTTCCGCGCGGTGTGTCGTCTTGAGCGTGTCCTCTCCGGCTGGTTCTGACGTGCCTCGCGCACCGTCCCGTGCGCTCTGCCGCCACGCCCGACTGGACGGCGAACCCTGGTCCCGGATCACCCGGTCCGAGAGAAGGGGAGTGGACCGCAGGCTCTACGTCCGCTGGACCCTCGCCGCCGTCAACAACGGGCGGCTCCATCCCGGCGGGCCCAAGACCGAGGCCAGCCGCACCTGGATCAGCCTCTTCCCCGGAGTCATGACGCCCTCCAGGTGGGGAGGTGAGGTTCACGGACGCCGTGGTGGTCGGCAGCGCAGCGATGTGGTGTAGCAGTGACCGAACCCCTCGGAGTGAACGGGCAGGTCGTTTGACTGCGTCTGCTCGTCGACTGGTTGCATCATGTGCACAGAGCTGACACGGCGGCGACCAAGATCCCCGACAGGGTCACGCCCAGTCGGCCCCACTGTCACGGGCGGCGGTGCTCGGCGGGACGGGCTCCGGGGCCGGCACCCGGCACCGCCTTCTCCAGGTACCCTGCCGATCCCCGGCAGGCAAGGCCCCGCATCCGGCACACTCGAACGAAGACCTTGCCTGTCGCGTACAGCTACGGCCGCCCGGTCAGGACCAGGCCTGGCGGCCCCCGGCGTCAACCAGGCTCATCAACCACCGCTCTTGCGACGGAAGTTGCGCTTGCCGCCCACCGCGCCGTGGGCGCCGTGGATCTTCGAGTCGCCATTCGGGCCGCCGGTCGCACTATCGGACTTGGCGCCGCGCTTGCGCTCCAGAGCGGCGAGGAACCGGGCCTTGACGTCGTCCTGGGCGGCGGGCGCGGGAGCCTCGGCAGCCCCCGTGGCCTCCGGGCTCTCGGCGCTGTCGGCGCTCTTGGGGTTCTCGGGGTTCTCAGATGACTCCACGTCGCTGCTCATGCAGAACCTCTTCCTTAAGGGATGGTGGCGGTTGATGACTTCACGCACACCATGTCATGCCCAAGCTTCCCATCTACGGGTGGTACCGATCCTGTACGGACAGAACCTGCACGCCCGCCCGGCCCTCAGGACCCGGCCGAATCTCTCCGGCAGGATCCTGACGGGTTACCCGCAAGTAGAAATAGCGGGGGCAGTGCGCTGCGGGGGTGGTCGAGTGAGGGCGTTCGGTGAGCTTCTACTGGGTTTCGCCAGGCCGCTGCGCCGAGCTGGCCGAGGCAGCCAGGTTGGCCGCCAGGTCCATCAGGCATCCGGAGCGGGGCCGCCGGGAGCGACCGCAGCGTCGCACGGTGGAACTGCTGGTGTCGTCGCTGGGGCCGGTCGAGGCCGGTCGGAGCGGGGGCGCCGACCCTCTCTACGCCGACCTCGCCGACCTCATGATCGGCACCGGCATCCGCAAAGGCGCGGCACTCGCCCTGCACTGGGACGACGTCCACCTCCCCAACCGCACCCTCTTCGTCCGCACGACCCTCTCCGTCATCGACAACAACCAGCTCCTGCTCACCGCCCCCAAGACCAAGGGCAGCAGGACGTGGGTCGCCCTGTCCCACCGCGTCGTCGACACCCTCGAAGACCGGGCGGGTTCACGGGCCTTCGGCGAGATCACCCCCGCCGGCGGCTACGTGTTCCACCGCCACGCCCCCCCCACCCCAAGAACGTCCTCGACCGCTTCCACCTGCCCTGCGACAAGGCCGGCGTCTCCCGCATCGCCCTGCACGACCTGCGCCACCTCGCGGCCAGCTTCACCCTGGCTGCGGACGTCCCGCTGCCCGTGATCTCCAAGACCCTGCGCCACCGCACCCTGTCGACGACCGCGAACATCTACGCCGACCTCACGAAACTCGCCGCCCGCGCGGCCGTCGACGCCGCCGCCTGGATCCTCGACAGCGCCGACCACGCTGCCCTCGGACGCCCCGTCTGCCGCGCCCAGCGCCCCTGGCACCAGCGCCCGCGCCGGCAACTGCCCGCATACCAGCAGGCGCGAACAGAAGAACCGTCCACGCCCTGGCCGATGTGACCCGGTGACCACCAGCTGACGCCACAACAAGAAGAGCCGGCACTCGGTTTCCCAAGTACCGGCTCTCACAACCGACTTCACATTCGGGACGACAGGATTTGAACCTGCGACCCCTTGACCCCCACAGTCAAGGGGTTCAACTATTGTCGACAGCCGGGGTGCCAAGACATCAGCCTTTGCATTTTTCAACTATTCTGGGAAACAAGTGAGTTGGGACTTCTCGACGGAAGCAACGGCGCCGAGAGCTGACAGTTGCTCAGTGTTTACTTCGTGCACAAGTGTCCGTTTCGGACCATCGGCGTCCATAGGCGCTCATCGGGTGTGGTCCCAAAGTGGTCCCCAGGCCGACCGCCCCGCCGCAGCTACCGCCTGTGATCGAGACCTGTCGACCCTTCAGCAAGCGGTGTCGCGCCTGCCCGACTACCCCTGCGTCGATGCCGTCAGCCGGCCCACGGAGCCGGCGCCTGCGGGCGGATCACGGTCGCCTACCCACCGGTTGCGGATAGTGATCTTCCGGGCGGTGTGTCGTCTTGAGCGTGTCTTCGCCGTGTGATTCTGAGGTGCCTCGCGGCGGCTGCACTACAACCCGGCCAAGCACTGCGCCGATCAACCCGAATCGGCCTGACGGACAGGGCTCGGGCGGGCCGTGGCAAGCAGATAGACCACCTGTGGCGTGCCGACGAAGGCGGCGGCCTCGCAGGTGACCACCATCACCATCCCTGCCCAGTCTGACACGTTGCCCAACGGGTTCTGATGACTAACCTGAGCGTTTCATCCGGGGTCGCGTCCGGATCATGATCAGAAAAGCGAAAGTGCCTTCTGAGCTGCAATGCCGGTGAGTTAGGGCGTTTCCGCAGGTAGAGCGCATGGCGGTGGCCGATTTGGGCGGATAGCCCGCTGTCGGCATGGGGAATTTCACCA
>NZ_JBHXMU010000016.1:0-24652 GCF_042720685.1 Kitasatospora sp. NPDC058492
ACCCCCGGCGGGGGGTCGGTGAGCGACGCCTGTCCGTCGTGGTTCGGGTTGTGAGGAAGTGAGAACGATGGCTGTGCATTCGGAGCGGGTGCAGACGCAGTCCCCGGATTCAGGGAAGGCTGCCGTGGCCGGAATTGAGACGAGTGCCGCCGGTGGTGGCGCCGACGGCACCCCCCGCAAGGGCGCCAGACCCGCAGGCGGGCCGAGCCTCGGCGCACGCCTGGCACCGTACCTGCTGCTGCTGCCCGCCACCGTGGCGACCCTCGCCCTGCTCGGCTGGCCGCTGGTGAAGACGGTCCTGCTGTCGTTCCAGAACCTCAACAAGCGCCAGTTCGTCCAGCACCTGACCGAGTGGAACGGCTTCGACAACTACAAGGAGCAGCTGACCGACCCGGACTTCTGGGCGGTCACCGGGCGCACCGTCGTCTTCACCCTGGTCAACGTCGTGCTGATCATGGTCGGCGGCACCCTGATCGGCCTGCTGCTCAACCGCCTCGGCAAGCGGATGCGGCTGCTCCTCTCGGTCGGCCTGCTGATGGCCTGGGCGATGCCCGTGGTCGCCGCGACCACCGTCTACACCTGGCTGTTCGACCAGCAGTGGGGCGTCGTCAACTGGTTCCTGGACAAGCTGGGTTGGCACGCGATGGCCGACTACAACTGGATGAGCGACCAGTACTCGACCTTCTTCGTGGTGATCCTGCTGATCGTCTGGCAGTCGGTCCCCTTCGTGGCGTTCAACATGTACGCCGGACTGACCACCATCCCCAAGGAGCTCTACGAGGCCGCCCGGATGGACGGCGCCGGCGCGTCCAAGATCTTCGGCTCGGTGATCTTCCCGAACCTGAAGCCGTTCTTCCTGGCCACGACGTTCCTGGAGATCATCTGGGTCTTCAAGGCCTTCACCCAGGTGTACGCGATCAACGGCGGCGGCCCCGAGAACCTGACCCGCACCCTGCCCGTGCACGCCTTCCTGGAGGGTTCGTCCGGGCAGCACTACGGCATCGGCTCCGCGATCGCGGTGCTCACCATCCTGATGCTGGGCGCGATGATGGCGTACTACTTCCGCATCATGATCAAGCAGGAGGACGAGCTGTGAGGCGCTCGCTCATCGGACGTACCTGGCCGAACGTGATCGCGGTCGTCCTCTTCGTCTTCTTCATCTTCCCCGTCTACTGGATGATCGCGACTGCCTTCAAGCAGGACAACGACATCATCAGCAAGACGCCGGTCTTCATCCCGTTCAACGGGACCCTCGACCACTTCACCACCGCGATCAACGCGCCCAACTTCTGGACGTACGTCACCAACAGCCTCATCGCCACCGTCGGTGCGGTGCTGATCTCGCTGGTGATCGCGACCCTCGCGGCCTTCGCCATCGCCCGGATGAAGTTCCGCGGCCGCAAGGCCTTCGTCCTGGTCGTCATGGTCGCGCAGATGGCGCCGTGGGAGGTCATGACCATCGCGGTCTACATGATCTCGCGCGACAACGAGATGCTGAACAGCCTCGTGCCGCTGACCTTCTTCTACATGATGATGGTGCTGCCCTTCACCATCTGGACGCTGCGCAGCTTCATCGCCGCGGTGCCGAAGGAGCTGGAGGAGTCGGCCATGGTGGACGGCTGCACCCGCTCCCAGGCCTTCGTGAAGGTGATCTTCCCGCTGCTGGCCCCCGGTCTGATGTCGACCTCGCTGTTCGGCTTCATCACCGCGTGGAACGAGTTCCCGCTCGTCCTGATCCTCAATAAGGAGGAGGGCAAGACCCTCCCGCTGTGGCTGTCGTCCTTCAAGACCGCCTTCGGCAACGACTGGGGCGCCACCATGGCGGCGTCCACGATGTTCGCCATCCCCGTGCTGATCCTGTTCGTCTTCCTGCAGCGCAAGGCGGTCGGCGGACTGACCGACGGCGCCGTGAAGGGCTGAGAAACGTGAGCATCCTCGTCCCCGCCGCTCCGGTCAGCGACCAGCTGCACCGTGACGCCCTGACCGTCCTGCAGCCCGGCTTCGTCGGCACCGAGCCGCCGCAGTGGCTGCGCCGCCACCTCGCCGCCGGGCTCGGCTCGGTCGCGCTGTTCGACCGCAACGTGGTCGACCTCGACCAGCTCGCCAAGCTCACCAAGGCGCTGCGCGAGGAGAACCCCGACCTCCTGATCGCCATCGACGAGGAGAGCGGCGACGTCACCCGGCTGGAGGCGGGCTCCGGCTCGTCCTGGCCCGGCAACCTCGCGCTCGGCGCGATCGACGACCCGGCGCTGACCCGGGACGTCGCCCGCGAGCTGGGCCGGGCGCTGGCCGCGGCCGGCGTCAACTACAACTGGGCGCCCACCGCGGACGTCAACTCCAACCCGCGCAACCCGGTCATCGGCGTCCGCTCCTTCGGCGCCGACCCGGAGCTGTGCGCCCGGCACACCGCCGCCTGGGTGGAGGGCCTCCAGTCGGCCGGCGTGGCCGCCTGCTCCAAGCACTTCCCCGGCCACGGCGACACCGCCGTCGACTCGCACCACGGGCTGCCGGTCATCGACGTCGACCTGGACGTGCTGCGCTCGCGCGACCTGATCCCGTTCCAGGCGGCGATCGCGGCGGGCACCAAGGCCGTGATGACCGCCCACATCATGATCCCGGCGCTCGACCCGAAGCTGCCGGCCACCCTCAGCCCGCTCGTGCTGCGCGACCTGCTGCGGGCCGCCCCGGCCGACGGCGGCCTCGGCTACCAGGGCCTGATCGTCAGCGACGCGATCGAGATGGGCGCCATCGCCGACACCTTCGGGATGGGCGACGGCACCGTGCTGGCCCTGGCGGCCGGCGCGGACGCGATCTGCGTCGGCGGCGGGCTGGCCGACGAGGACACCGTGCTGATGCTGCGCGACGCCATCGTGGCGGGCGTGCGGGCCGGCGTGCTCTCCGAGGAGCGGCTGGCGGACGCCGCCGACCGGGTCCGCTCGCTCGGCAGCTGGGGCCGGATCTCGGCCCAGGGCGAGCGGCCGGAGCCGGACCTCGCGGTCGGCCTGCGGGCCGCCCGCCGGGCGCTGAAGGTGGTCCGGGCGCCGGGCCACGAGCCGCAGCCGGTGTCCGAGCGCCCGTTCGTGGCCTCGTTCTCGGACGAGCCGAACATCGCCGTCGGCGACGTCACCCCGTGGGGCGTGGCCGGCATGCTGGCCGACCGCTTCCCCGGCACCCGCACCCGCGCGGTCTCGGCGGCGCAGGCCGCCCCCGAGCTGCTGGACGCCCTGGTCGCCGAGCTGGTGGCCGGCGCCGAGGGCCGCCGCCTGGTGCTGGTGGTCCGGGACGCGCACCGGCACGCCTGGATGTCCGCCGCGCTGGGCCGCCTGGTGGCGGCCCGGCCGGACGCCGCGGTGGTCGAGATGGGGCTGCCGCAGTCCGAGCCGGTCGGCGCGCTCTACATCGCCACCCACGGCGCCGCCCGGGTCTGCGGGCTGGCGGCCGTGGAGGTGCTCACCGGGCAGCCGGGAGCCATCGGCTGAGACCGAGGGGGGCGTCACCGGGAGTGTCCGGGAGGCGTCGGCCGACGGGCCCGTCATGCGCATGCCGCATGGCGGGCCCGTTCCGTTTCCCCGCCATTTGACCTGCGGATTCGCCAGGTGACCGTGTTCCCTCAAGTAGGCCTTAAATCCACCTTAAGTTCCACTTAGGGTGACGGTACGGCAACTGATCGCCACGGGGTACAACGGCTCTGCAACGGCCTTGGCGACGAGGCCATTTGGCCGTTGACACCACCTATGGTCTAGGCCAGAGTCCAGTCATCCGGTTCGAAATTCAACCTCACCGGATGTGGTATCAGCCCTCCCCGAAGCTCTTCGCCCCTGCCCGGACCCTCCGTTGCGGGCGCCATCACGCTGCCGGCGGGCAACACGGCTCTAGCACCCTCGGAGGATGGCGTGAAGAAGCGTCAGCTCATGTCGACGTTCGGAATCACTGCCCTGGCGATCGGGCTGACGGCCTGTTCATCGGCCGGTACGGCGTCGAAGGACGGCAAGAGCCCCGGCGCCGACCCGAAGGCCGCGAGCGGCACCGTCACCGTCTGGCTGATGGACGACGCCCAGAAGAACTGGCCCGACCTGGTGCAGCAGGTCAACGACCAGTTCGCGGCGAAGTACCCGAACGTCACCCTCAAGCTCGCCTACCAGGGCTGGGCCGACAAGGTGACCAAGCTCGACAAGGCGATCGCCGACGGCTCCGCGCCCGACGTGGTCGAGCTCGGCAACACCGAGACCATGAAGTACGTGCTCTCCGGCGCGCTGGCCCCGGTCGACCGGACCACCTTCGACAACTCCGACAGCTGGATCAAGGCGCTCGCCAACACCTGCACGTACCAGGACAAGCTCTTGTGCGTGCCCTACTACGCCGGCGCCCGGGTCGCCATCTACAACACCGCCACCTTCCAGCAGGCCACCGGCAGCGCCGAATTCCCCAAGACCGAGGCCGACCTGACGGCGGTCCTGGACAAGGTCGCCGACAAGAACAAGGCCGACAAGAGCTACTCCTCGCTCTACCTGCCCGGCCCGTACTGGTACGCCGCGATGAGCTACGTGGCCGCGTACGGCGGCAGCATCGCCAAGTTCGACAGCTCCGGCAACTGGCACGGCACCCTGCACGACGCCAAGTCCCAGCAGGGCATCAGCCACTTCGTCGACCTGGTCCGCAAGTACACCAAGGGCGACCTGACGGTGAACGAGCAGAACCAGTTCGAGTCGATGGCCCGCGGGCGCGCCGCGTCCTTCTACGGCAACGGCTACGAGGCGGCCAGCGTCGTCGCGCCGGGCACCGGCGACCCGAGCCTCAAGGACACCGTCAAGATGGCCACCATGCCCGGCCCGGACGGCAAGCCGCTGCCCACCTTCATCGGCGGCTCCGACCTCGCGGTCACCGCCAAGTCCACGCAGGTCGAGCTGGCCACCGACTGGGTGCGGATGTTCACCAGCACCAAGTCCCAGCAGACGCTGGCCGACAAGGACATCCTGCCGAACAACCTCACCCAGCTGAACCCGCTGAAGAACAAGCCGACCACCGCCGCGGCGGCCAACGCGGTGCCGGACGCCTGGTTCACCCCGCTGGCCCCCGGCTGGGGCGCGATCGAGAAGCAGAAGATCCTGCCCGACATGCTGACCGGCATCCTCAAGGGCAAGTCGGTGGACCAGGCCACCAAGGACGCCGACGCCGCGATCGACCAGCTGATCAACAAGGCGTCCTGACCCGGCGCCGCCGTTTGTACAGGCCTGGGGCCCGTCCCGTCCGGGGCGGGCCTTCGGGTGTGCCCGCCCGGGGCGGCCCCCGTAGGATTGCGGCAGGAAACCACCGCAGCGAGTGTGCGGACTCGCCGCCGTAGAGGTCCCCGTCGGGCAACCTGCCCGGAGGGGTCGAACCATCTCATCGGAGGCACATCCTGATGTCCGACCCGCAGACTGTTTCCGTTCCCGGCCGGATCATGGCGGCGGAGATGGCCGAGCAGCCGGCCGTCCTCCAGCGCATCCTCGACGAGGGTGCCCCGAAGATCCGCCAGATCGCGGCCGAGATCGCCGCCCGCAACCCTCGCTTCGTCCTGCTGACCGCGCGCGGCACGTCCGACAACGCGGCGCTGTACGCCAAGTACCTGATCGAGATCCTGCTCGGCAAGCCGGCCGGCCTGACCTCGATGTCCACCACCACCGCGTACGGCGCCAAGCCGGACCTCACCGACGTCCTGGTCATCACCGTCAGCCAGTCCGGCGGCTCGCCCGACCTGGTGGCCTCCACCAAGGCCGCCCGCGAGGCCGGCGCCATCACCCTCGCCGTCACCAACAACGCGTCCTCGCCGCTGGCCGAGGTCTCCGAGTTCCACATCGACGTGCTGGCCGGCCCGGAGAAGGCGCTGCCCGCCACCAAGACCTACACCGCCGAACTGCTGGCGCTCTACCTGCTGGTCGAGGGCCTGCGAGGCGGCGACGGTGCGGCGGCCAAGGAGCTGCCCGGCCTGGCCGCCGGCGTCCTGGCCCGCCACGCCGAGGTGAAGGCGCTGGCCGAGCGGTACCGCTTCGCCCAGCGCCTGGTCATCACCTCGCGCGGCTACGGCTACCCGACCGCCCGCGAGGCGGCGCTGAAGCTGATGGAGACCACCTACATCCCGGCCTCCCCGTTCTCCGGCGCCGATCTGCTGCACGGCCCGCTGGCCATGGTGGACAACGTCTCGCCGGTCATCGCGATCGTCCCGGACGGCAAGGGCGGCGAGGCCCTGCAGCCGGTGCTGGACCGCCTGCGCGGCCGCGGTGCGGACCTGGTCGTGGTCGGCCAGCAGGCGCAGGTGGACGCCGCCTCGGCCGGCTTCGCCCTGCCGGCCGGCGTGCCGGAGGAGGTCCAGCCGATCCTGGAGATCCTCCCGCTGCAGCTGCTGGCCTACGAGGTCACCATCGCCCGCGGCCAGGACCCGGACGCCCCGCGCGCCCTGGCCAAGGTCACCGAGACGCACTGAGGCACGGCGCCACGCGATCGGGCCCCCGTCCACAGGCTGTGGACGGGGGCCCGACTCGTTGAGCGGCGGAACATGGCTTCGGCGGGGGAGCGCCCGGAACGCGTCGCGCCCCTCGGCCGGACAGGGCCTGGCGCTCGGCGTACCCGGAAAGCACTACGGGCCACGGCGCCGACACGGGACCCTCAACCCATGCGGCACCGCAGCCCGGAGCTGTCGTCGGTCGCCGGAGTCGATCGAGAACTGTGCGGGGTCCTCGTTCGGCGGCGTCCGACCGAGGAAAGGCCTCGCGCGGTCAGGGCAGTTGCGCGGTGGGCCTCTCCTTGGTGCCCTTTCATTGTGGACTAGACCAATCTGGGTTGTCCAGGCCGCTCCGGAAATTGGTCTGGACAACTTCGGGAAGCGGGCTCCGCCGCAGGCCCGGCGCATGATCCGTTCCCCGGTCCGCCGCGCCGCGCCCCGACCGGCGGCGCTACCCTCGCCATGTGCCCTCGCTGAACGAACTCGTCCGCCGCCACACCACCCTGACCGGGGCCGATGTGGAATGGCTCCACATGCTGGTCTCGGAGTGGCAGCTCCTCTCCGACCTCTCCTTCGCCGACCTGGTCCTGTGGATCCCCACCTGGGACGGCATCCGCTACGTCTCGGTGGCGCAGATGCGGCCCAACACCGGCCCCACCTCCTACCAGGACGACATGGTCGGCCACCTCGTCCCGCGCGGGCGCCGCCCGCTGCTGGACGCCGCCTTCGACGAGGGCCGGATCGTGCGCGAGGGCGACCCGGAGTGGCGCGAGGAGGTGCCGGTCCGGGTCGAGTCCATCCCGGTCCGGCGCGAGGGCAAGGTGCTCGGGGTGATCGCCCGCAACACCAACCTGCTGACCGTCCGCACCCCCAGCCGGCTGGAGCTCACCTACCTGCAGAGCGCCTCCGACCTGGCCCAGATGATCGCCGCCGGCAGCTTCCCCTTCCACGGCGTCGAACAGATCGACATGGACGCCGCCCCCCGGGTCGGCGACGGCCTGATCCGGCTCGACGCGGACGGCATCGTCACCTACGCCAGCCCCAACGCCCTGTCCGCCTACCACCGGCTCGGCCTCACCACCGACCTGGTCGGCAGCCACCTGGGCCGGGCCACCGCCGAACTGGTCCCGCCCTCCCGGGCGGCCGTGCACGAGGCGCTGGTGAAGCTGGCGAGCGGCTGGGCGCCGCGGCAGACCGAGGTCGAGGTGCAGGGCGGGGTGGTGACCCTGCGGGCCATCCCGCTCAAGCCCAAGGGCACGCTGACCGGTTCGCTGGTGCTCTGCCGGGACGTCACCGAACTGCGCCGCCGCGACCGCGAGCTGATGACCAAGGACGCCACCATCCGGGAGATCCACCACCGGGTGAAGAACAACCTGCAGACCGTCGCCGCCCTGCTGCGGCTGCAGTCCCGCCGGATGGAGTCGGAGGCCGGCCGGGCCGCGCTGGACGAGGCGGTGCGCCGGGTCGGCTCGATCGCGATCGTGCACGAGACGCTGTCCCAGGCGCTGGACGAGCAGGTGGCCTTCGACGAGATCGCCGACCGGGTGCTGGCGATGGTGATGGAGCTGTCCCAGGACGGCCGGGTGGCGACCCGCCGCAGCGGCAGCTTCGGCATCCTGTCCGCCGAGGTGGCCACCCCGCTGTCGATGGTGCTGAACGAACTGCTGCAGAACGCGCTGGAGCACGCCTTCGGCCCGTCCGCCTCCGGGAACCTGGAGGTCAGCGCGCTGCGCGGGCGGGCCCCGGCGACCGGGGCGGGCTGGTCGGACAGCTGGAACGGCGGCGCCCGGCCGGAGGAGTTCCTGCTGATCACGGTGCAGGACGACGGCCGCGGCATGCCCGAGGGGTTCGACCCGCAGACGGCGGGCAACCTCGGCCTGCAGATCGTCCGCACGCTGGCCACCGGCGAGTTGGGCGGCACCTTCGACATGGTGGCCGGTCCGGACGGCGGCACCAAGGTGATCCTGGAGATCCCGGTCCGCTGATCCGCCGACCGGTCCGCGGTGCGGTCTGCGGTGCGGTCCGCGGAAAGGTGCATCGAGGCGCGCGGTGGGGGCGTGCACTCGGCGAAAGCGCCGGGTGCCCACCCCGCGAGCCCGGCGCGGGTCGGCCCGCGCGGGGGCGTGCCAGGGTGCGGGCGCGCCGGGGCGCGCACACAGAACGGGGCGCGAAAACAGAAACGAGGCCCTGTCGACCGGGGGGGGTGGGTCGACAGGGCCTCTCAACCCGTTCCGGCCGTCGGGGGGAGTCGGCCGGAACGGGGGCTCTGGGTGGTGCGACACCTCGCCCGTGCGTTGCACACGGTGAGCGCCACAGCTCCACGATATTGCTCTAAGTGAACAGTATCAAGTGGCTGGACGGTCCGGTGTCGCGGGACCTCGCCAGGCAAGGCCCTTTGTGCGGAAGGCTTCACCAGGAGGTGCAGGGAAGCCTTTGATCATGTGTTGATCGGTGTTTCGGTTACTGCTGGTGTTACGGCGTGTGATCAGGCGGTGCGGGCGCGGTTGCGGGCGGCACGGCGCTTCATCGCGCGACGCTCGTCCTCGCTCATACCGCCCCAGACGCCGGCATCCTGGCCGGTCTCAAGAGCCCACTGCAGGCACTGCTCCATGACCGGACAGCGGCGGCACACGGCCTTGGCTTCCTCGATCTGCAGCAGAGCAGGACCGGTGTTCCCGATCGGGAAGAACAGCTCCGGGTCCTCTTCGCGGCAGACAGCGCGGTGGCGCCAGTCCATGGTCGTCCAACTCCTCCTGCCGGCGGGGGGCACCCGGTCGGCATAATCGATGGCTTGTGAATGTGGCTTGTGAATGTGAACGCTTTCACGAATCCCGCAACAGCAAAAGAGACCAAAGGCCCGCCGGGGCCCGGGTGGTCTGTGCTGGGGAGGGATTCGGCGATTCGAGGGACGCTCCGCGGTCGACACCCGCCAGGTTCTGAGGTTGCCGTCGCTGCGATGCGTCCCGATCGCCATGTAGAGGTTCGCAAACCTCGGGCCCGGATACAACCCCCTTCAGGGAGGAATTTTTGATTCTTCGGTGTCGCCTAGCTCACAGCCAGTACTTCTATGGGGTGAAGGGGGCTTGTGCGTTCGAGAAGAAGGGCGAAACCCCCTTCCGGTCACACAATCACACGCAGTGCCCGCCGTACGCCTGTGAAACTGACGCGACTCCTGTCTCCAAGGTGGTCCCCGTCAACCTGGAACGGGGCCGGTTCCTCTGAAACCAAGGTGAAGTGTCTGACGTCGTGATAGGAGACGACGTGCTTGCCGGACGGGCCGGCCGGCGGGGCGCCTTCGCTCGAAGAGGCGTACGACCGCAGGATCTGACGGATCGTTCGAACGGTGCCGAACGCCGTCATCCGGGTGATCCCGAAGACGTCGAGATCGGTGTCGAAGGAGGCGAGCGGTGAGGGGTACACCGGGCGGTTGCCGAGGAACGTCCACGGTGAGGTGTTGCTGACTATGGCCAGGGCCAGGCCCGGCACGCCCTCTCGGCCCGGTAGTTCCAGGGCCACGGGCCCGGAACGACGCTGCTCACGCTGGGTGACGTAGTGCCGCAGCGCCTGCCCCACATAGAGCGCGTGGGTGGACTTGCGCCCCAACCGGCGCTGCTCCTCGACCCGGCCGACCACCCCGGCGTCGAAGCCCAGGCCGGCGGTGAAGGTGAACCAGCGGTCCGGCAGCCCGTCGGTCATCGCCTTGCCCAGGCCGACCGGCCGCTCGCTCCCGTGCTCCAGCGCGTACAGCAGGGCGCCGGTGGCCTCCACCGGGTCGTTGGGCAGGCCCAGCGCGCGGGCGAACACATTGGTCGAACCGCCCGGCACCACGGCCAGTCGCGGGACCTTCTCGCCCGGGCCGTGCGTGAGCAGCCCGTTCACCACCTCGTTCACGGTGCCGTCGCCGCCGAGCGCCACCACCAGGTCGACCGTGCCGTCCTCCGAGGCCTCGCGGGCCAGGTCGCGGGCGTGGCCCCGGTACTGCGTCTCGGCCACCTCCAGCTTGAGGTCGCTGCGCAGCGCGTGGATCAGTACGTCCCTGGTGCGGCCACTGGTGGTGGTGGCCTTGTGGTTCACGACCAGGAGAGCGCGCATGGGGAAAGCCTACGGGTCGGTACGGACCAACCGGCGGCTACCCTGCTGGAGTGACCGCAGAATCCTCCGCACCCGTACCCACGGCGGGCCCGGCCCGCCCCTTGGCGCTGACCGTGGGCGCCGCCATCACCGCCCTGGAGGGCGCCGCGCTGGCCGTCGTCGGCGTCTGGGACATGGTGTCCGCGCTGTCCGGCCAGTCCAAGCAGCTCGCCCTGAACGAGTTCGGCGGCCTGGTCATCGTGCTGCTCGGCGTGCTGCCGGTGCTGGCCGCCCGCGCGCTGCTCAAGGAGCGCCGCTGGGGCCGCAGCCCGGCCGTGCTCACCAACTCGATCTGCCTGCCGATCGGGTACTACATGCTGGAGAGCGGCGGCGCGATGATCGGCGTCGGCGTGCTGGTCGGCCTGCTCGGGCTGGTCGGCATCGGCGCGCTGCTGAACCCGAAGTCGACGGCGGCCCTGTACGCGTCGCACGAGGGCTGAGCGCACAGGGCCGCCGGGGGTCGGCCGCCGGTTGAGCGGCCGTCAGTCCTACTCCTCCACCAGGAGCTTCTCCCGCAGCTGGGCCAAGGTCCGGGCCAGCAGGCGGGACACGTGCATCTGGGAGATCCCCACCTCGGCGGCGATCTGCGACTGGGTCATGTTCCGGAAGAACCGCAGCACCAGGATCTTCTGCTCCCGGGGCGGCAGTTGGGCCAGCAGCGGCTTGAGCGACTCGCGGTACTCGACGCCCTCCAGTGCCTCGTCGGTGGCGCCGAGGGTGTCCGCCACGGCCGGCGACTCGTCGTCGCTGTCCGGGACGTCCAGGGACAGCGTGGAGTACGCGTTGGCGGACTCCAGGCCCTCCAGGACGTCCTCCTCGGAGATCCCCAGGTGCTCGGCGAGCTCGTGCACCGTGGGGGAGCGCCCGTGCCGCTGGGAGAGCTCGCTGGTCGCCGTGGTGAGCGACAGCCGCAGCTCCTGGAGGCGGCGCGGCACCCGGACCGCCCAGCCCTTGTCGCGGAAGTGCCGTTTGATCTCGCCGACGATGGTCGGCGTGGCGTAGGTGGAGAACTCGACCCCGCGCTCGTGGTCGAAGCGGTCCACCGACTTGATCAGGCCGATGGTGGCGACCTGGGTCAGGTCGTCCAGCGGCTCGCCCCGGTTGCGGAACCGCCGGGCCAGGTGCTCGACCAGCGGGATGTGCATCCGCACCAGCTGGTTGCGCAGCTCGACGCGCTCCGGGGAGCCGTCGGGCAGCGCGGACAGCCGGACGAACAGCGCGCGGGCCGCCTCCCGGTCCGGTGCGCCCGAGCGGTGCGGGGCCGGGGCCGGGGCCGGCGCCTGGACGGGCACCGCGGTGCGCAGGTCCGCGGCCTCGTCCGCCGGATCGGACGGGGGCGGGGATGCGGGCGACGGTTCAGACGTCGGCTCGGTCGGGTGGCTCATCCGGTGGGCGTCCTTCGGGTGCGCATCGTCGTTGGCGGCGAGGCCAGGAACGCTCGCCTGGGTCGGTACGGCAGGTCCCGCCGTCGCGAGGCCGGTACGGTCCAGATCACTCACGGCCATTCCCCCGTTCCGTTCCGGGAGCACCGGGGCCCTCGGGCCCCGGCATCGTCTCGTTGGTCGTACCGCGTGGGGAGCGGTACCGGGCGCCGCCCGCCCGGCCCCTGATCGGGGACCGGGCGGACGGCCCTTGTGCGGTGCTGGTCGACGCCCCGGCTAGTGGGCGACGGGGCCGCCGCGCTTCTTGTGCAGGCTGATCGACACGGTCTTGTCCTCGCCGACCGAGGAGTCGACCTCGCCGGCCAGGGCGGAGAGCACCGTCCAGGCGAAGGTGTCCCGTTCGGGCGCCTTCCCGTCGGTGGTGGGGGCGGTGACGGTCACCTTCAGCGAGTCGCCGACCAGCCGGAACTCGCAGGTCAGGACGGAGCCTGGCACCGCCTGCTGGAGCAGGATGGCGCAGGCCTCGTCGACCGCGATCCGCAGGTCCTCGATCTCGTCGAGGGTGAAGTCGAGTCGTGCCGCCAGGCCGGCCGTCGCTGTTCGCAGGACCGAGAGGTAGGCACCCGCCGCGGGCAGCCGGACCTCCACGAAGTCCTGCACTCCGGGCTCGCCGTCGATCTGGGACACCCTCACCTCCTGGGTGACGCGCTGTGCTTCCGGGCCGGTGGCCGCGGCACTGTCTGTTGCTTGGCTCAACTGCTTCGCCCCAACTGTCCAGAGGGGTGGTGCGGTACGTACCGGTCATACCCTTCGCGGGGCGACCGGACGCCGCGTATCCGCCTGAGACCTTACCGCCTTCCGCACGCCGGCCGGGGCTCGGGAGTCACTCATGGTAAGCCATCGCGACGCAGGGTGGCAGGGGTTCGGACGGTCCGTTCAGTGACCGTCGCCGGCGGCGGCGAGCGCCTCGCCGGTGAGCCGGTAGACGGTCCAGCCGTCCATCGGCACCGCGCCGAGGGACTTGTAGAAGTCGATCGAGGGCGTGTTCCAGTCGAGCACCGACCACTCCACCCGCGCGTAGCCGCGCTCGACGGCGATCCGCGCCAGTTCCAGCAGCAGCGCCTTGCCGTGGCCGCCGCCGCGGGACTGCGGGCGGACGTACAGGTCCTCCAGGTAGATCCCGTGGGTGCCGCGCCAGGTCGAGAAGTTGAGGAACCAGACCGCGAAGCCGACCGGCTCGCCGGTGGCGTCGTCCTCGGCGATCAGGCCGAACAGCGCCGGGTTGGCGCCGAACAGGGCGTCGCGCAGCTGCTCCTCGGTGGCCACGGCCTCCTGCGGGGCCTTCTCGTACTCCGCGAGCTCGCGGATCAGGGCGAGGATGACGGGAACGTCGGTCACGACGGCGGTGCGGATCATGCCGCGAGCCTACTGCGCGCCCCCGCCCCCGGCCCAGGCCCTGATCGGGGCCCGGGCCGGGGGCGGGCGGGTCAGCGGGCCGGGACGGTGCGCAGGTAGTCGGCCAGCGCGGTGATCGCGGCCGGGTTGCGCGGGCTCTCCACCAGGTCGACGTAGTCCAGGACGAAGATCCGGTCGTTCCTGACCGCCGAGACGCCGGCCAGCGGCGGGAAGGACTTCAGGAAGGCGCGCTTGGCGTCGGCGCCGGTCTCGCCGTAGTTGTTGATCAGGATCACCTCGGGGTCGCGCTGCACCACGCTCTCCCAGCCGACGGTGACCCAGGTGTCCGCGAGGTCGCCCATCACGTTGGCCCCGCCGGCCTTGGCGATGATCTCGTCGGCCGCGGCGAACTTCCCGGCGGTGTACGGCTTGTCCTGCCCGCTGTCGTACAGGAACACGGACGGCCGGCGCTCGGGCTGCGGGGCGGCGGCGACCTGCGCCTTGAAACCGGCGACCAGCTTGTCCGCCCGGTCGCGGACGTCGAAGATCTCGCCGAGGTTGGCCAGGTCGGTGTAGAGCGCGTCCAGCGGGGACATCACGCCGCGCTCGGTGCCCTTGCCGCTGCGGCAGGACTCGCTGAGCACGTACGAGGCGATGCCGAGGTCCCCCAGCGCCTGCGGGGTGAAGCCGCGGCCCTCGTCGAAGCCGTAGTGCCAGCCGGCGAAGACCAGGTCGGCCTTGGCGCCCAGCACGATCTCCTTGGTGATCTCCTTCTTGGAGAGCCACGCGGTCTGCTGGTAGCCGTCCTTCCAGGCGACCTGGTCGACCCGGCCCTTGTCGTCGGGCATCACGTAGCCGGCCATCCGGTCGGCCAGGCCGAGGGCGAGCATCAGCTCGGTGATGCCGACGTCGTTGGTCACCGTCCGGGCGGGCTTCTGCGGGAAGGTGAGCTTGGTGCCGCAGTTCTCCACGGTCACCGGGTAGTGGGCGGAGGCGGCGGTGGCGTCGCCGCTCGGGGCGATCTCGGCGCCGCAGGCGGTGAGCCCGAGGGTGAGCAGGGCGGTGATGGCAACGGCCTTGGTGCGCACGGGGGTTCCTTCGGGGGGTGGGTCAGATCCGGTCGAAGAGCAGTTGGACGGCGCCGGTCACCGGGTGCCGGACGGGGGTGGCCCGGACGCCGAACACCTCGGCCAGCAGGGCGGGTCGGAGCACCTCGGCGGGCGGCCCCGAGGCGACGATCCGGCCGGCCCGTAGCACGTACAGCAGGTCGCAGTGGCCGGCCGCCAGGTTGAGGTCGTGCAGCGCGGTGAGCACCGTCGGGCCGGCCTCCCGGACCAGCGCCAGCACGTCCAACTGGTGGGCGATGTCCAGGTGGTTGGTGGGCTCGTCCAGCACCAGCAGCCGGGGCTCCTGGACCAGCGCGCGGGCGATCAGCACCCGCTGCTTCTCGCCGCCGGACAGGCTCAGGAAGCCCCGCCCGGCCAACTGCTCGGCGCCGACCTTGCGCAGCGCCTCCGCGCAGCGCGCGTGGTCGTCCGCACCCGGGCCGCCCAGGCCGCGCCGGTGCGGCAGCCGGCCCATGGCGACCACCTCGGCCACCGTGAAGTCGAACTCGGCGGAGTACTCCTGGGGGAGCGCGGCCACCCGCCGGGCGGCCTCGCGCGCGGTCAGCGCGTGCAGGTCCGTGCCGTCCAGCAGGACGGCCCCGGCGGCCGGCCGCAGCGCCCGGTAGACGCAGCGCAGCAGCGTCGACTTGCCGCTGCCGTTCGGTCCGATCAGTCCGACCACCTGCCCGGCGGCGGCGTCCAGGGCGACGTCGTGGACCAGCCGGGCACCGGCCAGCTCGACCGAGACGGAGTCCAGGGCGAGATCCATCAGCGGCCTCCGAAGGAATAGCCGCGACGGCGCATCAGCAGCAGGAAACAGGGCACCCCGAGCACCGCGGTGACCACCCCGACCGGCAGTTCGGCGGGCGCCAGCAGGGTGCGCGAGACGATGTCCACCCAGACCAGCAGCAGCGCCCCGGCGAGCGGCGCGACCAGCAGCACCCGGCGGTGCCCGGCGCCGACCAGCATCCGGGCCAGGTGCGGCACCATCAGCCCGACGAAGCCGATCGCCCCGCTGACGGCCACCACCGTGCCGGTGACGGCGGCGGTCACCACGAACAGCTCGCGGCGCAGCCGGTCCGGGTCCACGCCCAGCGAGGCGGCCGTCTCGTCGCCCATGGCGAGCGCGTCCAGCCGGCCGGCGGCGCAGGCCAGGTACGCCAGGCCGGCCAGCACGGTGGCGGCGGCGATCGGCACCGAGCCCCAGGTGGCGCCGCCGAGGCTGCCGAGCAGCCACATCATGGCGTCCCGGGCGGCCTCGCCGCGGGCGGCCGCGAAGACCATCAGCGCGGTGACGGCGGAGAAGCCGTAGGAGAGCGCGGTGCCGGTGAGCACCAGCCGCAGCGGGGTGAGCCCGTAGGCCGTCCGCGCCGCGAGGTAGACCAGCACCATGGCGACCAGCGCGGAGCCGAACGCGGAGGCCGAGATCGCCCACACCCCGAGCGAGGCGAAGGCGCCGAGCAGCAGCACCGCGTTGGCGCCGACGGCCGCGCCGGAGGAGATGCCGAGTACGAACGGGTCGGCCAGCGCGTTGCGCACCAGGGCCTGGACGGCGACCCCGGTGGCGGCCAGCCCGGCGCCGACCACGGCGGCCAGCACGGCGCGCGGCAGCCGGATCTCCCAGACGATCGCGTAGGCGGCGGCCTCCTCCGCCTCCAGCCGTCCGCCCGTCAGCCCGGCGGCCAGCAGCCGCAGGACGCGGGGCAGGCCGATCCCGGAGGCGCCCAGCGCCACGCCGCAGAGCAGCGAGAGCAGCAGGGCGGCGGCCAGGCCGACGGCGAGCGGGAGGGCGGGTATTCGGCGGGCGGGCGGGCTCGTTGCGCCACTGCCCGCGGCTGCGGTGCTGCTCACGGTGCGCCTTGCCTCGGGCCGCGGGTGCGCGGGGGCGGCACCGGTCGGGCGCGGGCCCGGGCGCCATCCCCTCGCAGTCCACGGCGAGTTGTCGGGAGTTCAGCGGCCGGGGGCGATCGGGCTGGCGCGGCCCCGGGGGCCGTGCTCACCGTTGCGGGTCAGCGCCGGATTCACACCGGACTTCCCCCTCGGACGCCCTGGCAGCATAACAGCCACTCAGGCTAGGCAACCCTTACCGGGCTCGGGTGGGGCGTGAACGCACGACCGCCCCCGTCCGGGCTCGCGGACGGGGGCGGTCGGGTGGCGACGCGTCAGGCTCAGGCCTGCTTGGTCTCCCAGAAGATCTTGTCGACCTCGGCGATCAGGTCCAGCAGGGCCTGGCCGGTGGCGGGGTCGGTGGACGCCTTGGCGGCCGAGGCGGCCTTCAGGGTGTCGTTGATCAGCTGGTGCAGCTGCGGGTACTTCTCGAAGTGCGGGGCCTTGAAGTAGTCGCTCCACAGCACCGAGATGTGGTGCTTGACGGCCTCGGCACGCTGCTCCTTGATGATCAGGGCGCGGGTGCGGAAAGCCGGGTCCTCGTTGGCCTGGTACTTCTCCTGGGTGCCCTTGACCGACTCGGCCTCGATCCGGGCCTGCGCCGGGTCGTACACGCCGCAGGGCAGGTCACAGTGGGCGTGGGCGGTGGCGCGCGGTGCAAACAGACGAGAGAACATGGGAGTCCTTCCTTAGATCGTCTTCCCGCGCCCGAGATTACCCTTCCGCCCCCGGGGTTTCGCGATCGGGCGGTGGGCCTAGGGCAAAAGGCGGACCCGGAACCGGGGTAATCCGGACATCGAACGGATCGAACGGGGTGACGGTCCGTACGGCAGACTGGGACCGGGCGGTCCGGGAGGAGGAGTCGTGGCGCGGAGCACGGAACCAGCGGGTACGGAACCGGCGGGCACGGAACCGGCGGGCACGGAACCCCGGGGGCGGGGCCGGGGCGGCGGCGCGGTGCCGTTCGGGCTGGTCGACGTGGCGGGCCCGTCGATGGTCCCGACCCTGCGCGAGGGCGACCAGTTGCTGGTGCGCTACGGCGCGCCGATCCGGCCCGGCGCGGTGGTGCTCTTCCGGCACCCCTTCCAGCAGGACCTGCTGGTGGTGAAGCGGGCCGCCGAGCGGCGTCCGAGGGGCTGGTGGCTGCTGTCCGACAACCGGCCGGTGGACAGCGACAGCCGAAGCTACGGCCCGGTCCCGGACGAACTGGTGCTCGGCCGGGTGCTGCTGCGGCTGCGCCCGCGCCCGGCCTGGCTGGCGCCGGGGCGGCGGCTGGAGCGGCTGCTGCTGAGCACCCGGCTGGCCCGGGTGCCGGGCCTGGCCCGCCGCCTGGGCGTCTGGGCGGAGCAGCTCTGACCCCCTGGGCCCTGCCGGGGACCTAGCCGGCGGCGCCGAGTGCCGCGGCCTCGGCCTCCTGGCGCTTGCGGGCCCGGTACGCGGCGACGTTGGCGCGGGTCGCGCAGCGGTCCGAGCAGTAGCGGCGGGAGCGGTTGGTCGAGGTGTCCAGGTAGGCGTTGCGGCAGGGCGCGGCCTGGCAGATGCCGAGCCGGTCGGCGCCCAGCTCGGTCAGGTGGACGGCCAGGCCCATGCAGGCGACCGCGCTGAAGTGCGCGGTGGCGGTCGGCGAGTTGTCGGCCAGGTGCAGGTGCCAGCGCGGCCGGCCGGCGTCGTCCAGGTAGTCGTGCCCGGAGACCAGCGGGCTGACCGGGTACTCCATCAGCAGGCTGTTCAGCAGGTCGACGCCCCGGATCTCGTCGCCCTCGGCGGCGGCCTCGAAGACCCCGCGCAGCCTGGTCCGCACCGCCCGCAGCCGGGGCAGGTCGGACTCGTCGGCCTGTGCGGCGGCCCGCGAGGAGTCGGAGAACAGGCCGCGCACCGCGTCCACGGACGTCAGCGTGTCGGTGCCGCGTTCGGGCTCCTCGGTGTTCACCAGCCGAACGGCGAGATCGGCGTACGAGGCGAGCTCCACGGAGGTCCTTCCAAAAGGTCGGTAACGGGCTGATTGCGTCCAGCCTATTACCTGGGTGGGGAAAACGTCGGCGCCCGGCAGGAGCAGCCTGCCGGGCGCCGGTCGGTACGGTTCTACAGCACCTTGGAGAGGAAGGCGCGGGTGCGCTCGTGCCGGGGGTCGGTGAGCACCTCGCGGGGGTTGCCGGACTCGACCACCACACCGCCGTCCATGAACACCAGCGCGTCGCCGACCTCGCGGGCGAAGCCCATCTCGTGGGTGACGACCACCATGGTCATGCCCTCCTCGGCGAGGCCGCGCATGACGTCGAGGACGTCGCCGACCAGTTCGGGGTCGAGCGCCGAGGTGGGCTCGTCGAACAGCATCAGCTTGGGCTTCATGGCCAGCGCGCGGGCGATCGCGACGCGCTGCTGCTGGCCGCCGGAGAGCTGGGAGGGGTAGTTCTTCGCCTTGTCGGCGAGGCCGACCCGCTCCAGCAGGACCATCGCCCGCTCCCGGGCGGCGGCCTTGCTCTCGCCCTTGACCTGGACCGGGGCCTCCATGACGTTCTCGACGGCCGTCATGTGCGGGAACAGGTTGAAGCGCTGGAAGACCATGCCGATGTCGCGCCGCTTGACGGCGACCTCGCGGTCCTTGAGCTCGTAGAGCTTGTCGCCCTTCTGCTGGTAGCCGACCAGTTCGCCGTCCACCCAGAGGCGTCCGCCGTTGATCTTCTCCAGGTGGTTGATGCACCGCAGGAAGGTCGACTTGCCGGAGCCGGAGGGGCCGATCAGGCAGAACACCTCGCCCTGCTTGACCTCCAGGTCGATGCCCTTGAGCACGTGCACGGAGCCGTAGGACTTGTGGACGCTCTCGGCGCGCACCATCGGCTGCCCGGTGGCGGCGGCCGGGGTCTTGCTCAGGTCGGTCATACGTGACCACCTCCCTCAAGCCCCGGGACGACGTCGGCGCCGGTCTTCGGGGCGGGCTTCCCGGCGAACAGGCCCCGCAGCCGCTGCACCGGGGTGGGCGGGAGGGTCCGGTTGGAGCCGCGGGCGTAGTAGCGCTCGATGTAGTACTGGCCGATGGTCAGCAGCGAGGTGAAGAACAGGTACCAGAGGCTGACCACGATCAGCAGCGGGATGTTCTGGTAGTTCCGGGAGTAGATGACCTGACCGGCCCGGAAGATCTCCTCCAGGGAGATCACGCTGACCAGCGAGGTGGTCTTGAGCATCGAGATGGTCTCGTTGCCGGTCGGCGGGATGATCACCCGCATGGCCTGGGGCAGGACGATCCGGCGCATGGTCTGGAACCGGCTCATGCCGAGCGCGTGGGCGGCCTCGGTCTGGCCCTCGTCCACCGACTGGATGCCGCCGCGGACGATCTCCGCCATGTAGGCGGCCTCGTTGAGGCCGAGGCCCAGCAGGGCGGCGACGAAGGTCGGGATCAGGACGTTGGTGTCCGCGGACCAGAACTCCGGCCCCCACGGGACGCCGATCGACAGCTTGGCCCAGATCAGGCCGAGGAAGTTCCAGAACACCAGCTGCACCAGCACCGGGGTGCCGCGGAAGACCCAGATGTACATCCAGGCGGTGCCGGAGAGCAGGGGGTTCGGGGACAGGCGCATCACGGCGAGGACGATGCCGCCGATCACGCCCATCAGCATGGAGAGGACGGTCAGTTCCAGCGTGACGACCATGCCGTGCACGATGCTGTCGTGGAACAGGTACTGCCCGACGATGTCCCACTTGAAAGCGGGGTTGGTGAAGAGGGCGCTCAGCAGCATCGCCGCGAGCAGGGCGATGACGACGGCGCCCACCCAGCGTCCGGGGTGGCGGACCGGGACGGCCTTGATGGTCTCAGGCCGTCCCTCCTCCGCCTTCCCCTTGTCCAGAGAGTTCACGGTGTGGCCTCGGGGGAGAGAGGGAGCAGGCGGACGGTCAGTTCACGGCGCCGTTGACGGTCGACTTGTCGAGGGCGCCGGACTCGACGCCCCACTTGGTGAGGATCTGCTTGTAGGTGCCGTCGTCGATCAGCGACTGGACGGCGCCCTGGATCGCGGGGGTGAGCTTGGAGCCCTTGGCGACGGCGACGCCGTAGGGGGCCACGCCGTAGGTGGAGCCGAGCTTCTCCAGCTGGCCGCCGGCCTGCTTGATCGCGTAGTCGACGACCTGGGAGTCGGCCATCATCGCCTGGTCGCGGCCGGAGACGACGGCGTTGGTGACGTCCGTCTGGAGGTCGAACTTGTCGCCGTCGTTCTGGATGCCCGGCTTCCCGTTCTTGGCGCAGTCCGGGTTGCGGGTGTCCTTGATCTCGTCGGCCTGGGTGGTGCCGGTCTGGACGGCGACCTTCTTGCCGCACAGGTCGTTGGGGTCGACCTTGTCGGGGTTGCCCTTCTTGACCGCGATGGCGCTGCCGGAGTTGAAGTAGGTCACCATGTCGACGACCTGCTCGCGCTCCTTGTTGTCCGTGAAGGACGACATGCCGAGCTGGAACTTGTTCGACTGGATGCCGGGGATGATCGCGGTGAAGCCGGAGTCCTGGACGTCGGCCTTCAGCCCGAGCTTGGCCGCGATGGCGTTGGCCAGGTCCACGTCCATGCCGATGACCTTGCCGCTGTCGTCCTTGAACTCGTCCGGCGCGTACGAGGCGTCCGCGCCGACCAGGAGCTTGCCGGAGGACTTGACGTCGGCGGGGACGAGGGCGGCGAGCTTGTCGTCGGCCTTGACCGCGTTGACGGTCGCGGAGGCGTTGGGCGCGCCGCTGCCGCCGTCGCTCTTGCTGCTGCTGCAGCCGGTCAGGACGAGGGTGACGGAGGCGGCAACCGCGCCGGCCGCGAGAAGCCGGGTGCGCTGGGTACGGGCGGTCATGAGGGGGATCTCCTCCTGAGGGAGAGGGCGGGCGGAGCGCGCCGCGGGGGCGGCACACCGGGGCGGCAGGGTCGTACGGCGCTGTACGGGTGTATTTCGCTGTACGTCGTCGTACGTGCAGGGCCGGGTGGTGCGGTGCCTGTGCGGACGGGCCGCCCAGGTTGCTACGGGGTACTGCTTCCGCCACCCTCCGCCGAGGTGGACGTCAAGCGAACCGCCTCGACCAGTGGCCGGCTCGATCCGAGATGGGGGGAATCCTGCCATCTGTGAACGGTCAGATGGCCCTCATCCAGATCAAAATCGGATAACGAGGGCCCGGGCTGTCCGCTATTCGGACTTATTCCGTGTTCCTGTCACTCCGTGCATAAGTATGCAGATCCCTCTGCCCGGTGCCCGGAGGCCCGCCGCCCCGGCTCGGATGCCGCCGTCGACCACGGCGCAGGGACGTGCGGCCGCCACGGTGACGCGTGGGTGTACGCGAAATGGCGGACATGCGATCCGGCCATCCCGCACTCCCGGGCCCGGCAGCGGGTGTGTCAGAATTCGGTACCGGGTGACCCCCGAACGCTCGAACCAGACCGACGAGCCCCGACAGGCTCGGGGTGTCCGGGAACGGAAGTCATCACGTGGCTCCGTATCCGGGACGCCGACTCCCCAGCGCGTCTGCGTTCACTCCTGCGGGTGCGCGTGCCGCCATCACCGTTGCCGCCGCCGGAGCCCGGCGCTTCCGACGCCGGGCCCCGGTGACGCGACAGCTCGGCGATGAACTGCACGTGACGAGGACGAAAAGGCATAGGTGCGATGCCTTGGTCCGACCTACGCTCGGCCCGGAAGCACAACGCGGACCAACAAGACCCATAAAACCCTCATCCGAGGGCGCCGCCCGACGGCAGCGCCCCGACCCAGCCCCCGGGTCCGCTTCGGCGTACCCGGTTTCCGGTTTCCGGACGGGTCGTCCTGTCCGTCGGTCGCGCACCCTCGCCAGATCAATGACGAAGAGGTCATCGTGGCAGCGGAGATCATCAGCAGCACCCAGGACACCGTCGATCCGGTCGACGCCGTTTTCGCGCTCCACCGCGGCGGCAAGATGGAGATCAGGGCGACCGTCCCGGTGCGCGACGCGGACGACCTGTCCCTCGCCTACACGCCCGGTGTCGCCCGCGTCTGCACGGCCATCGCCGAGCAGCCGGAGCTGGTCAACGACTACACCTGGAAGTCCAACACCGTCGCCGTGGTCACCGACGGCACCGCCGTGCTGGGCCTCGGCGACATCGGCCCGGAGGCCTCCCTGCCCGTGATGGAGGGCAAGGCCATCCTGTTCAAGCAGTTCGGCGGCGTGGACGCGGTGCCGATCGCGCTCGCCTGCACCGAGGTCGACGAGATCGTCGAGACCGTGGTGCGGCTGGCGCCCTCTTTCGGCGGCGTCAACCTGGAGGACATCTCCGCCCCCCGCTGCTTCGAGATCGAGCGCCGGCTCCAGGAGGCCGTGGACATCCCGGTCTTCCACGACGACCAGCACGGCACCGCGATCGTCACCACCGCCGCCCTGTGGAACGCGGCCAAGGTGACCGGCCGTGAGATCGGCTCGCTGCGGGCCGTCATCTCCGGCGCCGGCGCGGCCGGCATCGCCATCGCCAAGATGCTGGTGGCGGCGGGCATCGGCGACGTCGCGGTCTGCGACCGCAAGGGCGTGGTGTACGACGGCCGCGGCGACCTCACCGACGTCAAGGCCGAGATCGCCGAACTGACCAACCGCACCGGCCTCAAGGGCACCCTGGCCGACGCGATGGCCGGCGCCGACGTGTTCATCGGCGTCTCCGGCGGCACCGTGCCGGAGGAGGTCGTCGCGACCATGGCCGCGGGCGCGTTCATCTTCGCGATGGCCAACCCCACCCCGGAGATCCACCCCGAGGTCGCACACAAGTACGCGGCGGTCGTCGCCACCGGGCGCAGCGACTTCCCGAACCAGATCAACAACGTGCTGGCCTTCCCCGGTATCTTCGCCGGCGCCCTCCAGGTGCGGGCCAGCCGGATCACCGAGGGCATGAAGCTGGCCGCCGCCAAGGCGCTGGCCGGTGTCGTCGCCGACGAGCTGACGCCGCAGAAGGTCATCCCCTCGCCGTTCGACGAGCGGGTCGCCCCGGCGGTCACCAAGGCCGTCGCCGAGGCCGCCCGGGCCGAGGGCGTGGCCCGGATCTGACGATCCGGGCGCCGCTGCCGGGCAGGCCCGGCGTGAGCGGCGCCGCCGACACGGCCGGGGCCGGGACACGCGTCACACCCGCGCGTGGTTCCCGGCCCCGGCCGGCGCGGCTATCGTCCGCAGCATGTTTGCTGCCTACGCCGCACGTATCGACGCCGATGACCCGCTCAGCGGACTGGAGTTGGGCGAACTCCCCGAGCCGCAGGCCCGCCCCGGATGGAGCGTGGTCACGGTCAGGGCCGCCAGCCTCAACCACCACGACCTGTGGTCGCTGCGCGGGGTCGGCCTGCCCGCCGGCCGACTGCCGATGATCCTCGGCTGCGACGCCGCCGGTGTCGACGAGCACGGCAACGAGGTCGTCCTCCACTCGGTGATCGGCCAGAGCGGCCACGGGGTCGGCCCGGACGAGCCCCGGTCCATCCTGACCGAGCGTTACCAGGGCACCTTCGCCCAGCAGGTGGCCGTGCCCACCTGGAACCTGCTGCCCAAGCCCGCCGAACTCAGCTTCGAAGAGGCCGCCTGCCTGCCCACGGCCTGGCTGACGGCCTACCGGATGCTGTTCACCAACGCCGGGGTCAAGCCCGGCGACACCGTCCTGGTGCAGGGCGCGGGCGGCGGCGTGGCGACCGCGCTGATCGTCCTCGGCAAGGCCGCCGGGCTGCGGGTCTGGGTCACCGGCCGGGACGAGGCCAAGCGCCGCCGGGCGGTCGAACTCGGCGCCGACGCCGCCTTCGAGAGCGGCGCCCGGCTGCCCGCCCGGGTGGACGCGGTGATGGAGACGGTCGGCGCCGCGACCTGGGCGCACTCGGTGAAGGCGCTGCGCCCGGGCGGCACCGTCGTCATCTCCGGTGCCACCTCCGGCCCCAACCCGAGCACCACCGAGCTGAACCGGATCTTCTTCCTGGAGCTCAAGGTGGTCGGCTCGACCATGGGCACCAAGGAGGAACTGGCCGGGCTGCTCTCGCTGTGCGCGACCACCGGCGTCCGACCGGTGATCGACTCGGTGCTGCCGCTGGCCGAGGCCCGGGACGGCTTCGCGCGGCTCGCCAAGGGCGACGTGTTCGGCAAGATCGTGCTGACGCCGTGACGCCGTGACGCCGTGACGCCGTGACGCCGTGACGCCGTGACGCCGTGACGCCGTGACGCCGTGACGCCGTGACGTCTTGTGATCCTGGCGCCGTGCGGCCCTGAGGCGGACCGGCGCGGGCCCCGGCGCCGGGCGGGGCGGGGCGGGGGGGGGGCGGGGGGCGGCCCG
>NZ_JBHXMU010000016.1:24662-112869 GCF_042720685.1 Kitasatospora sp. NPDC058492
CCGCCTCCCCGCCGTCCCGCCGTCCGCCGGTCCGGCGGTGCCCCGGTGACTGTTTTTCCCCGGGGCGCGGGGCGCCCCGGGGGCGCCCCGCCCCGCCCCGCCCCGCCGAGCGTGCCGGGCCGGTGGTGGTCCGGCGGCCTGCCGGTCAGCCGAGCAGGCGCTTCAGCCGCTCGCCGGCCGCGCCCAGCACCGAGCGGGCCTCGGCCAGCTTGTCGGTGCTCACGCCGCCGTCCCGGGCCGCGTCGCGGACCTGGTCGCGGAAGCGGTCGAGCAGCCGCTCCAGTTCGCGGGCCGGGTCGCCGGCCGGGTCGGTCCGCGCCCACGGCGGCAGGTCGGCCGGGGCGGTCGGGGTGGTCGGCTCGTCCTTGTCCAGGTCGATCCGGGTGACGGTGACCTCCTCGGCCGACCCGTCGGCCGGATGGCCCCAGCGGGCCGCGTCGGCCAGCCCGGACAGGCCCTTGGTCAGCTCGGCCAGGCCCTCGGCCAGGCCGGTCGGCCAGTCGCCCTTCGCGGCGTGCTCGCGCACCTGCTGCTCGACCCGGCGCTTGATCCGCAGCGCCTCCTGCTGCGCGGCCGTCCGCGAGGCCTTGGCCTGCTCGCGCAGCCTGCGGGCCTCCTCCTCGGCGGCCTTCGCCTTGGCCTTGGCGGCCTTCTCCTGCTCCCGGGCGCGCTTGGCCTGGTCCTTGGCCTGCCGCTTGAACTGGGCGAACTCCTCCTTGGCGCGCTGCCAGGACTCGTTGTCGCCCCACGGGCCGGACCACGGGTCCCCGCCCTCGGCGCGGTCCGGCCGGGGGGCCTGCCGGGCGGCCTGCCACAGCTCCTCGCGCAGGTCCTTGGCGCTGTCCCGGACGTCCTCGCGGATCGCCCCGGCCAACTGCGCCACGGAGTCGTGGATCTCCACTTCCAGGTCGTCCAACTCGCCCTGGCGGGCTTCCAGTTCGGCACGCCCTGCGTCGGTCAGCCGGTAGACCTTGCGGCCGCCCTCGGTGTTGTGGGCGACCAGGCCCTCCTGCTCCAGCTTGGCGAGCCGGGGGTAGACCGTCCCGGCGGAGGGCGCGTACAGGCCCTGGAAGCGCTCCTCCAGCAGGCGGATCACCTCGTAGCCGTGCCGCGGGGCCTCGTCGAGCAGCTTCAGCAGGTAGAGCCGGAGCCGGCCGTGGCCGAACACGGGCGTCATCTCACGCCTCCTTGGTGAGGTCGGGCTTGCCGAGTCCGGCCGGGAGCTCCTTGACGACCACCGGCGACTCGTCCTCGGGGTCGGGGCGGCGCAGCACGGTGACGCCGCCGGAGACGGTGGTCACGGCGAGGCTGCCCCGGCCGTCGCCGAGCTGGCCGGACAGGCGCTTGGCGCCCCAGCTGCCGCTGAGCTTGAGGCCGTCGAAGGTGCTGGAGATGTCGCCGCTGGTGGAGCCGGCCTCGACCTTGGCGTCGGCCAGCGAGGGGATCCGGATGACGACCGGGCCGCTGACGGTGGTGACCTTGACGTCGGCCGGGCTGGCGACGTCGAGGTCCAGGGTGACGGCGCCGGTGACGGCGTTGGCCTGGACCCGGTCGGCGGTGCCGGCGACGACGGTGAGCTGGCCGGAGACGGTGTTGACCTTGAGCTGGCCGGCCACCGACTGGGCGTCGACGTCGCCGGTGACGGTGTTGGCCTCGGTGCGGCCGGTCAGGCCGACCAGGGTGGCGTCGCCGCTGGCGCTCTGCACCGAGACGTGCCCGGTGATCCCGGAGACGGTGGCGTCGGCCGAGACGGTGCCGACCTTGACCTCGGCGTCGGCCGGGACGGTCAGGGTGACGCCGGCGACCCGCTTGCGCTTGAAGGAGCTGAAGAAGCCCTTGACCGCGTCGACCGACTTGAGCCGGTCGCCGAACTCGCCCCAGCTGTTGATGTCCTTGTAGGTGACCGTCAGGACGCCGTCCACCAGGGTCACGTGCAGCGGCTCGCCCTGGAGCTCGGTGACCTCCAGGCGGGCCGGGCCCTCGGCCGCCACCACGTTCACCGTGCCCTCGATGATCCGCACGTGCAGCGCCCGGACCGTCTCGTCGATGGTGATCCTCTCGGGTCCCTCGACCGTCCACTGGCTCATCTCTGCCGCCTCCCGTTGCCGATCGCGATGTATCGCGTTCTCTTTTAAAGACGATATATCGCGTGACGCGCAAGTCAAGCGTGCCGTCCCGGATCCCGCCCCTGAGCCGCCCCTGAGCCGCCCCGGAGCGGCCCCCGAGGCGCCCCCTACGGGCGGGCGCGGATACGTGAGGGGCCCGGCAGGCGATCGCCTCCCGGGCCCCTCATCAGCGGTTCAGTGCAACGGCACCGCACCGGTCACTCGTCGTCCTCGTCGTCGAGCCGGGCCAGCCAGGTGGCCAGCCGCTCGACGGGGATCTCGAAGTCCGGGTTGAGGTCGACGAACTCGCGCAGTCGCTCGGCCAGCCACTCGAAGGTGACCTCCTCGTCGCCGCGCCGGTTCTGCAGCTCCTCGATGCCGCGGTCGGTGAAGTACACGGGTTCACTCCGGTCCGATGGGGATTGACCTGGTCAGGATAGTCGGGGACGCCCGCGGCCCCCGTCTCCCAGGGGAGGACGGGGGCCGCGGGCTTCGGTGCTCCAGCGCTTCGGGGCCTCAGGGCCTCAGAGCGAGTAGACCTCTTCGATCAGCGCCTGCTGCTCGGCGGCGTGCCGCTTGGCCGAGCCGACCGCCGGGGACGAGGCCGTCGTGCGGGCGACGCGGCGCAGCCGCGAGCCGTTGGCGCTGCGGCCGACGACGACCTGGAGGTGGTCGACCAGGTTCATCGCGATGAACGGCCAGGCGCCCTGGTTGTCCGGCTCCTCCTGCGCCCAGACGAACTGGACGTCGTCGCCGTAGCGGGCGAGCTCCTCCTGGAGCTCGGCCACCGGCAGCGGGTAGAGCCGCTCGACCCGGACGATCGCGGTGTCGGTGACGCCGCGCTCGGTGCGGGCCGCCGCCAGGTCGTAGTAGAACTTGCCGGCGGTGATGACGACCTTGCGCACCTGTGCCGGGTCGACGGTGTTGTCGCCGATGACCGGGCGGAAGGAGCCGGACAGGAACTCCTCGGTCGCACTCGCCGCGGCCTTGAGACGCAGCATCGACTTCGGGGTGAAGACGACCAGCGGCTTGTGGTGCGGGTTGTGCGCCTGCCAGCGCAGCAGGTGGAAGTAGTTCGACGGCAGGGTCGGCATGGCGACCGTCATGTTGTTCTGCGCGCACAGCTGCAGGAAGCGCTCCGGGCGGGCGGACGAGTGGTCCGGGCCCTGGCCCTCGTAGCCGTGCGGCAGCAGCAGGGTGACGCCCGAGTGCTGGCCCCACTTCTGCTCGGCGGAGGCGATGTACTCGTCCACCACGGTCTGCGCGCCGTTGACGAAGTCGCCGAACTGCGCCTCCCACATGACCAGCGAGTTCGGGCGGGTCAGCGAGTAGCCGTACTCGAAGCCCATCGCCGCGTACTCCGACAGCAGGCTGTCGTAGACGGTGTAGCGGGCCTGGTCCTCGGTGAGGTACTGCAGCGGGGTGTAGTCCTCGCCGGTGTTGCGGTCGATCAGGACGGCGTGCCGCTGGCCGAAGGTGCCGCGGCGGCTGTCCTGGCCGGCCAGGCGGACCGGGTGGCCCTCCATGAGCAGCGAGCCGATGGCGAGGGTCTCGCCCGTCGCCCAGTCGATGGTGTTGTCCTCGACGGAGGCGGCGCGGCGCTGGAGCTGCGGCAGCAGGCGCGGGTGGACGGTCAGCCAGTCCGGCAGGTTGACCTGCGAGGCGGCGATCCGCTTGACCATCTCCTGGGAGATGCCGGTCTGGATGTTGACCGGGAAGTCGGCGACCGGCTTGCCGGCGATGGCCGGGGCGGGGGTCTGGGCGGCGTCGCGGACCTCGGCGAAGACCTTCTCCAGCTGGCCCTGGAAGTCCTGGAGCGCCTGCTCCGCCTCTTCCATGGTGATGTCGCCGCGACCGATCAGGCCCTCGGTGTACAGCTTGCGCACCGAGCGCTTCTTGTCGATCAGGTCGTACATCAGCGGCTGGGTGAACGACGGGTTGTCGGCCTCGTTGTGACCGCGGCGGCGGTAGCAGATGAGGTCGATCACGACGTCCTTGTGGAACGCCTGGCGGAACTCGAAGGCGAGCCGCGCGACGCGGACCACGGCCTCCGGGTCGTCGCCGTTCACGTGGAAGATCGGGGCCTCGATCATCCGGGCCACGTCGGTGCAGTACATCGAGGAGCGCGAGGACGCCGGGGCGGCGGTGAAGCCGACCTGGTTGTTGACCACCAGGTGGATCGTGCCGCCGGTGCGGTAGCCGCGCAGCTGCGACATGTTCAGGGTCTCCGCGACGACGCCCTGGCCGGCGAAGGCCGCGTCGCCGTGGATCTGGATCGGCAGCACCGGGAAGGTGGTGCCGCCCTGGTCCAGGATGTCCTGCTTGGCGCGGGCGATGCCCTCGACGACCGGGTCGACCGTCTCCAGGTGGGAGGGGTTCGCGGCGAGCGAGACCTTGATGGTCTCGCCGTCCAGGCCGGTGAAGGTGCCCTCGGAGCCGAGGTGGTACTTCACGTCGCCGGAGCCGTGCATCGACTTCGGGTCGAGGTTGCCCTCGAACTCGCCGAAGATCTTGCCGTACGGCTTGCCGACGATGTTGGCCAGCACGTTCAGACGGCCGCGGTGGGCCATGCCGATGACGGCCTCGTCGAGGCGGTGCTCGGCGGCGGCGTCGATGGTGGCGTCCAGCAGCGGGATGAGCGACTCGCCGCCCTCCAGCGAGAAGCGCTTCTGCCCGACGTACTTGGTCTGCAGGAAGGTCTCGAAGGCCTCGGCCGAGTTCAGCCGGCGCAGGATGCGCAGCTGCTCCTCGCGCTCGGGCTTGGAGTACGGCTTCTCCAGGCGCTCCTGCAGCCACTTGCGCTGCTTCGGGTCCTGGATGTGCATGTACTCGACGCCGACGGTGCGGCAGTACGTGTTGCGCAGCAGGCCGAGGATGTCGCGGAGCTTCATCATCTTCTGGCCGCCGAAGCCGCCGACCGCGAACTCGCGCTCCAGGTCCCACAGGGTGAGGCCGTGGGTGGTGACGTCCAGGTCGGGGTGCTTGCGCTGCTTGTACTCCAGCGGGTCCGTGTCGGCCATCAGGTGGCCGCGCACACGGTACGCGTGGATCAGCTCCATGACGCGGGCGGTCTTGTTGACCTCGTCGTCGTGGGTGGTGGCGACGTCGGTGGCCCAGCGGACCGGCTCGTACGGGATCCGCAGCGACTCGAAGATCTCGTCGTAGAAGCCCTTCTCGCCGAGGAGGAGGCGGTGGATCTCGCGCAGGAACTCGCCGGACGCCGCGCCCTGGATGACGCGGTGGTCGTAGGTCGAGGTCAGCGTCATGATCTTGGAGACGCCCAGCCGGGACAGGGTCTCCGGGGCGGAGCCCTGGAACTCGGCCGGGTACTCCATGGCGCCGACGCCGACGATGGTGCCCTGGTTCTGCATCAGGCGCGGCACGGAGTGCACGGTGCCGATGCCGCCGGGGTTGGTCAGCGAGACCGTGACGCCGGTGAAGTCGTCCATGGTCAGCTTGTTGGCGCGGGCCCGGCGGACGATGTCCTCGTAGGCCTGCCAGAAGCCGAAGAAGTCGAGGGTCTCGGCCTTCTTGATGGCCGCGACGACGAGCTGGCGGTCGCCGTTCGGCTTGACCAGGTCGATGGCCAGGCCGAGGTTGACGTGCTCGGGCTTGACCAGGAAGGCCTTGCCGTTCTCCACCTTGTAGCTGTAGTTCATGCCCGGGGCGGCCTTGATGGCCTGGACCAGGGCGTAGCCGATCAGGTGGGTGAAGGAGACCTTGCCGCCGCGGGCGCGCTGCAGGTGGTTGTTGATGACGATGCGGTTGTCGATCAACAGCTTCGCGGGCACCGCGCGGACCGAGGTCGCGGTCGGCACCTCCAGCGAGGCGTCCATGTTGGTGGCGACGGCCTTGGCCGGGCCGCGCAGCTGGATCAGCTCGGGGCCGGCGGGCGCGTCCGCCGCGGCGGCGGCCGGAGCGGCCGCAGGGGCCGGGGCGGCGGCCTTGGGGGCCGGGGCCGGAGCCGGGGGCGCGACGGGAGCTGCGGCGAGCGGCGCGGGCGCCGGCGCCGGAGCGGCCGGGGCGGCCGGTGCGGCGGGGGCGGTCGCGGCCGGAGCAGCAGCAGCGGGCGCGGGGGCAGCGGCAGGGGTCGGCGTGGGGCCGGCCTGGGTCGCGGCCTGGGTCACTGGGGTCACCTCGGTACCGGGCTTGTAGTCGGCGAAAAAGTCCCACCAGGCTCGGTCGACCGAGTTCGGGTCCTGGAGGTACTGCTGGTAGATCTCATCGACGAGCCACTCATTGGGACCGAAGCCAGTGGAGCTAGCCGAGCTATTGGGGGTTTCAGGGGACTGTGGCGACACGGCGGCAACCGCCCTCTTCCGCTTCCTTTTGGGATGTTTGGACAGCGGGGATTAAGGCTACGCCCCTGACCAGTGATCGCGCAGTCCCCGGGCCCCAGGCGTCGCCCAGATCACAGTCCTGACCTGCAGTTTGGCTGAAAATGTGCGTTAGAAAGCCGTATCTGAGGGGAAGCGATCACGCCCACCCATAGGGCATATCCGGGCAAAACCGGACAAAGGCGCATGTAGATCATCCAATGATCTTCGTGTACGTCTGTGTCGCTTCTGTGACACATCCGACCCTCAGCGCTGCCCCGGCAGCCGGACCTCGATCCGGCAGCCGCGCGGCGACTCGGCGACCGCGATCCGACCTCCGTGCAGGTCCACCGCCCAGCGGGCGATGGCCAGGCCGAGGCCGGTGCCGCCGTCCGAGCCGGGCCCCTGGGCGGTCGCGGTGCCGCTGCGGCTGAACCGCTCGAACACCCGGCCGCGGTCGGCCGGCGGGATGCCCGGGCCCTCGTCCTCGACCTCCAGCAGCAGGCCGCCGGGCCCGCCGTCGGGCCGCGCGCGCACCGTCACGGTGCCGCCGGGCGGGGAGTGCTTGCAGGCGTTGTCGACCAGGTTGGCGACCACCTGGTGGAGCCGTTCCGGGTCCGCCACGCCGGTCAGACCGGTCGGGCTGACCTCCAGCGCCAGCCGGACGTCGCCGCGCCGGGAGAACGCCCCGCCGGCCGTCGCGCCGTCCACGGTGACCCCGCGCAGCACGCCGTCCAGGAACTCGCGCACCTCGAAGGGGCGGGCGTCCAGGTCGACCACGCCGTCGTCGATCTTGGAGAGGTCCAGCAGGTGGGTGACCAGGCGGCCGAGCCGCTCGGTCTGCTCCAGGGCGGCCCCCAGGGTCGCCGGATTGGGCTGGACGACGCCGTCCACCACGTTCTCCAGCACGGCGCGCAGCGCGGCGATGGGCGTGCGCAGCTCGTGCGAGACGTTGGCGACCAGCTCGCGGCGGTGCCGGTCGGCGGCCCCCAGGTCGGCGGCCATCTGGTTGAAGGTGGTCGCCAGCTCGCCGATCTCGTCGCGCGAGTTCACCTCGACCCGGCGGCTGTAGTCGCCGGAGGCCATCGCGCGGGCGGCGGCCGTCATCTCGCGCAGGGGGGCGGTCAGCCCGTGCGCGAGGAACTGCATGAAGAGCAGCGAGGCGATCATGGAGAAGACCATGATGATCCGGATCTGGGTCTCGGACCGGATCGCCACGACGACCATGCCGGTGGCCAGGAAGACGGAGACGATCACCAGCAGGGCGAGCTTGCCCTTGATCGAGCGGACCGGGTCGAGCGGCCTGATGTCGGCCCAGACCCGGCGGGCGGCGCGGGCGGCCAACGTCTGCGACCGCGTGCCGCCGGTGTCCCCGTTGCGTTGCTGTGGAAAGGTCATTGGTCCCCTGTGATCCCCGCGTACGTCCCCCGCGTGGTGCGCGGCAGTTCGGGACACGGGCCCCCCGGAGGCCCGTCGCCCGAGGCTCGCCGCTAGGAGAGCGGGGCCTCCAGCGCGTACCCGACGCCGTGGACGGTACGGATCCAGCTCGCGCCGATCTTGCGGCGCAGCGCCTTGACGTGGCTGTCCACGGTGCGGGTGCCGGACGCGTCCGTCCAGTCCCAGACCTCGGCCAGCAGCTGCTCGCGGGTCAGCACGGCGCGCGGCTGCGCGGCCAGGCAGGCGAGCAGGTCGAACTCGGTGGGCGTCAGGTGGACGTCGCCCGAGGCGAGCCGGACCCGGCGCTGCACGTGGTCGATCTCCAGCTCGCCGAAGCGCAGCGAGCCGAGCGCGGGCGTGCGGGCCGCCTGCTGGGCGCGCTCGACGCGGCGCAGCAGCACGTTGACCCGGGCGGCCAGTTCGCGCATCGAGAACGGTTTGGTCATGTAGTCGTCGGCGCCCACGCCGAGGCCGACCAGCAGGTCCGTCTCGTCGTCGCGCGCGGTCAGCATCAGCACCGGCACCGGGCGCTGCGCCTGGATCCGGCGGCACACCTCAAGGCCGTCGAAGCCGGGCAGCATGATGTCGAGGACCACCAGGTCCGGCTGCCAGGTGTGGAAGCCGTCGACCGCGCCCGGCCCGTCGTGGGCCACGGCGACCTTGAAGCCCTCCGCGCCCAGCCGGGCCGCGATCGACTCCGCGATCGTCGGCTCGTCCTCCACCACCAGCACTCTGCGTTGGCTGCTCACCGTGCCGCCGCTGTGGTTGTTGTCCTGCTGAAGTTCTGTCACGGTCACGCCACCGCCCCCAGGGCTGCGGGCCGGCCACCTGTGGGGATGGCGGGCTCCGCTCGTAGTCTTGTTCCGTCGTGGACTGTGCCGGGTCCGCCGTCCCGTCGTGCGTGCGGGTCGGCGGGCGGATTGTCGCCCGCCCACTTCTCCCGCGCACTTCGCAGCGTACGGACAGCGGATGCCTCCCGGCAGGTGGACCGGACGTTTCCGGCCCGTGGGCCGGCTGTCGGGCCGCCCTCGGAGCCCACTGCACGAGTGGGCACGGGCCGATACCTTACCCGGCGATTTTTCTCTGCGTAACGGTACGTATGCAGTCGAGTTGACGCCAAGTCGCCGGTCAGAGCCCCTGCCGGCGCGCCCGCCGGAAGAAGGTCTGGACCAATATCGGGAATCCGGTCGACCGGTTTCCTGACGGTCTTCACCGGCTTTTCTCAGATGCCTCTCAGAACCTCGACGTAACGTGGCCACGACAACGCCCCGCAGGGCGGGATCCGCGGCGCGCGCCGGTACGTTGGGCACCTGGTGAGGGGCCGGTGGCTGCCGGCGTGGAGCGGAGGGCGGCATGGCTGGACTGCGGCGAGGTGCCGGACGGGTCGGGGCGTCGCCCGCCGGCCCGCCGTACGGCATGCTCCGGCACGGTCTGCGCACCGGCGTCGTCGAGTGGCTGCTGGCGCGGGTGCCGACACCCCGGCGAAACCCCTTCACCCTCGGCTATCTCGCCGTGGTGGGCGCCACCACGACCTTTGCCAAACTCGCCGATCCGGAACTCGTGCAGCGGCTGCAGGAGGCCTCCAGTTCCGACGGCCACAACCTCCTGCAGCACCCCCTGCGTGCGCTGCTGCTCAGCGGTTTCTGGGTGGCCGGCGAGGTGTGGATGCCCTACCTGTGGGGATTCGCCGTCACCCTCGCGCCGCTGGAGCGCCGGATCGGCCCCGCCCGGGCGGCGGCGGTCTTCGCGATCGGGCACGTCACGGCCACGCTGCTGTCCCAGGGCGTGGTGATCACCGCGGTGGAGACCGGGCGGATGGAGACCGCGGCGCTGGACTACCTGGACATCGGCGTCAGCTACGGCGTGCTCACCTGCCTGGGTGCGGTGGCCGGGCTGCTGCCGTGGCGCGGTCGGCTGGTCGCGCTCGGCGGCGCCGGGCTGCTGATCGCCGAGCAGATCCTCACCGAGCGGGACCTGGTCACCGCCGTGGGGCACCCCGCCGCGGTGCTCACCGGGGTGGCGCTGTGGCGCTGGCTGCGCCGGGCCCAGGCCCGCCGGCCGCGGCCGAAGCCGCGGACGCGCCGGGTCGAGGCGCCGGCCGCGGGCTCCTCGCCCGCGCCGGGCGGCGCTCCGGTCCTGGACGCGCGCTGACCCTTCCGGGTGCCGCTCCCGCGTGCTTTTGACGGCGCTTCCCGCACCCTCCCCCCGTTCGCTCCACACCCTCCTCCTGTTCGCTCATGGCGAACACCGCCCCGGGAACATCCGGCGCACGCCAGGCCTTAGTCAGGTCGACTCAACTTCACTGACTGGGGAGAGATCATGGCATCGACGTCCACACCGCTCACCCTGCCCGTGCTGCCGCTCGACGACGAGGTCGTCCTGCCGGGCATGGTCGTCCCGCTGGACCTGAAGGACACCGAGGTGCGCGCCGCGGTCGAGGCCGCCCGCGCGGCGGCCACCGGCACCGGCAAGCCGCAGGTCCTGCTGGTCCCGCGGGTGGACGGCTCGTACGCGGCGGTCGGCACCCTGGCCACCGTCGAGCAGGTCGGCCGGCTGGCCGACGGGGAGCCGGCCGCGCTGGTGCGCGCCGTGCGCCGGGTCCGCATCGGGGTCGGCACCACCGGCCCCGGCGCCGCCCTCTGGGTGGAGACCACGCCCTTCCGGGAGTCCTCGGTGGACACCCCGGTGGCCGGCCGGGCCGCCGAGCTGGTCAAGGAGTACAAGGCGCTGTCCACCCAGTGGCTGCGCAGGCGCGGCGCCTGGCAGATCGTCGACCGGGTGGCCCAGATCGAGGGCGTCGGCGAGCTCGCCGACAACATCGGCTACGCGCCCTTCGCCACCGCCGAGCAGAAGCTCAAGGTGCTGCTGGAGGCCGACCAGGTCGCCCGCCTGGAGTACGCGCTGACCCTGCTGCGCGACCACCTCGCCGAGGAGGAGGTCAACGACACCATCCGCAAGGACGTCGAGGAGGGCGTGGCCAAGCAGCAGAAGGAGTTCCTGCTCCGCCGCCAGCTGGAGGCCGTCCGCAAGGAACTGGCCGAGCTCAACGGCGACCCGGCCGACGAGGAGGGCGACTACCGTGCCCGGGTCGAGGCCGCCGACCTGCCCGAGAAGGTCCGCGACGCGGCCCTCAAGGAGGTCGACAAGCTGGAGCGGGCCTCCGAGCAGTCCCCCGAGGGCCCCTGGATCCGCACCTGGCTGGACACCGTCCTGGAGCTGCCCTGGAACGAGCGCACCGAGGACGCGTACGACATCGCCGGTGCCCGCGCCGTGCTGGACGCCGACCACGCCGGCCTCGCCGACGTGAAGGACCGCATCGTCGAGTACCTCGCGGTGCGCAAGCGCCGGGCCGACCAGGGGCTCGGACTGGTCGGCGGCCGGCGCGGAGGCGCGGTGCTGGCACTCGTCGGCCCGCCCGGCGTCGGCAAGACCTCGCTCGGCGAGAGCGTGGCCCGCGCCATGGGCCGCACCTTCGTCCGGGTCGCGCTCGGCGGCGTCCGGGACGAGGCCGAGATCCGCGGCCACCGGCGCACCTACGTCGGCGCGCAGCCCGGCCGGCTCGTGCGGGCGATCAAGGAGGCCGGCTCGATGAACCCGGTCGTCCTGCTCGACGAGATCGACAAGGTCGGCTCCGACTACCGGGGCGATCCGGCCGCCGCCCTCCTGGAGGTGCTGGACCCGGCGCAGAACCACACCTTCCGGGACCACTACCTGGAGGTCGAGCTCGACCTCTCGGACGTCGTCTTCCTCGCCACCGCCAACGTGCTGGAGGCTATCCCCGAGGCGCTGCTCGACCGGATGGAGCTCGTCCGCCTCGACGGCTACACCGAGGACGAGAAGGTCGTCATCGCCCGCGACCACCTGCTCCCGCGCCAGCGCGAGAAGGCCGGACTGGGCGGCGAGCAGGTCAGCGTCGACGAGGCGGTGCTGCGCCGGCTGGCCGGGGAGTACACCCGGGAGGCCGGCGTACGGAACCTGGAGCGCTCGATCGCCCGGGTGCTGCGCAGGATCGCCGCCCAGGCCGAGCTCGGCGAGCGCGAACTGCCCGCCGCGATCGGCCCGGACGACCTGCGCGCCCTGATCGGCCGGCCCCACCACGTGCCGGAGGCCGCCCAGGCGCCGGCCGAGCGGCGCACCGCCGTCCCCGGCGTGGCCACCGGCCTCGCCGTGACCGGCGCCGGCGGCGACGTCCTCTACATCGAGGCCTCGCTCGCCGACGCCGAGACCGGCGGCACCGGGCTCACCCTCACCGGGCAGCTGGGCGACGTGATGAAGGAGTCCGCGCACATCGCGCTCTCCTACCTGCGCTCGCGCGGTGCCGAACTGGAGCTGCCGGTCACCTCGCTGCGCGACCGCGGCGTGCACCTGCACGTCCCCGCCGGGGCCGTCCCCAAGGACGGGCCGAGCGCCGGCATCACCATGACCACGGCGCTCGCCTCGCTGCTGTCCGGCCGCAAGGTGCGCACCGACCTGGCGATGACCGGGGAGGTGTCGCTGACCGGGCGGGTGCTGCCGATCGGCGGGGTGAAGCAGAAGCTGCTCGCCGCCGACCGGGCCGGCGTCACCACGGTGATCATCCCCAAGCGCAACGAGGCCGACCTGGACGACGTCCCGGCCGAGGTGCTGGAGCGGCTCACCGTGCACCCGGTGGCGGACGTGCGGGAGGTGCTGGAGCTGGCCCTGGAGCCGGCCAAGGTCCTGGCCGCGGCGGCCTGACCCGGCCGCGCCGGGTCGGCGGGAGGATCGACGGGAGGACGGCGTCTGCGCGTGCCACACTGCGGAGATGCCGTCCCCCACGCAGCGCGCCCTGGCCCGGGTGCCGGCCCGGCTGCGTCCGTTCCTGCTGCGGCACCGCCGGCTGGTGAAGTTCCTGCTGGTCGGCGGCGCCTGCTTCGTGCTCACCACGGTGACCGACTTCGAGCTGAAGTTCACCGTGCTGGAGCACAAGCCGGTGGTCGCGCTGACGGTCGCGACCGTGATCTCGACCGTCGTCTCCTACGTGCTCAACCGTCGCTGGGCCTTCCGGACGGCCGGGCACCCGCGCGAGGCACTGCTGTTCTTCCTGGTCAGCGCCATGGCGATCGCCGTCAACGACCTGCCGCTGGCACTCTCCCGCTACGCCCTGGACCTGCGCGAGCCGTACGTCGGCCCGTTCGTCCAGGAGACCGCGGACTTCCTCAGCGGGATGGTCGTCGGCACCTTCGCCGCGATGCTGTTCCGCTTCTGGGCGATGCAGCGGTGGGTCTTCACCCGGCCCGCCGAACGGGCGCACCCGAGGTACGAACCCGGTTACGCTGCACCCGAGATGCCACGGGATGCCCCATAAGGCCGTGAGGTGAGGGTTATGCGCGGGGAACCGGACGCGGTTCGGAGCGGGCCCGCCAGCCAGCAGGGGATGCGCCGGGCCAACCTGGCCCTGGTGCTCGGGGTGATCGCGCGCGCCCCGCGCTCCCGGGCCGAGGTGGCCGCCGAGACCGGGCTGACCAGGGCCGCCGTCTCCTCGCTCGCCGAGCAGCTGATCGCCGGCGGCCTGGTCGTCGAGGAGGGCCCGGCCGCGCCCAGCGGCAAGGTCGGCCGCCCCGGCACCGCGCTCGGGCTCAACCCGCTCGGGCCCGGCGGCCTCGGCGCCGAGATCGGCGTGGAGCACCTCGGCGCCTGCGTGGTCGACCTGAGCGGGGAGGTCCGGACCTGGCGCCGCCGCGAGGTCCGCAACCGGGGCCGCCGGCCCGCCGCGGTCATGGCCGACCTCGCCGAACTGCTGCACGCGGCCGTCGCCGAGGCGGGCCTGCGCCCGGCCGGGCTGACCCTGGCCGTCCCCGGGCTGGTCGGCACCTCCGGCGGGGTGCTCCAGCGGGCCGCCAACCTGGGCTGGCGGGATGTCCCGCTGGCGGCCGAACTGCGCCCGGCGCTGCGCGCGGCCGGCGCGGCCGAACTGGCCGAGCTGCCGGTCGAGGCGGACAACGAGGCCAACCTGGGCGGGCTGGCCGAACGGTGGCTGGGCGGCGGGCCGGAGGACTTCCTGTACGTCTCGGCCGAGGCCGGCGTCGGCGCGGCGATCGTGGTCGGCGGGCGGCTGCTGCGCGGGGCGCGCGGCTACGCGGGCGAGTTCGGCCACGTACCGGTCCACCCGGACGGCCACCGCTGCGCCTGCGGCGCGCACGGCTGCCTGGAGCAGTACGCGGGGGAGGCGGCCGTGCTGCGGGCGGCCGGGCCGGCGGGCGCGCGGGGCGACTGGGTGACGCTGCTCGCCGGGCGGGCCGGGGCCGGGGACGAGCCGGCCCTCGCGGTGCTGGCCGGGGCCGGTTCGGCGCTGGGCATCGCGGCCGCCGGGGCGGTCAACCTGCTGGACCCGGCCGAGGTGGTGCTGGGCGGCGGCTACGCCCGGCTGGCGCCCTGGCTGCTGCCGGCGATGCGGGCCGAGCTGGCCGCCCGGGTGACGGTGCGGCCCTGGTCGGACGAGCGGCTGACGGTGTCCCGGCTGGGCCGGCGCGGGCCGCTGCTGGGCGCCGCGGTGGGCGTGGTGCGGGCCGTCGTCGCGGACCCGGGCCGGCTCGCCGGCGGCTGACCTCCCGGCCCGGGGCGCGCCCGCGCCCCCGGCCGGGCGGCCGGGGGCTCGGGCGCAGGAACGCGGGGGATCAGGCCTCGGAGGACGCCTCGGCGGCGACGATCTCGCGGCCGCCGGAGCGCGGGCCGCGCAGTACGGCCAGGTAGGCGACGCCGATGCCGATCAGCGCCCAGACCACCAGGACCACGATCGGCATGCCCAGGTTGGTGGAGCCGAAGTAGGCGATCGACTTGGTGGCACTGGTCCCGGCGCCGTTCGGGATCAGCGAGCCGATGGCCCGCCAGAACGGCGGCATCATCGGTGCCGGGTAGACGCCGCCGGCGCTCGGGTTGCCCAGCACCACGAAGATCAGCACCGCGACGCCGATGCCGATGACGTCGAACAGGCACTGCAGCGCCATGGTGAACGCGCCGACCGTGAACACCACCAGGGCGCCGATGCCGGTCAGGGCCAGGATCGAGCCGGGCAGCGCGTCCAGCACCGGTCCGGCGATGATCGTGCCGCCGAGGCCGGCGCCGACCGAGTACAGCGCCAGCACACCGAGGCGGATCAGCAGGCGGTGGACGTTGGCGGGCTTGGAGCCGGCGCTGATGCCGAGGATCGAGGCGACCAGGTAGCCGCCGACGCACCAGCCGATGACCAGGTAGAACGCGGAGAGGCCGTTGGTGTCGCCCTTGGCGAGCGGCACGACGTCCTCGACCTTGACGGTGCGGCCCTGGGCCTTGTCCAGCGCGGTGGTGATGGACTCGGCGGCCTTGGCGGCGGAGGTGCCGCGGGCGCCGCCGACCAGCAGGGTGTCCTCGGTGCCGGTCGGGTTCACGACCAGCGCGGCGTAGATCTTCTGGTCCTTGATCTGCTGGGTGGCCGTCTCGGCGTCCGGGGCGGTGACGGCCTTGACGGCGTCGTCCGGCACGGATTCCAGCGCCTGGACCAGCTTGGGGGCGACCTGCGGCGGGGCGACCACCGCGATCGACAGCTCGTGCGGGGCCGGGTGGTGCAGCGCCCCGACGTACGAGGTGATGAAGCCGAGCTGCAGCAGCAGCACGCCGATCACGAGCAGTGCCGCACGCGGTGTGACCGCGCCCTTCAGTTCAGCGACGAAACCCTGCCCCGGGGCGGCCATCCACATCTCCTTGTGTATTGGGGGAAAACGGATACTTCATACCATGAACTAGTTAGCTTGTCGCACCCCACGCGCCGCCTTCCAGCCAGTGCGGCTGCGGGATACTGGCGCGGTGAGTGACGAGGAATCCCTGCTGGCGGTGGAGCGCGAGGTCGCGCTGATGTTCCGGCGGGGCCGGGCCCGAGTGGCGGAGCTCTCACGCCGGGTGCACCCCGAGCTGGAGGGGATGGCGTACAGCATGCTCGGCTACATCGAGCAGGCCGGGCGGGTGCGGGTGACGGACGTCGGCGTGCACTTCGCGGTCGGCAAGGCCACGGTGAGCCGGCAGATCCGGGCGCTGGAGGAGCTGGGCCTGGTGGCCAGGGAGACGGATCCGCTGGACCGCCGGGCCGCGCTGGTCTCGCTGACCGAGGACGGGCGGCGGCGCTACCTGGCGGCCCGGGACGTCCGGATGCGGCGGGTGCGGGAGCTGCTGGGCAGCTGGTCGCCGGAGGACGTGGACTGCTTCGCGGTGCTGCTGCACCGCTTCAACGACGTGATCGGGGAGCCGCCGGCGGAGTGACCGGGGGCGGGGCCCGGGTCGGGGGTCGGGCTCGCGGCGGTCTGGGCCGCGCTCGCGACGGCTGGGGCGCGGCCTTTACTTGGGCTTGAAGAAAGTTGCCTTAGTCAACCATCGGGCCTATGGTTGCGTAAGGCAACAATTTTCCCTGCCTGCGCACTCCCCGCCCCCGCTCACTCCTCCCGCCGAAGGACCCAGATGACCGTCACAGCCGAGGCGACCGTCGGAGCCGCCGTCGACGATCAACCGATGACCCACCGGCAGGTGATGGAGGCGCTGTCCGGCCTGCTGCTCGGCCTCTTCGTGGCCGTGCTCTCCTCGACCGTCGTCTCCAACGCCCTGCCGCACATCCTCACCGACCTGCACGGCGGCCAGTCCGCCTACACCTGGGTGATCACCGCGGCCCTGCTGACCCTGACCGCCTCCACCCCGATCTGGGGCAAGCTCTCCGACCTCGTCAGCAAGAAGCTGCTGCTCCAGATAGCCCTGCTGATCTACATCGCCACCTCCGCCCTGGCCGGCCTCTCCCAGAACACCGCCGAGCTGATCGCCTGCCGCGCCCTCCAGGGCATCGGTGCCGGCGGTGTGGTCGCGCTGGGCCAGATCTGCCTGGCCGCGATGGTCCCGCCGCGCGAGCGCGGCCGTTACAGCGGCTACTTCGGCGCGGTCTTCGCGCTGGCCACCATCGGCGGACCGCTGATCGGCGGCGTCATCGTGGACACCTCGTGGCTGGGCTGGCGCTGGTGCTTCTACGTCGGCATCCCGTTCGCGCTGGCCGCGATCCTGGTGGTGCAGCGCACCCTCAAGCTGCCGGTGGTCAAGCGCAAGGCGAAGATCGACTACCTGGGCGCGCTGGTCATCACCGGCGCCGTCAGCCTGCTGATGATCTGGATCACGCTGGCCGGCACGAACTACGACTGGCTGTCCTGGCAGACCGCCGCGATGGTCGGCGGCGGCCTGCTGCTGGGCGCCCTCGCCGTGGTGATCGAGCGCCGCGCCGCCGAGCCGATCATCCCGCCGGACCTCTTCAAGTACCGCACCGTCACCCTGGCCGCGGTGGCCAGCGTGCTGGTCGGCGTCGGGATGTACGGCGCGACCACCTTCCTCAGCCAGTACTTCCAGCTGGCCCGCGCCAAGTCCCCGACCATGGCCGGCCTGATGACCCTGCCGATGATCCTCGGCCTGGCGCTCGCCTCCACCGTCGCCGGCCGGCTGATCACCAAGTACGGCAAGTGGAAGGCCTACCTGGTCGCCGGCACGGCGCTGCTCGCGATCGGCTTCGGCCTGCTCGCCACCGCCCGCGCCGACACCGACTACAAGCTGCTCTGCGTCTACATGGCGATCACCGGCATCGGCCTCGGCCTGACCAGCCAGAACCTGGTGCTCGCGGTGCAGAACACGGTGCCGCGCCACGAGCTCGGCGCGGCCAGCTCCGTGGTGACGTTCTTCCGCACCATGGGCGGCGCGATGGGCGTCTCCGCGCTCGGCGCGCTGATGAACAGCAAGGTGACCCACTACCTCGCGGAGAACCTGGCCGCCGCGCACATCCCGGCCGCGAGCGCGGCCGGCGGCGGGGGCATCCCGGACCTGCACAAGCTGCCCGCCCCGATCGTCCCGCTGGTGACGGACGCGTTCGGGCACGGCGTCGGCACCGTCTTCCTGTGGGCCGCGCCGTTCGCGGCGCTGGCCTTCGTCACGGTGCTGTTCATCCGGGAGACCGCGCTGAAGACCAGCCAGCAGGGCTGACTCCGGGCGGGGATGCGCGAACGGGCCGGGGAGTGTGGATCACACTCCCCGGCCCGTTCGGTTCGTCCCGCGCGCGCGGACGGCGGGAACCGTCGGCCACGCGCTACGGCGCGGCGACCAGGACCACGCGCTACGGTGCGGCGATCAGGACCAGGCCGTAGACGACGGCCGCGGCGCAGAGGCCGAAGCAGGCGTAGGCGCCGGCCAGGGCCAGCCGGCCGCCGCCCGGCTCCTGGGCGGCCTCGCCCTCGCGGGCGCTCAGCGCGGCCTCGCGGCGGGACAGGGCCAGGATGCCGAGTGCGAAGACGGAGACCACGGCGACGGTGATGCCGAAGCTGGCACCGGCGGTCTGGGCCAGGGCGTTCCACTTGATGTGCATGGCGGGTGCTCCTCAGCCTGCGGCGCTCAGGCCGCGACCGTGGTCGAGGCGGGGGTGGGGGCGTTCGCGGGGGCGGCGGTGGTGGGGACCTCCACCGGGGTGACGTCGTTGACGTCGTTGACGTTGTCCGCGCTGATCGGCTGGCGGCGGGAGATCAGCCACATCGCGCCGGAGCCGGCCACCAGCACGGCGCCCACCAGGACGATGCCCCAGGTGCCCTGGCGGACCAGCAGCGCGGCGCCGCCCGAGACCAGCGCGGCGGCCGGCAGGGTCAGCGCCCAGGTGTAGACCATGCGGCGCACCAGGCTCCAGCGCAGCTCGGCCTTCGGGCCGCCGAGGCCGGCGCCCATGATGCCGCCGGAGCAGACCTGGGTGGTGGAGAGGCCGAAGCCCATGTGCGAGGAGGTCAGGATGACGGTCGCGGCGGCCGACTCGGAGGCGAAGCCCTGCGGCGCCTTGATGTCGGCGAGGCCCTTGCCCATCGAGCGGATGATCCGCCAGCCGCCCATGTAGGTGCCGAGCGCGATCGCGGCGCCCGCGGAGATGATCACCCAGGTGGGCGGCAGCGCGCCGTGCGGCAGGGCGCCGACCGACACCAGGGTCAGGGTGATGATGCCCATCGTCTTCTGGGCGTCGTTGGTGCCGTGCGCGAGCGAGATCAGCGAGGACGAGAAGATCTGGCCGGTCTTGAAGCCCTTGGTGGCGGTGGTCTCGTTGCCCTTGCGGGTGATCGCGTAGGCCAGCTTGGTGGCGCCCCAGGAGGCCAGGCCGGCGACCAGCGGGGAGGCGATCGCGGGGATCAGGATCTTGGAGAGGACGGTGTCGAAGTTGACGCCGTTCATGCCGACACCGACGACGGTGGCGCCGATCAGGCCGCCGTACAGCGCGTGCGAGGAACTGGACGGCAGGCCGCGCAGCCAGGTCAGCAGGTTCCAGAGGATCGCGCCCGCCAGTGCGGCGAAGATGATCTCGGGGTGGATGCCGCTCTTCTCGTTGACGATGCCGCCGGAGATGGTGGTGGCGACCTTCACGGACAGGAACGCGCCCGCGAAGTTGAGGACGGCCGCGATGGTGACCGCGACCTTCGGCCGGAGGGCTCCCGTCGCGATGGAGGTGGCCATCGCATTGGCGGTGTCGTGGAACCCGTTGGTGAAGTCGAAGGCGAGCGCCGTGATGATCACAACGGCTACCAGGAACGAGATGTGTTCCATACCCAAACAATCGTCGTAGTTGTCGCACGGACGTTGGTGTCGTCGCGACCGTAGGTCTGTTTGGTAAACGGAAGGTGAACTGAGCCGGGAATCGTGGTTCCGCTGGTGTCCCGGTGGTGTCCGGAAGCTTTCGGAAGGGTGTCGGCGGTCGCGCTGAGCTGGACATTAGCGAAGTTCGCCCCGGTTCGCTCCGGTTTGCTGAGAGCTGTCTCACAGATCAACCGAGAATTAACCTCCCAGTCCGGATGCGCCCTGTTTCCGGTGAGTAACCCGTGGGAGGATCTGCGGGATCCGGGGACGCCGGTGACAGGCTGGGGCGGGGAGGACCAACCCATGGGCGGGGCTGCACAGCGCACTGAAACGGCAGTCGTACGGCCCTGGCTGCGGGCGGCACTGCGCTGCGGAGCCGCCCTCGCGGCCGCCGCGCTCGCCCTCCCGCTCGCCGCGCAGGCCGCGTACGCCGCCCCCGACCCGGGCGCCTCGATCACCGCGGCCAGTCCGGGCGACGACCCGCTCGCCGCCGCCAAGGCCACCCTCGGCCCGCTGCTCGACCAGCTGCACGCGCTCTACCAGAGCGCCGAGACCGCCACCGAGCAGTACAACGGCGCCGTCGCCAAGGTCGCCGAGCAGCAGGCCGCGCTCACCGACCTCCAGGGCCGGATGGACCGCCAGCAGAAGCAGGTCGACGCCGGCACCGACATCGCCTCCCAGCTCGCCGCCGCCCAGTATCGCAACGGCGCCGCCTCCGCCTACGCCGAACTGCTGCTCTCCAAGGACCCGTACGAGGCCGTCACCATCGCGGAACTGCTCACCGCCGCCAGCCGCTCGCAGTCCGAGTTCCTGGACCGGCTGAAGACCGACCGCGAGGCCCTCGCCGGCCTGACGAAGCAGACCGAGGACGCGCTCAAGACCTCCCAGACGCTGGTCACCCAGCAGGACGCCGCCAAGGCCAAGGTCGCCACCGACCTCGCCTCCGTCGAGCAGCTGGTCTCCTCGCTCACCGGCGCCCAGCGCACCGAACTGGAGAAGCTGGAGAAGGCCAAGGCCGACGAGGCCCAGCTCGCCTTCCTCGCCTCCGGCGCCCTCGGCAAGGGCGAGCGCACCCCGTCGGCGGCCGGCCGCACCGCCATCGCCTTCGCGCTCGCCCAGCTCAACAAGCCGTACCTGTGGGGCGGTGCGGGGCCGGACTCCTACGACTGCTCGGGCCTCACCTCGCAGGCCTGGCTGCACGCCGGGCTGCCGATCCCGCGCACCAGCCAGGAGCAGTGGGCCCAGCTCCCGCACATCGCGCTGAACCAGCTGCGCCCCGGCGACCTGGTCATCTACTTCGAGGGCGCCACGCACGTCGCGATGTACATCGGCGGCGGGCTGGTCGTCCAGGCACCCCGGCCGGGCGCCGTCATCAAGGTGTCGCCGATCGGCTCGATGCCGATCCTCGGGGCGGTGCGGCCCGACCCGTCCGGCGCGGCGGACGAGGCCGGCGGCAGCTGGAAGGTGCCCGACCTGCCCGCCGGCTGGGACACCGTCACCCCGATCGCGCCCAGCCCGGCCAACCAGGTCCCGACCGCCCCGGCCCCCGGCACGCCCGCCAACCCGCCGGCCACCCCGGGCACGCCGTCCACCACCCCGGGCACGCCCGCGGACACCGGCACCGGCACGCCGTCCGGCACCGGGACCGGAACGCCCACCGACCCGGGGACGCCGTCCGGCACCGGCACCACCGCCCCCGGCACGCCCACGCCCACGCCGACCCCGACCGGGACGGGCACGCCCACCCCGACCGGGACGGGCACCCCGGCGCCGACCGGCACGGGCCCGGCGACGCCCGCCCCGACCGGCACCGGCACCGGCACCGGCACCCCGGGTTCCACCGGCACCGCGGCCTCCACCACCACCGGCTCGGCGAGCGCCGGGGCCCCGGGCAGCGCCACCGCGACACTGCCGCTCGGCAGCAACTAGGCCCTAGGTCCGGACAGGGCCTGAGCCATGACGAAGGCCGCCCGGCGTCCACGGACACCGGGCGGCCTTCGCGTGCGTCACGCCGGGGCGCCGGTGTCCGGCTCGAAGCGGACGACCACGGCCTTGGAGGTCGGCGTGTTGCTGATGTCGGCGGTGGAGTCCAGCGGGACGAGCACGTTGGTCTCCGGGTAGTAGGCCGCCGCGCCGCCGCGGGCCACCGGGTAGTGGACCACCCGGAAGTGCGGGGCGCGCCGCTCGACGCCGTCCCGCCACTCGCTCACCAGGTCGACGAAGGCGCCCTCGGCCAGGCCCAGTTCGGCGGCGTCGGCCGGGTTGACCAGGACGACCCGGCGGCCGCCCTTGATGCCCCGGTAGCGGTCGTCCAGGCCGTAGATGGTGGTGTTGTACTGGTCGTGCGAGCGCAGCGTCTGCAACAGCAGGCGGCCCGGCGGGACCTCGGGGGCGGTGAGCGGGTTGACGGTGAAGTTGGCCTTCCCGGTCGCGGTGGGGAAGGTCCGGGAGTCGCGCGGGCCGTGCGGCAGGGTGAAGCCGCCGGGGCGGCGGACCTTCTCGTTGTAGTCCTCGAAGCCGGGGACGACCCGGGCGATCCGGTCCCGCAGGGTGTCGTAGTCGGCGGCGAAGTCCTCCCACGGCACGGTGTCCCCGGGGCCGAGGACGCTGCGGGCGAGTCGGCAGACGATCGCGGTCTCGGAGAGCAGGCCCGGGGCGGGCGGGCGCAGGCCGCCGCGCGAGGAGTGCACCTGGCCCATCGAGTCCTCGACGCTGACGAACTGGGCGCCGGCGCCGCTGACGTCCCGGTCGGTGCGGCCCAGGGTGGGCAGGATCAGTGCGCGGGCGCCGGTGACCACGTGCGAGCGGTTGAGCTTGGTGGAGACGTGCACGGTCAGCCGGCAGCGGCGCATCGCCGCCTCGGTGACGTCGGTGTCCGGGGTGGCCGCGACGAAGTTGCCGCCCATCGCGAAGAACACCCCGACCCGGCCGTCGCGCATCGCCCGGATGGTGTCCACCGAGTCGAGGCCGTGCGCGCGCGGCGGCTCGAAGCCGAACTCCTTGCCGAGCGCGTCCAGGAAGGCCGTCGAGGGCCGCTCGAAGATGCCCATCGTCCGGTCGCCCTGGACGTTGCTGTGCCCGCGCACCGGGCAGACCCCGGCGCCCGGGCGGCCGACGTTGCCGCGCAGCAGCAGGAAGTTGACCACCTCGCGGATGGTCGGGACGGCGTGCTTGTGCTGGGTGAGGCCCATCGCCCAGCAGACGATGATCTTCCGGGAGCCCAGCACCAGCCGGCCGAGCTCCTCGATCTGCTCCCACGGCAGGCCGGTCGCGGCGAGCACCTCGGCGCGGTCGGTCGTGCCCGCCTGCGCCTCGAACTCCTCGAAGCCGTGGCAGTGTTCGGTGACGAAGGCGCGGTCGACGCCGTCCTGCTCCAGGATCATCCGGTTGAGCGCGCGGAACAGCGCCAGGTCCCCGCCGAGGCGGATCTGCAGGAACAGGTCGGTCAGCTTGGTGCCGTGGCCGACCAGGCCGCGCGCGTGCTGCGGGTTCTTGAAGCGCTCCAGGCCGGCCTCCGGCAGCGGGTTCACGCTCACGATGGTGGCGCCGGCCCGCTTGGCGCGCTCCAGCGCGGAGAGCATCCGGGGGTGGTTGGTGCCCGGGTTCTGGCCGGCCACGATGATCAGGTCGGCCTGGTAGAGGTCCTTGAGGCTGACGCTGCCCTTGCCGACGCCGAGCGTCTCGGTGAGCGCCGAGCCGGACGACTCGTGGCACATGTTGGAGCAGTCCGGCAGGTTGTTGGTGCCCAGCCGGCGGGCGAACAGCTGGTACGCGAAGGCGGCCTCGTTGCTGGTCCGCCCGGAGGTGTAGAAGGCGGCGCCGTCCGGGGTGTCCAGGGCGCGCAGCTCCTCGGCGATCAGCGCGAAGGCGTCGTCCCAGGAGACCGGCGTGTAGTGGGTGGCGCCCTCGTCGAGCAGCATCGGCTGGGTGAGGCGGCCCTGCTGGCCCAGCCAGTAGCCGGAGCGCTCGGCCAGCTCGGCGACCGGGTGGGCGGCGAAGAACTCGGCGCGGATCCGGCGCTCGGTGGCCTCCTCGGCGACGGCCTTGGCGCCGTTCTCGCAGAACTCCGCCGTGTGCGTCTTGCCCGGCTCCGGCCAGGCGCAGCCGGGGCAGTCGAAGCCGTCCGGCTGGTTGACCTTGCGCAGCGTGGCGAGGGTGCGCAGGGGGCCCATCTGCTCGGCGGCCATCCGCAGGCTGTGGCCGACCGCGGGCAGCCCGGCCGCCGCGTGCTGGGGCGCGGACACCTCGGGGGCGTCCTGCGCCGGGTCGCTCTGCGGGGCCTGCTTGGCCATGACCGCTTCTCCTCGGCTCTGCTCGTCCGGCGGCCGTGACACCGGGGTGACACCGGGCCCGCCGGGCCCGCCGCTTCGGCGCGGGGGCTGAGGGCCCATCCTTCCACCCGGGTACGGACGGGGGGAGGGGGGTCGAACGGGTCTTCGGGCCCCGAACCTGCGACCGGGCCGCTCCCGGGGCCCGCCGTCAGGCCCCCCTCGTCCGGCCGGAGGGCGGGCGCGGCGGTGGCGGGGTGCGCTGACCGCACGGCGGAGCAGGGGCGGCGACCGCCGACCGCGCGGCGAGGCGGGTGCCTTGGCGGCGGCGGGCGGGCGGGGGATCGACGACGGGCGCCGGGGCGGCGGCCGGGAGCGCGGCCAGTGCCCGCAGCAGCGCGCGGGCGGCGGCGTCGTTCTGTCGGAATCCCGGGGAATCGGTGCGGGGCCGGGCGAAGGCGGCGGCGGCGCGCAGGCTGGTGTGCGGGCCGAGTGCGGTGCGCCGCGGGTGCGGGGCGCCGCCCAGGGCCGGGTCGAGCAGTCGGCTGTCGCCGGGGGCGATGGTGACCAGGCCGGAGCGGTGGGTGTACTCCTCGTCGGCGACCACCTCCTCCACGAGCCGCCCGGCGCGGTGCAGTTCGCGCAGCACCGGGTCGAGGGTGCGGGTCAGCTGGTGCTTGGGCAGGTACGCCTCGACCAGGGCGGTGGCGGTGATGCGGTGGCCCGGCACGGTGTCGCCGCCGGCCCGCCAGGTGCCGGTGGTCTCGTCCCGTTCGACCCGGACGCCCGCGCCCAGGAAGTGCACGATCCCGGCCTCGGAGAGGGCGAGCAGCTGGCGCAGCCGGAAGCCGGGCGGGCCGGAGGCGAGGTAGCTGAAGTAGCCGAAGAACCACCCGTCCACCTCTTCGGCGACCGAGCGGGCGGTGAGCCGGCCGGTCGCGAGGATGCGCGGGAGCTGGCCGAACAGCGAGAGCAGGGCGAGGAAGGCGCCGAGGTCGGCGCTGTGCGCGGGGTCGGCGCGGCGGTCGGCGTCGGCGGTGACGTAGGCGCGCAGGTGCTGCTGGAGTTCCTCGGCGGAGCCGAGTTCGAGGCCGGCCAGCGGGTGGTCGAGCCGTTCGAAGTCGATCCGGTCGGCCGGGTCGGGTACCGCCTCGGCGACCAGGGCGGCCAGGTCGGGGGAGTACCAGTCGTGCCGGTCGAACCGGGCCAGGAACTCCGGCCAGGGCAGCGCGGTGCGTTCGGGGTGGGCGTGGAACAGCTCGTGGTAGTGCCCGAAGGCGGTCTCCTTGGCCATCAACGGCCAGAAGTCGCGCCGGAGTTCGAGCGGCCCGTCGGTGGCGAGGACGGCGTCCACGGCGGCCGCGTCGAAGTACCGGGGGAGCGGGGCGGGCGGCCCCTGGAGTCGGTAGTCGGTCTTGGAGTGGTACGGGACGCCGCGCCGGGAGCCGAGGTGCAGCACCGGTTCGCGGCCGGACGGGCGGTAGCGCAGCCCGTCCCCGGTGGGCTCGAAGCGGCCGCCGCGCCCTTCGGCGAGCAGGGCGACCAGGTCGACGGAGGCCAGGCCGAGGCCGCGCAGCACGACGTGCTCGCCGGGGGCGATGCCGTCCAGGTCGGCGTCGGCGGAGTAGGCGGGCGGGAGGTGGAAGCGGCCGTGCCGGGCGGCGAAGTCGGCGTCGGCGGCGTACCGGGGGTGCGGGGTGGAGTCGAGGTGGCCGAGGGTGAGGGCGACGTGGTCGGCGGTGAGCGTCCGGCCGGTGAGGTGGACGGTCTGCGGGCCGCCGGGCGGGCCGTCGATCCGCCGGACGGTGTCCCGGTGCACGGTGACCGTGACGTGCGGCGGCAGGTCGGCGACGGCGCGGCGGAACGCCCAGTCCAGGTAGGCGCTCTGGGCCCGGCGGGTGGGGAAGTCGGTGGGCGCGAGGGTGTCCAGTTCGGCCCGGACGGCCGGATCGGCGACCTCCCGGTAGGGCGCGAACTCCCGCCGCCGGAGCGCCCATTGGGCCAGCGAGGGGCCCGGGCGGACCGGCCCGTCGATGGTCGAGCGCTCGTCGGTGAACATGGTGACGTCCTCGGCCATCGAGTTCATCCGCAGCAGCGGGGACTGCTCGTGGCGCCAGATCCGGCCCGCGCCGGGCGGGTGCGGGTCGACCAGGTGGACGTGCAACGGGCGTTCGGCGGGCAGGAGTTCGGCCGCGTTGGCGGCGATCCGTTCCAGCAGCCCGGTGCCCCGCGGGCCCGCGCCGACGATCACCAGGACACTCATGCGGCCACCTCGCTTCGCTCGGCAGGCGCTTCGCGCAACACGCACCTCTCGATGATTCGCTCGCTCCGCTCGCTCATGCGGCCACCTCGCTTCGCTCGGCAGGCGCTTCGCGCAACACGCACCTCTCGATGATTCGCTCGCTCCGCTCGCTCATGCCGCCACCTCGCGCAGCCGTCGCAGGGCGGCCCGGGTCCGCTGGAGCGGGGTGGGCGGCAGGCCGTCCCGGGTGGCGCCCTTGGCGTAGTGGCGCTCGACGTAGTACTGCCCGACGGACAGCAGGGTGGTGACCACCAGGTACCAGATGGTGGCGACCACCAGCATCGGGATGACTCGGTACGACTGCAGGTAGACCAGCTGTACCGAGTAGAGCAGGTCGGAGACGGCCAGCACGCTGACGATGCTGGTGCCCTTGAGCGCGCTGATCAGCATGTTCCCGGCGGTCGGCACGATCGAGCGCATCGCCTGCGGGACGACGATCCGGCGCAGCACCCGCCACCGGCCGAGGCCGAGCGCCGAGGCGGCCTCCAGCTGGCCGCGGTCGACGGACAGGATGCCGCCGCGGATCACCTCGGCGGCGTACGCGGTCTCCAGCAGGGTGAGGCCGATGACGGCGGTGAGGGTGGGGCCGATCAGGTTGACGGTCTTGACGGTGACGAACTCGGGGCCGAACGGGATGCCGAGGCCGAGGGTCGGGTAGAGCGCGCCGATGTTGAAGAAGAACAGCAGCTGCACCAGCGGCGGGGTGGAGCGGAAGATCCAGATGTAGCCCCAACTCAGGGTGCGCAGCACCGGGTTGCCGGACATCCGCATGACGGCGAGGCCGGTGCCGAGGACGAAGCCGAGGGCGAGGGTGACGGCGGTGAGCCAGAGGGTCAGGGTGAGGCCGTTGAGCACCGACCCGGCGGTGAACCAGTCGGCGACCACGTCCCACTGGAAGGCCTTGTTGCGCACCACGGAGTTGACGGCCATCGCGGTCAGCAGCAGCGCGATCCCGGCGCAGACCCACTGCCCGGGTCGGCGGCGGGCGACGATCCGGGCGCCGGGGTCGGGCGGCGGGCCGGGGCGGTCGGAGGCGGAGGCGGAGGAGGCGGCGGCGGGGGTGGGCGTGGAGCGGGCGGGGAGGAGGTCCTGCGGGCTGGCCATGGCGGCGGCTCCTGGCGGAGGTGCGGGCGGGCGGGAGGTACGGGTGTGGTCACGTACGGCCGTCGCACCGGCCCGTGTCCCTCAACACGGCCGGCGCTGTGCACTGCACTCCGCCGTGATCGTACGCATGCGCGATCGACGGCTGTCAAGGGTGGTCCGGGCCCTGACCGGGGCCCGGCGCGGACCGGTCGCAGGGCGACAGGAGATCGCAACAGAGCGGCAATGATGGATGGTTGACGGACCACTTGGCAGGCTGTTCAACTTGAGACCATGTACGCCGAGCAGCCCCTGGTCACCCGCGACCACATCGACTTCGGTCGGGTGTGGTCCGCGGCGTGTCGCGGCTGACCCGGCAGCGGGCCGCCCGTCCGGCCCTCTGATCTCCCGCGGGGAGCCCTCCCTCGGTCTGCCCCGCCGCGGGCCGGGACCAGCCGTCCGCAGCTGACGGCGTCCCAGGCGCACGCTGCCGTCCGACGACCGCGCACTGAACTCCGGCAGTACTCCCTCGTCCACGCCTGCCTCCCACCTCCTCCCGCCGCGCGAGCGCCGACCCCACCGTCGGCGCGGCCGCCGCGCACCCGTGCTCACGGCCGCCCCGCCCCGGCCGGTTCCGGCCTGCCCACCCGCAGTCCACCGGACTCCGCTCACCCCGAAAGGTTCCGCCATGCCCGTCGAATTCCTCGGTATCGCCGCCACCGGCGACGGCTCGGAGACCACCCCCCGCTCCACCGCCGCCTTCGACCGCGACTACACCCTGCGGCTGGCCCGGGCCCACGAGGACCACGGCTGGGACCGGGTGCTCTTCGCGTACGGCGCCGGCTCCCCGGAACCCGCGGCCGCGGCGGCCTTCCTCGTCTCGCACCTGGACCGGCTGCAGATCCTGCTGGCGCACCGGCCGAACGTCTCCTACCCGACCTTCGCCGCCAAGACCTTCGCGACCCTGGACCAGATCAGCGACGGGCGGCTGACCGTCCACTTCATCACCGGCGGCAGCGACCACGAGCAGCAGCGCGAGGGCGACTTCCTGTCCAAGGACGAGCGCTACGAGCGCACCCGTGAGTACATCGGCATCGTCAAGAAGGCGTGGACCAGCCGGGAGCCCTTCGACCACGAGGGCGCCCACTACCGTTTCAACGACTTCGTCTCCGACGTCTTCCCCGTCCAGCAGCCGCGCCCCGGGGTCTCCTTCGGCGGCTCCTCGGACGCCGCCTACGCGGCCGGCGGCGCCGAGGCGGACGTCTACTGCCTGTGGGGCGAGCCGCTGGCCCGCACCGCCGAGCAGATCGAGCGGGTGAAGGAGGCGGCCCGGGCCGCCGGGCGCACCGACGTGCCGCGGATCCAGGTGGCGTTCCGGCCGATCATCGCGCCGACCGAGGAACTGGCCTGGGAGAAGGCGCACCGGACGGTGGCCGCGATCAAGGCCCGCCGGGAGTCCGGGGAACTGGTCCGCCGGGGCCGCCCGCTCGGCGCCGCAGCGCCCGAAAACACTGGTTCCCAGCGGCTGATCGAGATCGCCGAGGCCGGCGAGCGCTACGACCGCGCGCTGTGGACCCCGACCGCCGCGGCCACCGGCGGGGCCGGCAACTCCAACGCCCTGGTCGGCACCCCGGAGACGGTCGCCGAGGCGCTGCTCGACTACTACGACCTCGGCGTGGACATCCTCTCCGCCCGCGGCTACCACCTGCTCGACGACGCGATCGACTTCGGCCGCCACGTCATCCCGATCGTCCGCGAGGAGGTCGCCAAGCGGGACGCCGCCAAGGCCGCGGCGGCGGCCGAGCACGCCGAGCGTGCCGAGCGGGACCGGCACCAGCTGATCGCGGTGCAGGCGTGAGCGCTCCGGACCGGGGGGCGGGCCCGGCGGCCGGGTTCCGCCGGGTCACCATCGACGACCCGCTGGTCGAGCCGCTGCTGCGCGAGCTCACCCACGAGTACGTCAGCCGCTACGGCCCCGAGGCGCACCAGGAGATGACCCGCTACCCCCGGGACGCCTTCGCCGAGCCGCACGGCGTCCTGCTGCTCCTGCTGGAGGACGGCGAGCCCGTCGCCGGCGGCGCGTACAAGCGGTACGACGAGCGCACCGCCGAGCTGAAGCGGATGTGGACGCACTCCGCGCACCGCCGCCGCGGCCTGGCCCGCCGGGTGCTGGCCGAGCTGGAGCGGACGGCGGCCGCCGCCGGCTACGCCCGGATCTACCTCACCACCGGTCCGCGCCAGCCCGAGGCCAGGGGCCTCTACCTGGCGTCCGGCTACACCCCGCTGTTCGACGTCGCCGCCGACCCCCTGACGATCGGCCCGCTCCCGTTCGAGAAGCACCTGCCGGTGCTGGCTCCGACCCCCTGAAAGGCCCCCCGTGAGAAGCACCACCGTCCGCCGCCGCCTGCTCGCGGCCACCGCCCTGCTGCCGGTGCTGGCGCTGGCCGCGTGCGGCTCGGACCCGAAGATCGCGGGCCCGGCGGGGGCGAGCGGGCCCGCCGCCACCGCCGTCTCCCAGGACGTCGTCTCCGGCCTCGCGAAGTCGGACGCCGCCGCCGCGCTGCTGCCCGAGGAGGTCCGCAAGGCCGGCACGCTGACCTTCGGCGCGTCCTTCGGCTCGCCGCCCACCGCCTTCTACGCCGACCAGGCCACCAAGAAGCCGGCCGGGATCGACGTGGACTTCACCGATGCGGTGGCCAGGCTGCTCGGGCTGACCGTGCAGCGCCAGGAGGCCGCTTTCGAGACCATCCTGCCCGCCCTGGACAGCGGCAAGTTCGACGTCGGCACCGGCAACTTCGGGGTCACCACGGCCCGGTTGAAGACCATCGACTTCGTCACCTACATCGACGACGGCCAGGGCTTCGCGGTCCGCAAGGACAACCAGGCCGTCCAGCCGGTCACCGACCTGCTCCAGCTCTGCGGGCTGACCATCGGCACCGGCGCCGGCACCACCTTCGAGACCACGCTGAACGCGAAGCGCACCGCCTGCACCGACGCCGGGAAGAAGCCGTACGAGGTCAAGGCGTTCAGCGACCCGGGGGCCGTGCTCACCGGCCTCCAGCAGGGCCGGGTCGACGTCCTGATGTCCACCATCAACGGCCTGCGCTACCAGGCCGCGCAGGAGGCCTCCGGGACGCGCTTCCTCGGCGAGTTCCACCGGTTGGACGTCGGCTTCGCGTTCAAGAAGGGCTCGAAGCTCACCCCGGCCTTCCAGGCGGCGGTCAACCAGCTGATCAAGGACGGGACGTACGAGCGGATCCTCAGGAAGTGGGGGGTCGCCGAATCGGCGATCAAGGAGTCCCTGATCAGCCCGCCCGAACACCAGTGATCCCCGGGTCTGCCGAAGGAGCCTCCCGATGACCGCCAGCACCACCGCGACGTCCCAAGCCCAGGCCCAAGCCCAAGCCCAGGCCCCGGTCCCGGTCCGGGCCGAGCGGGCACCGGCGACCGGACCCGATCCCGGTCCGGGCTCCGGCCCCCGCCTGGACCTCGACGAACTGGCCGCTCTGCGGGCCGTCCCCGCCCGGCACCCCTGGCGCTGGGGGATCGGGGTCGCCGCCCTCGTCGTGCTCGCCCAGTTCGCCCACGGCCTGGCCACCAACCCCGGCTGGGACTGGGCCACCTTCCGCCTCTACTTCACCGCCGACACGATCGTCCAGGCGGTCGGCCGCACCCTCGAACTCACCGTCTACGGCACCGGGCTGGGCTTCCTGCTGGGCGCCGTGGTGGCCGCGATGCGGTTGTCCCGCAGCGCGATCCTCCAGTCCATCGCCTGGGCGTACGTGTGGGTGTTCCGCTCGATCCCGCTGATCGTCCAGCTGGTGTTCTGGTTCAACCTGTCGTACCTCTACAAGCGGTTCGGGATCGGCATCCCGTTCGGCCCGACCTTCGGGGACTTCGAGACGGTCGGCGTGCTGAGCGCGCTCGGCGCCGCCGTGCTCGGCCTCGGGCTGCACCAGGCCGCGTTCGCCGCCGAGATCATCCGCGGCGGCGTCATCGCGGTGGACGTCGGCCAGCGGGAGGCCGCCACCGCGCTCGGCATCCCGCGCTGGCGCCAGAGCTGGCGGATCGTGCTGCCGCAGGCGATGCGCGGCATCCTGCCGGCCGCCGCCAACGAGGTGATCTCGCTGCTCAAGGGCACCTCGGTGGTCTACGTGATGGCCATCGGCGAGCTCTTCTACCAGGCCCAGGTGGTCTACGGCCGGACCGGCCGGGTGGTGCCGCTGCTGATGGTCGCCACCGTCTGGTACGTGCTGCTGACCACGGTGCTGTCCATCGGCCAGTACTACGTCGAGCGCTACTTCGCCCGCGGCGCGCAGCGCACCCCGCCGCCCACCCCGCTCCAGCGCGCCCGGGCCTTCGTCCGGAGCCTGCCCGCCCGCACGCCGACCACCCGCACGCCGACCACCCGCACGCCGACCGCCCGCGCAGCGACCGCCCGCACCACCGGAGGACGTCGATGACCACGCTCACCAGGACCGAACCGGCGGCCGCACCGATGGTGCAGGTCCGCGGCCTGCACAAGAGCTTCGGGCCACTGGAGGTGCTGCGCGGCGTCGACCTGGACGTCCCGGCCGGCTCGGTCACCGTGGTGCTCGGCCCGTCCGGCTCCGGCAAGTCCACGCTGCTGCGCGCGATCAACCACCTGGAGAAGCTCGACGGCGGCTACGTCGCCATCGACGGCGAGCTGATCGGCTACCGGCGCTCCGGCGACCGGCTGTACGAGCTCAAGGAGCGCGAGGTGCTGCGCCAGCGCACCCACATCGGCTTCGTGTTCCAGAACTTCAACCTGTTCCCGCACCTCACCGTGCTGGAGAACCTGGTCGAGGCACCGATCGCCGCGCTGCGCCGCCCCAGGGCCGAGGCCAGGGCTACGGCGCTGGCGCTGCTGGAGCGGGTCGGGCTGGCGGACAAGGCCGCCGCGTACCCCCGGCAGCTCTCCGGCGGCCAGCAGCAGCGGGTGGCGATCGCCCGGGCGCTGGCCCTGGAGCCGAAGGTGCTGCTGTTCGACGAGCCCACCTCGGCGCTCGACCCGGAGCTGGTCGGCGAGGTGCTGGACGTCATCAAGGACCTCGCCCGGACCGGCACCACCATGATCGTGGTCACCCACGAGATCGGCTTCGCCCGCGAGGTCGCCGACACCGTCGTCTTCATGGACGGCGGCGTGGTGGTCGAGCAGGGCCCGCCGGCCGAAGTCCTGGACCGCCCCCGGCACGAACGCACCCGGGCCTTCCTCGCCAAGGTGCTCTGAGCCGAGGTGCTCTGAGCCGAGGTGCTCTGAGCCGAGGTGCTCTGAGCCGAGGTGCTCCGAGCCGAGCTGCCCCGAGCCGATCTGCCCTGAGCCGAGGGCCTCCAGCCCTTCCCGCCGCACCGAAACCCCCTTCACCGAGCAGGAGTTCCGCCATGCCCCTACCCCGTCGCGCCCTCGTGACCGCCGCCGGCGCGCTCGCCGCCGCCCTCGCCCTGACCGCCTGCGGCGGCGCGTCCTCGGGGGCCACGGCGGAACTCGCCCCGGCCAAGGGCAGCACCGCGCCGAACGGCGCCGTGGTGAACCTGACGGCCGACCAGAAGCGGGTGACCACGGCCAAGGTCGACGCGATCGCGGCGCTCGTCCCGGAGGAGATCAGGAGGAGAGGGACCCTGGCCGTCGTCGACTCCCTCGGCACCACCCCGCCGCTGGACTTCTACGCCAACGACGACAGGACCATCATCGGCGTCGAGCCGGACATCGCCGCCCTGGTCGGCAACGTGCTCGGCCTCAAGGTCGAGTTCAACCCGGTCTCCTGGGAGAACATCTTCGTCGGCCTGGACAGCGGCAAGTACGACGTCGGCCTCTCCAACATCACCGTCACCGAGGCGCGCAAGGAGAAGTACGACTTCGCCACCTACCGGCTGGACGTCCTCGGCTTCGAGGCCAGGAAGGGCAGCGGTCTCAAGGTCACCGGCGCCAAGGACCTGGCGGGCAGGTCGGTGGGCGTCTCCTCCGGCACCAACCAGGAGAAGCTGCTGATCTCCTGGAGCGAGGAGAACACCAGGAACGGCCTCAAGCCGATCGACATCAAGTACTTCCAGGGCGCCGAGTTCTACCTGGCGCTCTCCTCCGGCCGGATCGACGCCTACGTCGGCCCCAATCCCAACCTGGCCTTCCACGTCGCGCAGACCGGCGAGACCGAGATCGTCGGCACCTACTCGGGCGGCGGCGCGGACGTCCTCGGCAAGATCGCCGCGACCACCCGCAAGGGCAACGGGCTGGTCCAGGCGCTCAACGGGGCGCTGAACGAGGTGATCAGGAACGGCAGTTACGGCCAGGTGCTCAAGCGCTGGGGCCTGGACAACGAGGCGGTGCCGACCTCCGAGGTCAACCCGCCCGGGTTGCCCAAGCCGTAGGGCCCGTCCGTTCACCCGTTCGCCGCCCCCCGCCGCTATGGTGACCCCTCCGATCCGACGGCGAACACCGCCCGGACACGGCGGACTTGGGGGAGGACATGCAGCAGGGGGAGGTGCTCGACGGCCGGTACCGGCTGGACGAGTGGCTGGGCAGGGGCGGCTTCGGGGTGGTCTGGAAGGCGACCGACCAGCGGCTCGACCGCGAGGTCGCGGTCAAGCTGCTGCTGGCGGAGCACGCCGCCGACCGGGAGGCCGTCGGGCGGTTCGTCCGCGAGGCCCGCACGGCCGGCGGCCTCTCCAATCCGCACATCGTGACCGTGTACGACTACGGCCTGGTCGCGACCGCCACCGGGGGGACCCACTACCTGGTGCTGGAACTGGTCCGCGGCCGGGCCCTGTCCGACATCCTCAAGGACGGCGTCCCGGATCAGGAGGCCGCGCTGAAGTGGATGCGCCAGGTCTGCAAGGCCCTGGACGCCGCGCACCGCTCGGGCGTCGTCCACCGCGACATCAAGCCCGAGAACGTGATGGTCGACGCGGGCGGCAAGGCCAAGGTGCTGGACTTCGGCATCGCCCGGCTGCTCACCCAGTCCGCGGTGCTCACCTCCACCGGCAGCGTGGTCGGCACCGTCCCGTACCTGGCGCCCGAGTGCTGGTCCGGCGCCGCCGTGGACGGTCGGGCCGACCTCTACGCGCTCGGCGTCATGCTGTACGAACTCTGCACCGGGCGGCGCCCGTTCCGCGCCTCCTCGGCCGCCGAGTACATGTACAAGCACCTGGAGGAGACCCCGCCCCGGGTGCGCAGCACCGATCCGGCGCTGGCCGACCTGGTCGCCGGGCTGCTCGCCAAACGGCCCGCGGACCGGCCGGCCACCGCCGCCGAGGTGCTGGAACGGCTGCGCCGGATCCGGCCCGGGGTGCTCCGCCCGGACGACCCCAGCCCGGAGCAGCTGCGCCGCCGGGCCGACCAGGCCTGGCTACGCGGCGCGCAGGGCGCCCCCGGGGAGGCCGTCGAGATGCTCACCGCGCTCATCCCCGACCTCGCCCGGATCTGCGGCCCGGCCGACCCGCGCACCCTGCGCACCTGCCACGACCTGGCCCTGTGGCTGGCCCAGGACGGCAGCCCGGGCGCCGCCGTCGCGCTGCTGCGCGAGCTGGCCGCGGAGCCGGCCGCCGAACCGGACGTCCGGGCCGACGCGCTGCGCGACCTCGACCGCTGGCACCGGGAGGCGGCCCGGAGCGGGCCGGGCCGGCCGCGGGCGCTGAGCCTGGCCGGCCTGCTCGGCGGCGGTCCGCAGGGCGGCTGAGGGCCCTCGGCGCCGTACGGGCGGGAGGCTGTCAACCGTGCGGGCCGCTGATTCGGCGTCTGCGGAGACTGTGGGAATTGAGAGGAATCCGCCCACCGGGACGGTCTGGTTCACGGCCGGCGGCGTTGATATACCTCGTTGCCAGAGTCGGGTGCGGTGTCTTCGGCCGCCCCGGTGAGCTGCGACGAAAAGGCTGGTGACGGATCGATGAAGCTCCTCCGCGTCGGACCCCCGGGCGCCGAGCGCCCGGTCGTGCTGGGCCAGGACGGCATCGGGTACGACCTCTCCGGGCGTGCCCGGGACATTGACGGGGCCTTCCTGGCCGGGCTGGACGCCGCCGCCCTGGCGCGGGACGTGGCCGCCGGGGCGCTGCCCCGGGTGGACCTCGCCGGGCAGCGGGTGGGCGCGCCGGTCGCCCGCCCGGGCAAGGTGGTCGGCATCGGGCTCAACTACCGCGACCACGCCGCCGAGGCCGGGGTCGCGCCCCCGGACGAGCCGGTGATCTTCCTCAAACCGAGCTGCACCGTGGTCGGCCCGTACGACGAGGTGCTGGTGCCGCGTGGCGGCGAGAAGACCGACTACGAGGCCGAGCTGGCCGTCGTGATCGGCCGCACCGCCCGCTACCTGGCCGGGCACGAGGAGGCCGCGGCGGTGATCGCCGGCTACACGATCGCCAACGACGTCACCGAACGGGCCTTCCAGTTCGAGCGCGGCGGCCAGTGGGACAAGGGCAAGTCGGCGGAGACCTTCACCCCGCTGGGGCCCTGGCTGGTCACCGCGGACGAGGTGGCCGACCCGCAGCAGCTGCCGCTGCGGCTGTGGGTCAACGGCGGGCTGCGGCAGGACGGCAACACCGGCAAGATGATCTTCCCGGTGCTCGAACTGGTCCGCTACGTCAGCCAGTTCATGGTCCTGGAGCCGGGCGACGTGATCGTCACCGGCACCCCGGCCGGCGTCACCCTGGGCCACCCCGGCGCGCCGTTCCTGGCCCCGGGCGACATCGTCGAGATCGAGATCGAGGGCCTCGGCCGCCAGCGGCAGGTCCTCGGCAAGGCGTAGGGCGTGCCTGACACTCCCTGACAACCCCGCCGGCGCGGCACCGGCCGCCCCGACCCCGGGCACGGGGGTCGGGTCACCGGGCCGCCAGCACCTCGCGCAGCCGCTCGGCCCGCGACGCCTGCGGCCCCTCCAGCGCGAGCAGCACGGCCAGCACCTGCGCGGTCTGCGGGTCGTGCAGCGCGGTCGCCGCCGCCATCGCCGTGAACTGGTCCACCAGCCAGTCGCGCAGCTCGCCCACCGGCAGCGTGCGCCCCTCGTCCAGCCAGGTCAGCGACGCGCCCTCGACCACCGCGATCCACGAGCGCACCAGCAGTGTCAGCCGGGGCCCGGCCTCCCGCACGCCGAGGTGCCGCAGGGTCCGCTTGAGCGCCGCCCGCCGGACGTCGTCGACGATCGCCGAGGTGCGGGCCGTCTCCACCACCGAACCGCCGCGCAGCAGCGCCGAGTAGCCGGCGTCGTGCTCGGCCACGAAGGCGAAGTAGCCGTCCAGGACGGCCGCCAGCTGCTCGGACGGGGTCCCGGCCAGCTGGACGGTGAAGCGGCTGGTCAGCTCGTCGGCCGCGCTGCGCAGCGCGGCCTCGTACAGCTGCTGCTTGCCGCCCGCGAAGTAGCGGTAGACCAGCGGGCGGGAGGCCCCGGCGGCCTCGGCGACGTCGTCCAGGCCCACCTCCTCGGGCGGCCGGGCGGCGAACAGTTCCAGGGCGACCGCGATCAGCTGTTCGCGGCGCTGCTGCACCGGCAGCCGCCGGTAGCCGGTGCGGCGCGGGCGGGGGCCGGGTGCGGCCGGGGCGGGCACCTGGTCGGTTGCCGTGGCGGGGCGGGCTTCCATGGCGGTCAGCGTAATGGGCGTGGGCCCGATCGGATCCTGTCGCGCGCGGCGGTTTCCCGAACGTGTGTTTGTGTGGGCCCGCCCGGCGGCGGTCGGCCGGTGCATGTCACCGATCGCCCGGTAAAGGCTTGCAATCGGCCCTCGCCGCGCCATGATGTCCGAATGGTTGAAGAACTGATCACCTCCGACGCCACCACCCCGCGCCGCGTCGCCGACGGTTACGTCCGGGCCCTGGCCGAACTCGACCCGCTGACCGCGGTCTACCTGGGGTTCAGCCCCGAGGACGACCGGCTGCCCGACCTCTCGCCGGTCGGCGCCGAGGCGATCGCCGACCTCGGCCGCCGCACCCTGGCGGCCCTCGCCGAGGCCGAACGCTCCGACGCCGCGCAGGACGAGGCGGAGCGCCGCTGCGCCCGGCTGCTGCGCGAGCGGCTGACCGCCGCACTCGCCGTCCACGAGGCCGGGGAGAACTTCCGCGCGGTGCGCAACCTGGGCTCCCCGGTGCACGAGGTCCGGGACGTCTTCACCCTGATGGGGACGGACACCGAGGCCGAGTGGCAGGTGGTCGGCCGCCGGCTGGCCCGCGTCCCGCTCGCGCTGGCGCAGTACCGGGAGACGCTGGCCGCCGGCATCGAGCGCGGCCTGCTGTCCGGCCCGCGCCAGGTGGCCACCGTGGTCGGGCAGCTCGGCGAGTGGCTGGAGGGGGACGTGCCCGGCGGCTGGTTCGGCGCGTTCGTCCAGGGCGCGCCGGAGGGCCTGCGCGCCGAGCTGTCCGGGCCCGCGCTGGCCGCCGGGGAGGCGCTGGCCGCCCTGCGCGACTGGCTGCGCGACGTCTACGGCCCGGCCGCCGCCGACACCTCCGACACCACCGGCCGCGAGCGCTACCGCCGCTTCGTCCGCTTCTGGACCGGCTCCGACCTGGACCTGGACGAGGCCTACGCATGGGCCTGGGGCGAGTTCCGCGACCTGCTCGCGCAGATGGAGGCCGAGGCCGAGAAGGTCCGCCCCGGCGCCGGCCCGATGGCGGCGATGAAGTGGCTGGAGGCGGACGGCCCGGCCGTGGAGGGCGCCGAGGCCACCCGGGTGTACCTCCAGGAGCTGATGGACCAGGCGGTCCGGGACCTCCAGGGCACCCACTTCGACCTGGCCGAGCCGATCACCCGGGTCGAGTCGAGGATCGCCCCGCCCGGCAGTGCGGCCGCGCCGTACTACAGCGCGCCCTCGCTGGACTTCAGCCGCCCCGGGCGGACCTGGCTGCCGGCGCTCGGCCGGGAGCGCTTCCCGGTCTGGGACCTGGTCTCCACCTGGTACCACGAGGGCGTCCCGGGCCACCACCTGCAGCTCGCGCAGTGGAACTACGTCGCGGACCGGCTCTCCACCTACCAGGTCAGCCTGGGCGGGGTGAGCGCCAACCTGGAGGGCTGGGCGCTGTACGCCGAGCGCCTGATGGACGAGCTCGGCTACCTCACCGACCCGGGCCACCGCCTCGGCTACCTCAACGCGCAGATGATGCGCGCGCTGCGGGTGATCGTCGACATCGGCATGCACGCGGGCCTGGACTTCCCGGCCGACTCCCCGTACCTGCCGGGCGAGCCGGTCAGCCCGGAGGCGGCCCGGGAGTTCTTCGGCCGGTACTGCGGCCTGACCCCCGACTACCTGGACAGCGAGCTGGTCCGCTACCTGGGCATGCCCGGCCAGGCGATCGGCTACAAGCTGGGCGAGCGCGCCTGGCTGCGCGGCCGGGCGGCGGCGCGGGCGGCGCACGAGGCGCGCGGCGAGGAGTTCGACCTCAAGGCCTGGCACATGGCGGCGCTCTCGCAGGGCTCGCTGGGGCTGGACGACCTGGTCGAGGAGCTGTCCGCACTGTAGGTCGGCCGCCGGCCCCGGGCCTCGTCCGCGAGTCCCGGGGCCGCTGGTCCTTTGGCCCGAAAAGGTCGATTTGGTGAGGTTTTTCCTTGCCATCCGTCCGTGCGGGAGCTTCGCTTGAAGGCGACTGCGTGACTTCCCCGACTGCGTGACCCCTCCGTACCCCTCCGGAAGGCTGACCAGTGTCTGCGCGAACCGCCACCGGTCATGAGAACGCGGACAGCCGCCGCTGGTGGGCGCTGGCGGTCATCGCCGTCGCCCAGCTCATGATCGTCCTCGACGTCACCATCGTGAACATCGCGCTGCCGTCGGCCCAGCGGGACCTGGGCATCTCCGACGCCGACCGGCAATGGGTGATCACCGCCTACACGCTCGCCTTCGGCGGCCTGCTGCTGCTCGGCGGACGGCTGGGCGACCTCTTCGGCCGCAAACGCGTCTTCACCGTCGGCCTGCTGGGTTTCGCCGCCGCCTCCGCCCTCGGCGGCTCGGCGGACGGCCCGGCCATGCTCTTCGGTGCCCGCGCCCTCCAGGGCGGGTTCAGCGCCCTGCTCGCCCCCTCGGCCCTGGGACTGCTCTCCACCACCTTCACGGACCCCAGGGAGCGCAGTACGGCCTTCGGCGTCTTCGGCGCGATCGCCGCCGGCGGCTCCGCCCTCGGCCTGATCCTGGGCGGGCTGCTGACCGAGTACCTGGACTGGCGCTGGTGCCTGTTCGTCAACGTCCCGATCGCCGCCGCCGCGGCCCTCGCGGCCACCTGCCTCCTGGAGCGCGACCACGCCGCCGGGGGGCGCCGGGTCCGGCTCGACCTGCCCGGCGCGCTGCTCGGCTGCGGCGGCCTGCTGGCGATCGTCTTCGGCACCTCCGAGGCCGTCACCCGGACCTGGGGCGACGGGCTGGTGCTCGGCTCGCTGGCCCTCGGCCTGGTGCTGCTCGCGGTGTTCGTCCTGGTCGAGAGGCGCACCGCGCACCCGCTGCTGCCGCTGCACATCGTCGCCGACCGCAACCGCGGCGGGGCCGCCCTCTCGGTCGGCCTGGCCATGATCGGCATGTTCGGCCTGTTCCTCTTCCTCACCTACTACCTCCAGGTCATCAAGCACTTCTCGCCGGTGCTGTCGGGCGTCTCCTTCCTGCCCATGACGGCCGCCATCGTGCTCAGCTCGACCGGCTTCGCGGCCCGGCTGATGACCAGGGTGCCGACCCGGAACCTGGTCTGCCCCGGGCTGCTGCTCGCCGCGGCCGGCATGGCCTGGCTGACCCGGATGACGGTGGACAGCCCGTGGGCCGGCACGGTACTGCCCGCCGAGCTGCTGCTCGGCTCCGGCATGGGCCTGGTCTTCATGCCGTCGATGAACCTGGCCACCCTCGGGGTCTCCCCGCGCGAGGCGGGCGCGGCCTCGGCCACCATCAACTCGGCCCAGCAGGTGGGTGGTTCGTTCGGCACGGCGTTGCTGAACACGGTCGCGGCCAGTGCCACCGCGTCGTTCCTGGCGACCCGGATCGCCTCGTCGCCGGTGGTGCGGGCCCAGGCCACGGTGCACGGCTACGTGGTCGCGAACTGGGTGTCGACGGGCGTCCTGCTGCTGGCCGCGCTGATCGCCTTCCGGGTGATCGACCACCGGCCGGCGCCCGCCGTGACGACCGTCGCCCCGGTCGAGGCGCAGGCGGGGGCCCACCCGGCCGTCCCGGCAGAGCCCCGACGAGAACCCTGAAATTTTCAGCAAGACCTTGCAGTCAACCTCCGGCGCCTGCTTGACTCCTGGCCACCGTCCAGGGACCGAGGAGGCGCCGTCGTGCTGCCCGAGTTCGACCTGCTCGTCGTCGGCGGCTCCGGCGTCGACACCATCGTCCGGGTGGACCGGCTGGAGGTCCCGCCCGGCGACTCGCTGTTCGTCGGACCCGTCCGCGACTACGTCGGCCACACCGGCAACGGCGTCGCCCTCGGCGCCCACCGCCTCGGCCTGCGCACCGCCTTCCTCGACTTCCTCGGCGACGACCCGCAGGGCGCCCTGGTCCGCGCCTCCTACGAGCACCACGGCCTGCACTTCGCGCACCTGGTGAGCCCGCACGGCACCCCGCGCGGGGTCAACCTGGTGGACGCCGCCGGCCGCCGGTTCTCCTTCTTCGACGGCCGCCACCCCGCCGACCTGCGGCTGCCGCCCGAGTTCTACCTGCCGTACGCGCGGCGCAGCCGGCACGTCCACCTCTCCATCACCGGCGTCAACCGGGACATGTACGCCGACCTCCACCGGCTCGGCCGCACCACCTCCACCGACCTGCACGACTGGGACGGCAGCAACCCGCACCACCGCGACTACGCGCTCGGCTCGGACCTGGTGTTCCTCTCGGTGGCCGGCTGCCGCGGCCGGCACGAGCAGGTGATGCGCGCGATCCTCGCCGAGGGCCGCGCCGGTGTCGTCACCGCCACCGCGGGCGCCGACGGCTGCTACCTGCTCACCCGGGACGACGACGAGGTGCGCCACCTGCCGGCCGTCGACCCGGGCCGCCCGGTGGTGGACACCAACGGCGCCGGGGACGCCTTCGTCGCGGGCTTCCTCGCCTCCTGGTTCCGGGGCCGCCCGCCGCTGGAGTGCGCCCGGGCCGGCTCGGTCGCCGGTGCCTTCACCTGCACCGTCGCCGGGACGCACACCGCCTTCATCGGGGCCGAGGAACTGGGGAGCGCGCTGGACCGCTTACGCGCCGACGGGTGAGCTTTTTCTCATGGATATCCCAGCCACCGGTAACGACCTTTCCAGGCTGAAGCGGCATAGTCGTTGATCGCACGCAGCCCCCGGGAAGCCGTCGATCACTGGCAGGAGAGACAGACATGGGTCAGCACAGCCGCCCGACGTCGCGCCGCCGCCGCAGCCTTCTGGGGCCGACCCTGTTCACCGCGCTCTCGGCGGTGGTGGTGGCCGCCGTGGTCACCGGCACGCACGGGCTGAGCCTGTCCGACGCGACGGCCGCCGGGAAGGCGGCCCGCAGCTCCCGGGCCGCCGTCGCGCCGGCCGCGACCGCGCCCGCGTCCGAGGCGCCCGCCGCACCCGCACCGGTCGACGCCCCCGCTCCGACCGACAGCCCCTCCGCCGCCCCGACGGACGGCCCGACGGACGGCCCGACCGGCAGTGCGGGCGCCGGCGCGAGCGCCGACCCGGGCAGCGCCCCGGCGGCCACCCCGACGCCCTCCGCGCCGGCCACCCCCGACACCCGCGGCGTCGTCCTCGGCACCACCGCCACCGCCGCCGCCACCCCCGAAGCGGCCACCGTGGGCGCGCTGTTCAGCGGCGCCGCGGCGGCCGGCAACCACTTCTGCACCGCCAGCGTGCTGCACAGTCCCGGCGGCAACCTGCTGCTGACCGCCGCGCACTGCCTCGGCAGCGCCGGCGGCGTCACCTTCGTCCCCGGCTACCGGGACGGCTCCGCCCCGTACGGCAGCTGGCAGGTCACCGCGGTCCACACCACCACCGGCTGGTCCCAGAAGGGCGACCAGGACGAGGACTTCGCCATCCTGGAGACGGCCCCGAACAACGGCCGCAACGTCGAGGACGTGGTCGGCGGCAACCGGCTCGGCGCCGACGAGCCCTTCGGCGCCACCGTCCGCCTCTACGGCTACCCCGGCGACGCCGAGGAGCCCCTCCTGTGCACCAACACCACCGGCCGGCAGAGCACCTACCAGCGCGTCATCGACTGCCCCGCCTACCCGTCCGGCACCAGCGGCGGCCCCTGGATCAACGTCGCCACCGGCGACGTGGTCGGCGCCATCGGCGGCTACCAGCAGGGCGGCGACAGCGACGACGTGTCCTACAGCGCCTACTTCGACCACACCATCGCCGGGCTGGTCTCCCAGGTCGAGGGCACCTCGTCCTGAGCCCGGTCGGGCCCGCAGCGCGCGCCGCCGACCGGGCCCGGACATGACGAAGGCCCAGATCCGTGGATCAACTCCACTGATCTGGGCCTCAGTTGCACTTCTTGCGAAGTGCCCCCGGTAGGATTCGAACCTACGCACCCGCCTCCGGAGGGCGGTGCTCTATCCCCTGAGCTACGGGGGCCTGCTCGATGTCGTCGGCGTTTCGGCCTCCGACTTGAAGAACACTACCAGGCTCCGGGCGTGGTCCGTGCACGGGTTTGCGGCGGGGGAGCAGGAGCGGGTGCGGGGTGCGTCGGCGGCGGGCGCGGGGGCGGTGGAAGTGCCCAAAGGCCGGACGGGGCGGCGGGGGCGCCGATACCCTCGGTGAGGTGTCGGGAGTGTCCGGGCGGGTCCTCGTGGTGGACGACAGCGAGGTGATCCGCCAGCTGATCAGGGTCAACCTGGAGCTTGAGGGCTTCGAGGTGGTGACCGCCGCCGACGGCGCCGAGTGCCTGGAGGTGGTCCGCCGGGTGAAGCCGGACGTGGTGACGTTGGACGTGATGATGCCGCGCCTGGACGGCCTGCGGACGGCGGCCCGGCTGCGCGCGACCCCGGGGACCAGCCGGCTGCCGATCGCGATCGTGAGCGCCTGCACCCCGGCCGATCTGGACCTGGGGGAGGCCGTCGGGGTGGACGGCTACCTCGGCAAGCCCTTCGACCCGGCCGATCTGGTGGCGCTGGTGCGGCGGCTGATGACCCTGGGCGGACAGCCGAGCGGGTTTCGCCCTGAGCGAACAGAGCGGACGGATCGAGGCTGACACCGCTGACGGGAGCGCCCGCGGGCGTCCCGACCGGCAAACCGGGTGGCGGGCGGGTACCCCGTCTCGCCTACGCTTGGCGTCGTGACACCCGCAGAGCTTTCCCAGGCAGTCCAGGCCGCAGTGAGCGCCGCCGTCGAGGCGGGCGAGCTGACCGTCGCCGTGCCCGAGCACGTGACGGTCGAGCGACCCAAGAACAGGGACCACGGCGACTACGCGATCAACGTGGCCCTCCAGCTCGCCAAGGCGGCCGGCCGCCCGCCGCGAGCCGTGGCGGAACTGCTGGCCGACCGCCTGCGAGGGATCACCGGCGTCGCCAAGGTCGACATCGCCGGGCCGGGCTTCCTGAACATCACCATGGACGCCGCGACCCAGGGCGCGCTGGCGCGCACCATCGTCGAGACGGGCGAGGCCTACGGGCGCAACGAGGCGCTCAAGGGCCTGAAGATCAACCTGGAGTTCGTCTCCGCCAACCCGACCGGCCCGATCCACATCGGCGGCGTCCGCTGGGCCGCCGTCGGCGACTCGCTGGCGCGCGTGCTGCGGGCCAGCGGCGCCGACGTCACCACCGAGTACTACCTGAACGACGCCGGCGTGCAGATCTCCAAGTTCGCCGGCTCGCTGAAGGCCGCCGCGAACGGTCAGCCCGTCCCCGCCGACGGCTACGTGGGCGAGTACATCGGCGACATCGCCAAGGCGATCACCGACGGCGTCCCGGGCGTGCTCGACCTGCCCGACGCCGAGCAGCTGGAGGCCTTCCGCACCGAGGGCCTCAAGCTCATGGTGGCCGAGATCCAGCGCTCGATGCAGGAGTTCGGCACCCACTTCGACGTCTGGTTCTCGGAGAAGTCGCTGCACGACTCCGGCGCGGTCGAGAAGGCCATGGACCGGCTGCGCGAGCAGGGCCACGTCTTCGAGCAGGACGGCGCGGTCTTCCTGCGCACCACCGACTTCGGCGACGACAAGGACCGCGTCCTGGTCAAGGCCGACGGCGAGACCACCTACTTCGCCGCCGACGCCGCGTACTACCTGTCGAAGCGGGACCGCGGTGCCGAGGTCTCCGTCTACATGCTGGGCGCCGACCACCACGGCTACGTCAACCGGCTGAAGGCCATCGTGGCCTGCGCGGGCGACGACATGGACCGCAACATCGAGGTCAAGATCGGCCAGTTCGTGAAGATGCTTCGCGACGGCGAAGAGGTCCGCATGTCCAAGCGGGCCGGCAACATCATCACGATCGACGACGTGATCGAGTGGATCGGCGTGGACGCCGCCCGCTACACCCTGACGCGGTCCCCCACGGACTCCACCATCACGCTCGACATCAACGTGCTGACCAGCCAGTCCAACGAGAACCCGGTCTACTACGTCCAGTACGCGCACACCCGGATGTGCGGCGTGGCCCGCAAGGCCGCGCAGCTCGGCGTCGACAAGGGCGCGGCGCAGGACTTCAAGCCCGAGCTGCTCGCCACCGAGTGGGAGAACGACATCCTCGGTGCCCTCGGCGAGTTCCCGCGGGTCCTGGCCACGGCCGGCGAACTGCGCGAGCCGCACCGGGTCGCCCGCTACCTGGAGGTCCTGGCGGGCAAGTACCACCGCCTGTACGAGAACTGCATGTTCCTGCCCAAGGGCGACGAGGAGCTCACGGACACGCACCGCGCCCGGCTCTGGCTGGTCGAGGCCACGCGAACGGTGATGGCCAACGGCCTGACGCTCCTGGGCGTCACGGCGCCCGAGCGGATGTAGGCACCACCCCCAAGTGCGCAGCGGGGGCGGCTGACGGTCAACGGAGACCGTCGCCGCCCCTCGCCATAGGTCAAGGAAGCAGGACATGTCTCGCTCCGCACACCCCGCAGGCCCCCGTCACGGTGACGTGCTGCCCGAGGGCCACTACTCCGCCCCGCCGGCCGACCTGAACGCGCTCGACCCCAAGGTCTGGTCGTGCACCGTCGCCCGCGACGCCGAGGGCGTGGCCACCGTCGGCGGGATCGACGTCAAGTCCCTGGCGGCCGAGTTCGGCACGCCGGCCTACGTGCTCGACGAGGACGACTTCCGGGCCCGGGCGCGGGCCTGGCGCGACGCCTTCGGCACCGAGGCGGACGTCTTCTACGCCGGCAAGGCGTTCCTCTCCAAGGCGATCGTGCGCTGGTTGCACGAGGAGGGCCTGAACCTCGACGTGTGCAGCTCCGGCGAGCTGACGGTGGCGCTGGCCGCCGGGATGCCGCCGCAGCGGATCGCGCTGCACGGCAACAACAAGACGGCGGACGAGCTCGAACACGCGGTGAAGACCGGCGTCGGGCGCATCGTGGTCGACTCCTACGAGGAGATCGAGCGGCTGGCCGCCGTCACGGCCCGCCAGGGCGTCCGCCAGCAGGTGCTGATCCGGATCACCGTCGGCGTCGAGGCGCACACCCACGAGTTCATCGCCACGGCGCACGAGGACCAGAAGTTCGGGTTGTCGCTGGGCAACGGGTCCGCGGCCGAGGCGGTGCGCCGGGTGCTCGGGCACGAGGGCCTGGAGCTGCGCGGCATCCACTCGCACATCGGCTCGCAGATCTTCGACACCGCCGGTTTCGAGGTGGCCGCCCGCCGGGTGGTCGGCCTGCTGGCCGAGATCCGCGACGAGCACGGCGTCGAGCTGCCCGAGATCGACCTGGGCGGCGGCCTGGGCATCGCGTACACCAGCGAGGACGACCCGCGCGAGCCGGCCGAGATCGCGGCCGCGCTGGCCGACATCGTGCGCCGCGAGTGCGCCGCCGCGAACCTGGACACCCCCCGGCTGAGCGTGGAGCCGGGCCGGGCGATCGTCGGCCCGACGGCGTTCACGCTGTACGAGGTCGGCACCGTCAAGCCGCTGGAGGGCCTGCGCACCTACGTCAGCGTGGACGGCGGGATGTCCGACAACATCCGGACCGCGCTGTACGACGCCGAGTACTCGGTGGCCCTGGTGTCGCGCCGCAGCGACGCCGAGCCGATGCTGGTGCGGGTGGTCGGCAAGCACTGCGAGTCCGGCGACATCGTGGTCCGGGACGCCTTCCTGCCGGCCGACCTGGCCCCGGGCGACCTGGTCGCGGTGCCCGCCACCGGCGCGTACTGCCGCTCGATGGCGAGCAATTACAACCACGCCCTGAAGCCTCCCGTGCTGGCCGTCAAGGACGGTGCCGCGCGGGTGATCGTCCGGCGCGAGACGGAGGAGGATCTCCTGCGTCTCGATATCGGATGACGAAATCCTTGTCTCAGATCATGGAACGACCGTAGATCCGTGCGGGAAGTCCCCGAGACTGGTACGGACCGAAGTTCCCGGCGGCCCCCAGAATCCCGCCGGAATTACCGAAGCACGAAGAATGCAGAGCGGAGTCGGATGATGCGTACGCGCCCGCTGAAGGTGGCGTTGCTGGGTTGTGGTGTGGTGGGCTCCGAGGTGGCGCGCATCATGACGACGACGGCCGACGACCTCGCCGCGCGCATCGGTGCCCCGGTCGAGCTCGCCGGGATCGCGGTCCGCCGGGCCGGCCGGGTGCGTCCGGGCGTGCCCGAGCACCTGATCACCACCGACGCCGAGGCCCTGGTCAACCGGGGCGACATCGACGTGGTGGTCGAGGTCGTCGGCGGCATCGAGCCGTCCAAACACCTCATCCTGTCGGCGTTCGAGCGGGGCGCCTCGGTGGTCAGCGCCAACAAGGCGCTGCTCGCCAAGGACGGCACCGAGCTGCACGCCGCGGCCGCCGGGGCCGGGGTGGACCTGTACTACGAGGCCGCGGTGGCGGGCGCGATCCCGCTGCTGCGCCCGCTGCGCGAGTCCCTCGCGGGGGACAAGGTCAACCGGGTGCTGGGCATCGTCAACGGCACCACCAACTTCATCCTCGACAAGATGGACACCACCGGCGCCGGCTACTCGGAGGCGCTGGAGGAGGCCACCGCGCTGGGCTACGCCGAGGCCGACCCGACGGCCGACGTCGAGGGCTTCGACGCCGCCGCCAAGGCCGCGATCCTGGCCGGCATCGCCTTCCACACCAAGGTCACCGCGGCGGACGTCTACCGCGAGGGCATCACCGAGGTGACCGCCGCCGACATCGCCTCCGCCAAGGAGATGGGCTGCGTGGTCAAGCTGCTCGCGATCTGCGAGCGGGCGGCGGACGGCGAGTCCGTCACCGCGCGGGTCCACCCGGCGATGATCCCGCTGTCGCACCCGCTGGCCTCCGTCCGCGAGGCGTACAACGCGGTGTTCGTCGAGGCCGAGGCGGCCGGCCGGCTGATGTTCTACGGCCCGGGCGCGGGCGGCTCGCCGACCGCCTCCGCGGTGCTCGGCGACCTGGTCGCGGTCTGTCGCAACAAGCTGGCCGGCGCCACCGGTCCCGGTGACTCGGTGTACACGCAGCTGCCCGCCAAGCCGATGGACGAGGTGGTCACCCGCTACCACGTCAGCCTGGACGTGGACGACCGTGCGGGCGTCCTCGCCCAGGTCGCGTCCGTCTTCGCGGAGCACGGCGTCTCCATCGACACCGTGCGCCAGCAGGGCCGCGACGGCGACGCCTCGCTCGTCGTGGTCACTCACCGTGCCACCGACGCCGCGCTGTCGGCGACGGTCGACAAGCTCCGCGCGCTGGACAGCGTGCGGGACGTGGCCAGCATCATGCGGGTCGAAGGGGAGTAAGGAACAGCCATGAACGCCGTTGCCGAGAACGTCGTCCGAGGCGCGCACACCCACCAGTGGCGCGGCCTGATCGAGGAGTACCGGGACCGCCTGCCGGTCACCGCGGCCACCCCGGTGGTCACCCTGCTGGAGGGCGGCACGCCGCTGGTCCCCGCCCAGGTGCTGTCCGAGCGCACCGGCTGCGAGGTCTACCTCAAGGTCGAGGGCGCCAACCCGACGGGCTCCTTCAAGGACCGCGGGATGACGATGGCCATCTCCAAGGCCAAGGAGGAGGGGGCGCAGGCCGTCATCTGCGCCTCCACCGGCAACACCTCGGCCTCCGCCGCCGCGTACGCGGTGCGGGCCGGGATGGTCTGCGCGGTGCTCGTCCCGCAGGGCAAGATCGCCCTCGGCAAGATGGGCCAGGCGCTGGTGCACGGCGCCAAGATCCTCCAGGTGGACGGGAACTTCGACGACTGCCTCACCCTCGCGCGTGAACTGTCCGAGAAGTACCCGGTGGCGCTGGTCAACTCGGTGAACCCGGTGCGGATCGAGGGTCAGAAGACCGCGGCCTTCGAGATCGTCGACATGCTCGGCGACGCCCCGGACATCCACGTCCTGCCGGTCGGCAACGCGGGCAACATCACCGCGTACTGGAAGGGCTACCGCGAGTACTCCGCCGACGGCCTGGCCACGCGCACCCCGCGGATGTGGGGCTTCCAGGCCTCCGGCTCGGCCCCGATCGTGGACGGCGCGCCGGTGCTCAAGCCGCAGACCATCGCCACCGCGATCCGGATCGGCAACCCCGCCTCCTGGGACTTCGCGCTCGCCGCGCGGGACGAGTCGGGCGGCCTCATCGACAAGGTGACGGATCGTCAGATCCTGTCCGCCTACCGGCTGTTGGCCGCGCAGGAGGGCGTCTTCGTGGAGCCCGCCTCGGCCGCCTCGGTGGCCGGCCTGCTGGCCAAGGCGGAGGCCGGCCTGGTCGACCCGGGCCAGCGCATCGTCTGCACCGTGACCGGCAACGGCCTCAAGGACCCGGACTGGGCGGTGGCCGGCGCACCGCAGCCGCAGATCGTCCCGATCGACCCGGAGGCGGCGGCGCAGCGCCTGGGCCTGCTGGACTGACCTGCCGTCGGGCCCCGCGGGCGCCCGACGCCTCGACGGGCCGACCCTTTCGGGGGTCGGCCCGTCGATGTTCTCCGGTGACACTTTTGTGTCAATTACGCCGCGCATTCCGATCCGATTCCGGTACGCATTCCGGCCAGAAGCGGCAACACACCAGATCGGAGGACCACGGGGTGTACCACTGGGGAACCTCTCTTCGATACTCTGGGTTCGGCCGTGTGGCACATGCCCCGGGTCCGGCCTTCTCCAGGCCGCGCCAACGACCGTGACCGCCCGCCCCGCCGGGGCCTGCGGTCCATTCCCCGCCTTCGCACCGACGACGCGATCCGCGCCGCCCGATTTCCCCAGGAGAGTCCACCGCATGGCCGGTCCCGCGTTCCGTGCCGCCGCCGTCCGGGTCCGGGTTCCCGCGACCAGCGCCAACCTCGGCCCGGGCTTCGACGCCTTCGGCCTCGCGCTGGGCCTGTACGACGACGTGGTCGTCCGGGTCGCCGACTCCGGGCTCTCCATCGACATCGCCGGCGAGGGCGCCGAGACGCTGCCCCGCGACGAGCGCCACCTGCTGGTCCGCTCGATGCGCGCCGCCTTCGACCGCCTCGGCGGCCAGCCGCGCGGCCTCGAAGTGGTCTGTGCCAACCGGATACCGCACGGCCGTGGCCTCGGCTCCTCCTCGGCCGCGATCTGCGCCGGCATCGTGGCCGCCCGCGCGGTCACCATCGGCGGCCCGTCCGCGCTGGACGACGACGCGCTGCTGGCCCTCGCCTCCGAGCTGGAGGGCCACCCCGACAACGTCGCGGCCTGCCTGCGCGGCAACTTCACCATCGCCTGGACGGACGAGGAGTCGGCCAAGGCGGTCAGCCTGGAGCCCTCCGACCAGGTCGTCCCGGTGGTGTTCGTCCCCGCCGACGAGGTGCTCACCGAGACCGCCCGCGGCCTGCTGCCGAAGACCGTCCCGCTGACCGACGCCGCCGTCAACGCCGGCCGCGCCGCGCTGCTGGTCGAGGCGCTGACCAGGCGGCCCGAGCTGCTGCTCGCCGCCACCGAGGACCGCCTGCACCAGGACTACCGCTCCTCCGCCATGCCCGACAGCGCCGCCCTGGTGGGCGCGCTGCGCGCGGAGGGCGTCCCCGCGGTGATCTCCGGGGCCGGCCCGACCGTCCTCGCGCTCACCGACGAGGCGGGCGCCGACAAGGTGCTCTCCTTCGCCGGGCACCACGGCCACGGCGGCGACCCGGCGTTCGCCGCGCACCGCCTGGAGCTCGACCGGATCGGGGCCACCGTGCTCCCGCTGGACGGCTGAACGGCCCGTCCGGGCTGCTCGTCCGGCCCGGCCCGGCCACCTGCCGAGCCGGGCCGTCCGGACACGATTGGCAAGCGCAAGGCTGGGGAATGTCTGAGGGGGTCGGTAGTGTTAACCTCATTGCTGCACCAGGTGCCCTCCGGGGCTCGGTGCGCCGCGTCCCGATCCCAGCACTCCACTGCCGTGGAGTCGCGGCGATGCACGGGGCGACGATTCTCCGGGAGCCCACCGCAGCGCGTACGCAGCCTGCCTGCGCGACACGCGGCCGCATCCCGAAGCCGTGACGGCACCTGACTCCCACTCGCGGCCTCCCACCTTGAGGCCAGGACGGGCGGAGCGCGGTCCACCGTCACGCGACGGGGGCCCGGGATTCGCAGGCAAGCGTGGGGGTACGCCCGGTCGGCACACGACCGACCGGCCCGCCGCGCCACTCAGCACCACCGTGCTTCACGCACCGCACCTCGCAGCTCTCCCTCGACCGGCTTCCGCCTTTCGGGGGATCACCGCCTCGGACCGACGCAGTCGAGCGTCGGTCAGGACAGCACAACCGGTCGCCGAGCCAGACAGGCCGACGTCCGCTCCAGGGAAGGACCCTTAGTGAGCGACTCCACCGATCTGATGGGCGCGCGCCAGGACGCCGAGGCGTCGGACGCAGCCGCCGCCCCCGCGGCCCCGGCGCGGCGCCGCCGTACCGCCGCCGCTGGCCTGGACGGCATGGTCCTGGCCGAGCTGCAGAAGCTCGCCGGGGACCTGGGCATCACCGGTACCGGACGCATGCGCAAGAGCCAGCTGATCGAGACCATCAAGGAGAAGAGCGGCGGAGACCCGCTGCTCGCCGCCGGTGGTGCTCCGGCCGCCGCCACCAAGCGCACCGCCGCCAAGGCGGACGCCGCCGAGGCGCCGGCCGAGAAGCCGGCCCGCCGCACCAAGGCCGCCGCCGCTGCGGCCGCCGCGGCCCCGGCCGCCGCCGAGTCGCAGGCCCAGATCGAGATCCCGGTCCAGGCCGCCGCCGAGACCGCCGCGCCCGCCCGTGCCGAGCGCACCCGCCGCCGCGCCACCTCGGCCGCCGGCGCCCCGACCGCCGACGTCACGGCCGACGCCGCCGTCGTCGTGGCCGAGCCCAAGCAGGCCGAGACCCGCCAGGCCGAGACCCGCGCCTTCGAGGGCCGCGAGGAGGGCCGCACCGAGACCCGTCGCGACCGCCGGGACCGCCGGGACCGCAGCGACCGCCCGGAGCGGGCGGAGCGCCCCGAGCGCGCCGAGCGCCAGGACGGCGGCGAGGCCCAGGACGGCGACTCCCGCGAGTCGCGCCGCGACCGCCGCAACCGCCGCGAGCGCACCGACCGCCAGCCCCAGCAGGGCGGCGGCCAGCAGCAGGCCGCTCAGGGCGACGGCCAGCAGGCCCGCCAGGGCGGCCAGCAGACCCAGCAGCCGCAGGTCCAGCAGGGCGGCTACGACGACGACGAGTTCGGTGACGGCCGCCGCGGCCGCCGTGGCCGCTACCGCGACCGCCGGGGCCGTGGCGCCCGCCGCGAGGGCTTCGAGGCCGGCCCCGCCGAGCCGCAGGTCGGCGAGGACGACGTCCTGATCCCGGTCGCGGGCATCCTCGACATCCTCGACAACTACGCGTTCGTGCGCACCTCCGGCTACCTGCCGGGCCAGAACGACGTCTACGTCTCGCTCGCCCAGGTCCGCAAGAACGGCCTGCGCAAGGGCGATGCCATCACCGGCGCGGTGCGCCAGCCCAAGGACGGCGAGCGCCGCGAGAAGTTCAACGCCATGGTGCGGCTGGACTCCGTCAACGGCATGGACCCGGAGAGCGGCCGCGGCCGCCCCGAGTTCAACAAGCTCACCCCGCTCTACCCGCAGGACCGGCTGCGCCTGGAGACCGAGGCGGGCATCCTGACCACCCGGATCATCGACCTGGTGTCGCCGATCGGCAAGGGCCAGCGCGGTCTGATCGTCGCGCCGCCGAAGACCGGCAAGACGATGGTGCTGCAGGCGGTCGCCAACGCGATCACCCACAACAACCCCGAGTGCCACCTGATGGTCGTCCTGGTCGACGAGCGTCCGGAAGAGGTCACCGACATGCAGCGGTCGGTGAAGGGCGAGGTCATCTCCTCGACCTTCGACCGCCCGGCCGAGGACCACACCACCGTCGCCGAGCTGGCCATCGAGCGCGCCAAGCGCCTGGTGGAGCTGGGCCACGACGTGGTCATCCTGCTGGACTCGATCACCCGCCTCGGCCGCGCCTACAACCTGGCGGCGCCGGCCTCCGGCCGCATCCTGTCCGGTGGTGTCGACTCGACCGCGCTGTACCCGCCGAAGAAGTTCTTCGGCGCCGCGCGCAACATCGAGAACGGCGGCTCGCTGACCATCCTGGCCACCGCGCTGGTCGAGACCGGCTCGCGCATGGACGAGGTGATCTTCGAGGAGTTCAAGGGCACCGGCAACATGGAGCTCAAGCTCGACCGCAAGCTCTCGGACAAGCGCATCTTCCCGGCCGTCGACGTGGACGCCTCCAGTACCCGCAAGGAGGAGATCCTGCTCGGCAGCGAGGAGTTGGCCATCGTCTGGAAGCTGCGCCGGGTGCTGCACGCGCTCGACTCGCAGCAGGCGATCGAGCTGCTCCTGGACAAGATGAAGCAGACCAAGAGCAACGCCGAGTTCCTGATGCAGATCGCCAAGACCACCCCCGGCTCCAACGACTGACCGTAGCCGGACGGTTGTCGCCCACCGAACCCCGGATCGCGCGAGCGGTCCGGGGTTCGGTGCGTCCACCCGGCTTTGTTCCAGAGTTGGGACATCATGAGGCTTTTTGATCATCTTGTCCGTTTTACTCTGGACCGTATGGCCGAGCACAAGAGGGTCCTGACCCGCCGCCGCAAGATCCTGCGGGCGGCCGCCTGCGCGTTCGCCGCGCTCGTCGTCCTCGGCGCCGGAGCGGCCGGCTACGCGTACGTCAAACTCAACGGCAACATCAAGAGCGTCGACATCAACGCCCGCCTCGGCGACGCCCGCCCGCCGGCCGCCACCGACGGCTCGTTCAACGTCCTGGTGCTGGGCTCCGACTCGCGCAACGGCGAGAACGGCGACCTGGCCGGCGGCGACACCGGCGACACCGCCCGCTCGGACACCGCGATGGTGCTGCACGTCAACCAGGACCACTCGCACGCCGAGGTCGTCTCGATCCCGCGCGACACCCTGGTCACCCGGCCCGACTGCACCGATGCCGGCGGCAAGGCGGTGGCCGGCGCCAAGCGCGCGATGTACAACAGCGCCTTCGAGGCCGGCGGCGCGGCCTGCGCGGTCAAGACCACCGAGCAGCTCACCGGGCTGCGGATGGACCACTACGTGCAGATCGACTTCGCCGGCTTCGCCCGCGTCGTGGACGCGATAGGCGGGGCCACCGTGAGCACCACGGTGGCCATCCACGACAAGGACAGCGGGCTCGACCTGGCACCGGGCGAGCACCACCTCGACGGACAGCAGTCGCTGGCCTTCGTCCGCACCCGGCACGGCGTCGGCGACGGCAGCGACCTCGGCCGGATCGAACTCCAGAAGCAGATGGTGAAGTCGCTGCTCCAGCAGGCCGGCGGGATCGGGCTCTACTCCAACCCGGTCAAGCTCTGGTCGATCGGCGACACCATGACCCGCAGCATCACCACCGACTCCGCGCTGGGCTCGGTGAACGCCCTGGTGGGGCTCGTCCAGGAGCTCAAGGGGATCGGGCCGGACCAGCTCGGCATGGTGACCCTGCCGGTGGTGACCGCGCCCGGCGACCCCAACCGGGTGGTCGAGCAGCAGCCGCAGGCGGACCAGCTCTGGGCGGCCCTCAAGGCCGACCAGCCGGTCCCGCAGGCGATCGTCTCGGCGCAGCCCGAGAACCCCGCCCAGGCCGCCCCCACGGCCGCCCCCACGGCCCCGGCGAAGGCTCCCGCCCGGCGCTGAGCTGCGCCCGGAATATCCCGGAACACGACCCGGTTTGGGAAGATGCGGCCGGTCCTGGCAGACTGGTCCGTCGGTCCCGGTTCACGTGCGGCGCTCCCGCCGCCGACCCGGTGCCCTCCCGAACCTAGGAGAACCCCTTGAAGCCCAACGTTCACCCCCAGTACGTGGTCACCCGTGTGACCTGCACCTGCGGTGCCGAGTTCACGACCCGCTCGACCGAGGCCAGTGGCGAGATCCGCGCCGAGGTCTGCTCGCAGTGCCACCCGTTCTACACCGGCAAGCAGAAGATCCTCGACACCGGTGGCCGCGTGGCCCGCTTCGAGGCCCGCTTCGGCAAGCAGCACAGCGCGAAGGCCTAGCGCTCCCACGGCGCCGGTTCCCGGTGCCCCCGTACTCGTTCCGGGGGCGCTGGGGGCCGGCGCCGTTCGCATCCCCCCAGCACCCCCTCCAGCGGTTCGCACGACCGGCCGGTCCTCACCGGCTCCCAACGGTTCTCACGGGAAGAAGGCCCACTCCATGTTCGAGGCAGTCGAAGAGCTCCTCGTCGAGCACGCCGACCTCGAGAAGAGGCTGGCCGACCCGTCCGTCCACGCCGACCAGGCCAACGCTCGCAAGCTGGCCAAGCGGTACGCCGAGCTGACCCCGATCACCCGGGTCTACCGGCAGTGGCGACAGGCCGGCGAGGACATCGAGGCCGCGCGCGAACTCGCCGCCGAGGAACCGGAGTTCCTCGCCGAGGTGAAGGAGGGCGAGCAGCGCCGCGAGGGGCTGACCGAGGAGCTGCGGATGCTGCTCGTGCCGCGCGACCCGAGCGACGACAAGGACGTCATCCTGGAGATCAAGGCGGGTGAGGGCGGCGAGGAGTCCGCGCTGTTCGCCGGCGACCTGCTCCGGATGTACCTGCGCTTCGCCGAGCGGATCGGCTGGAAGACCGAGATCATCGACGCCAACGAGTCCGACCTCGGCGGCTACAAGGACGTCTCGGTGGCCGTGAAGACCAAGGGCAACACCGAGCCCGGGCAGGGCGTCTGGGCCCGGCTGAAGTACGAGGGCGGCGTGCACCGCGTGCAGCGCGTCCCCGCCACCGAGTCCCAGGGCCGCATCCACACCTCCGCGGCGGGCGTGCTGGTCACCCCCGAGGCGGAGGAGGTCGAGGTCGAGATCGTCGCCAACGACCTGCGGATCGACGTCTACCGTTCGTCCGGCCCCGGCGGCCAGTCGGTCAACACCACCGACTCCGCGGTCCGGATCACCCACCTGCCGACCGGTATCGTGGCGTCCTGCCAGAACGAGAAGAGCCAGCTGCAGAACAAGGAGCAGGCGATGCGCATCCTGCGGTCGCGCCTGTTGGCCGCCGCGCAGGAGGAGGCCGAGCGCGAGGCCTCGGACGCGCGTCGCAGCCAGGTCCGTACGGTGGACCGCTCCGAGCGGATCCGGACGTACAACTACCCGGAGAACCGCATCTCGGACCACCGCACGGGGTTCAAGTCGTACAACCTGGACCAGGTCCTGGACGGCGAACTGAACGCGGTGATCCAGTCCTGCGTCGACGCGGACGCGGCGGCCAAGCTCGCCTCGGCCCAACAGAACTGAGACCGGCGCGCCCCAGCCCGAGCGACGGCGCGAGCCGGAGCGCAGAAACAAGAGGTCGTACGGATGAACCTGCTGCTCGCCGAGGTGGCCCAGGCCACCCAGCGGTTGGCCGCGGCCGGCGTGCCGTCGCCGCGCTTCGACGCGGAGGAACTCGCCGCCTACGTCCACAACGTCAAGCGCAGCCAGCTGCACTCGGTGAAGGACGCCGACTTCGACGCCCGCTACTGGGAGGCCGTCTCCCGCCGCGAGGCGCGCGAACCGCTCCAGCACATCACCGGGCGGGCGTTCTTCCGCTACCTCGAACTGGAGGTCGGCCCCGGGGTGTTCGTGCCCCGGCCGGAGACCGAGACGGTCGTCGAGTGGGCCATAGACGCCGTCCGCGACATGGACGTGGCCGAGCCGCTGGTCGTCGACCTGTGCTCCGGCTCCGGCGCCATCGCGCTCGCCCTGGCCCAGGAGCTGCCGCGCTCGACCGTGCACGCCTTCGAACTCGACGAGGGCGCGCTGCAGTACACCCGGCGCAACATCGAGGCCAGCCCCGACCGCGCCCGGGTCACCCTGCACGCCGGTGACGCCACCCGGGCCTTCGCCGACGACCGCTCCTGGGACGGCCGCTTCGACCTGGTGATCTCCAACCCGCCGTACATCCCGCTCACCGAGTGGGAGTACGTCGCCCCGGAGGCCCGCGACCACGACCCGCAGATGTCGCTGTTCTCCGGCGAGGACGGCCTGGACACCATCCGCGGCATCGAGCGGGTGGCCGCCCGGCTGCTGCGCCCCGGCGGCGCGGTGGTGATCGAGCACGCCGACCAGCAGGGCGGGCAGGTCCCGTGGATCTTCAACGAGGAACGCGGCTGGACGGACACCGCCGACCACCGCGACCTGAACAACCGACCGCGCTTCACGACAGCCCGCAGGGCGTCGTTGTGACCAGCCGGGCCGCGGCAGCGCCGCTCGCCCGGCCGCGCCGTGAAGACCGTGCTGTGAACGCTGTGATGAGCCATTCCGGAAGGGGACCGCACCGATGAGCCGCCGTTACGACTGTGCCGACGCCGGGGACCGCGCCACCGGCCTGCGCGAGGCCGCCTCGGCCATTCGCCGGGGCGAACTCGTCGTGCTGCCCACCGACACCCTGTACGGGGTCGGCGCGGACGCCTTCTCGCCGGAGGCCGTCGGCGACCTGCTGGCCGCCAAGGGCCGCGGCCGCAACATGCCCTCGCCCGTGCTGGTCGGCTCGCCGACCACCCTGCACGGCCTGGTCACCGACTTCTCCGAGCAGGCCTGGGAGCTGGTCGACGCGTTCTGGCCGGGCGGGCTCACCCTGGTCGCCAAGCACCAGCCCTCGCTGCGCTGGGACCTCGGCGAGACCCGCGGCACCGTCGCCGTCCGGATGCCGCTGCACCCGGTCGCCATCGAGCTGCTGAACGCCACCGGCCCGCTGGCCGTGTCCAGCGCCAACAAGACCGGCGGCCCGTCCCCGGCCACCTGCGACGAGGCGCAGGCGCAGCTCGGCGACGCCATCTCGGTCTACCTGGACGGCGGACAGGCGGACCACGCGACCGCCTCGTCCATCGTCGACGTCACGGGCAAGGTCCCGGTCCTGCTGCGGGCGGGCGCGATCAGCGTCGAGCAGCTGAGGGAGGTCGTCCCCGACCTGGAGGCCGGCAGTTGACGCCCATCGCCTCGCTCCATGCCGGGCCCGGCATAGCGCCGTACCTGAGTGTGGGCCCCAGGCCGCTGGACCACTTCCGGATCCTGTTCGTCTGCACCGGCAACATCTGCCGCTCGCCGATCGCCGAGCGGCTCACCCGGCGTGAGCTGGACACCCGGCTCAGCCCCCGGGTGGCCGGCCGGATCCTGGTGGAGAGCGCCGGCACCTGGGGCCACGTGGGCGCGCCGATGGAGGACCACGCCGTGACCGTCCTGGACGAGTACGGCGCCGACAGCGGCGGCTTCACCGGCCGCGAGCTGCTGGACGAGCACGTGGTCGAGGCCGACCTGGTGCTCACCGCGACCCTGGACCACCGCGCCCAGGTCATCTCGATGGGCCACGAGGCGGGGCTGCGCACCTTCACCCTGAAGGAGTTCACCCGCCTGGTGCGGACGATCGACCCGGGCACCCTGCCCGACCCGCGCCGCGGCGCCGACGTCACCGAGCGCGCCCGCGCCCTGGTCCGGGCGGCCGCCGCGCTGCGCGGCTGGCTGCTCGCCGCCACCCCGGAGTCCGACGAACTGGACGACCCGTACGGGGCCCCGATCGGCATGTTCCGCAACTGCGGCGAGGAGATATTCCACGCGGTCGACCCGGTGGTCACCGCGCTCACCGGCGTGCCCGCGCTGCGCTGACCACCCGCGCCGCGAGCGGCCCGAAGGCCCCCCGGCGGCCCGGGGACGGCCCGCGGCGGCCGAGCGCCGAATGGCCCCGCGCCGACGAGCCGCCCGGCCCGGCCGGTCCTACGCTGGAGGAACCCACCCTTCCCGGCCCCCACGCCGGGAGGCGCCCCCACGCCGCCCCGGAGCCCCGCCATGACCGTCACCGACGCCCCGACCGGCCCGACCGCGACCAGAGGGCGCCCGTGGGCCTCCGAGGCACTGCACCGGGCCGATCCGCAGGTGGCCGACCTGCTGGCGGCCGAGGCCGAGCGGCGGGCCGAGACGGTCCAGCTGCTGGCGGGGGAGAACCTGACCTCCCCGGCCGTCCTGGCGGCGCTGAGCGGGCCGCTGATCGACAAGTACGCCGAGGGCTACCCGGGCCGCCGGCACCACACCGGCTGCGCCCTCGCGGACGCCGCCGAGCTGCTGGCGATCGACCGGGCCCGTGAGCTGTTCGCCGCCCCGCACGCCAACGTCCAGCCCCGGTCGGCGACTTCGGCGATGCTGGCGGCGTACGCGGCGCTGCTGCGGCCCGGCGACGGGGTGCTGGCGATGTCGCTGGAGCACGGCGGCCACCTCAGCTGCGGCTCGCGGGCGAACTTCTCCGGCCGCTGGTTCGCCTTCACCGGGTACGGGGTGCGCGAGGCCGACGGCCTGATCGACCTCGACCAGGTGCGCGACCTGGCCCGCGAGCACCGCCCGAAGGCGATCGTGGCGGGCTCGATCTCGCACCCCCGGCACCCGGACTGGGCCGCCTTCCGGGAGATCGCCGACGAGGTGGACGCCTACCTGATCGCCTCGGTCGCCCAGACCGCCGGCCTGGTCGCGGCCGGCGTGGCGCCCTCCCCGGTGCCGTACGCGGACGTCACCGTGGCGGCCACCCACAAGCTGCTGCGCGGCCCGCGCGGGGGCCTGCTGCTGTCCACCGCGGAGCTGGCCGAGCGGATCGACCGGGCGGTGTTCCCGTTCAGCCAGGGCGGGGCGGCGATGAACGAGGTGGCCGGCAAGGCGGTGGCACTGGCCGAGGCGGCGACGCCCGGCTACCGGGCGTACGCGCAGCGGACGGTGGACGGGGCGCGGGTGCTGGCGACAGGGCTCGCGGCGGCCGGGATGCGCCTGCTGACCGGCGGCACCGACACCCACCTGGTGACGGCGGACGTGAGCCCGCTGGGCGTCACCGGCGCGGAGGCCGAGCGGCGCTGCGCCGTGGCCGGACTGCTGCTCGGCAAGTGCGCGCTGCCCTTCGACCCGGCTCCGGCGGCCGAGGCCTCCGGGATCCGGCTGGGCACCGGCACGGTGACCAGCCAGGGGATGGGCGAGGCGGAACTCGCCGAGCTCGCCGGGCTGATCGCTCAGGCGCTCGCCGGGGGCACGGGCGCGCGGGTGGCGAACCGGGTCCGGGAGCTGGCCCTGTCCTTCGCCGACCGACGGTGACGAGAGCCTCGTCGACGGATATTCGGATCTCCTACCCGGGAGAGCGAACCGCGATGCGTGCCTTGAGCGTCCGACTCAATAAGGTGTGGGGCGTGGCGACGCACCTCGAACCCCGGGAACGCAGGGGAGTACCTTCGGTACCTCCCCGTTGGACAGTGACGCAGGAGGCCGGTGGTGCGTGAGTATCTGCTGGTGCTGTTCTGCACCGCCGCCGTCACCTACCTGTTGACCGGCCCGGTCCGGAAGTTCGCCATCGCGGCCGGCGCCATGCCGCCGGTCCGCGCCCGGGACGTGCACCGCGAGCCGACGCCGCGGCTCGGCGGGATCGCCATGTTCGGCGGGCTGTGCGCGGGCATCCTGGTCGCCTCGCAGCTGGACAACCTGAGCAAGGTGTTCTCCCAGGGCACCGACATCCGCGCGCTGCTGTCCGGCGCCGGGATCATGTGGCTGCTCGGGGTGCTCGACGACAAGTGGGGCGTGGACGCGCTGGTGAAGCTCGGCGGCCAGATGATCGCCGCCGGTGTGATGGTCTGGCAGGGCGTCACGGTGATCACCCTCCCGGTGCCCGGTGTCGGCGCGGTCGCGGTGAGCCCCACCCAGGGCATGGTCATCTCGGTCACCCTGGTCGTCGTCATGGTCAACGCGGTGAACTTCATCGACGGCCTGGACGGCCTGGCGGGCGGCATGGTCTGCATCGCCGCGATGGCGTTCTTCCTGTACAGCTACCGGCTCTGGTACGGCTACACGATCACCGACGCGGCGCCCGCGGTGCTGTTCAGCGTGCTGCTGATCGGCATGTGCCTGGGCTTCCTGGCGCACAACATGCACCCCGCGCGAATCTTCATGGGCGACTCCGGCTCGATGATGCTGGGCCTGATGCTGGCCGTGGCCGCGATCTCCATCACCGGCCGCGTCGACCCGGACCTGATCAGCAGCGAGACCGGTTCGCAGACCGCGACCGTGCACGCCCTGGTGCCGATCTACATCCCGCTGCTGCTGCCGCTGACGGTCATCGCGCTGCCGCTGGCGGACCTGCTGCTCGCGGTGGTGCGCCGCACCTGGGCCGGCCAGTCGCCGTTCGCCGCGGACAAGCGCCACCTGCACCACCGGCTGCTCCAGGTCGGGCACTCGCACAGCCGTGCGGTCCTGATCATGTACTTCTGGGCCGCGCTGATCGCCTTCGGCACGGTGGCCTTCTCGGTCACCAACACCGGCCGCACGGTGGTGCTGACGCTCGCCGGGCTCTGCCTGGTCGGCCTGGTGGTGCTGCTGACGCCGCAGTTCCGGCCGCGCGCGCCGAAGGCGGTGCAGGCCTTCGTCCCGCCGCGCTACCGGCGCCGTCCGCCCGCCCCCATGGCCGAACTGTCGGCAAAGGACAAGCAACTTCTCGGTGAAGCCGACCGGGGAGCCTCCGCGCTCGACGACCACGGCCGGACCACCGGCCGCCGCTAGCAAGGCAGTTGATGTTCCGTCGGATGGCCTCACCCGTTCGGCTGTACCGTTGCGCCGTCGGTGTGACAGGTGCCACACATTCATGGTAAAGCTCTCATCAAATAGTTTGTGATACCGTTCACGAGTACCGAGAACACGCCGAAAGACCTGACAGGTGGAGGACTTCCGTCCCTGGTCGGTCTCCCTCGACGGGCCCGCCGCTCCAGCGGGCGGCCCGGGCGGCGGCCTCTCGGTCCGGTGTCACCCACCACCTTCTGTGCCCCGTCCCCCCGTCTCATCGACATGCCGCCGGAGCTGCCGACATGCCGTCCACCGACGCCCGGATCCTCCGAGGCGCCGCGATTCCCACTGCGGCCGCCGGGATCATCGCCATGGCGATCTCGTTCGCCGTCGCCGGCGGGAAGGGGCTGCTCGGCGCCCTCTTCGGCGCGCTGCTGGTGATGGCCTTCTTCAGTTCCGGCCAGGTCGCGCTCGACCGCCTGACCAGGTCGAACCCGCAGATCATGATGGCCGCGGCGCTCCTGGTGTACACCACGCAGATCCTGCTGGTCGGCATCGTCCTGGCCGTCTTCAAGGACACCGGGCTCTTCAACCGGCAGGCCTTCGCCTTCACGCTGCTCGGCTGCGCGCTGATCTGGACGGGGTTCCAGGTGCGTGGCGCGCTGAAGGCCAAGACCTTCTACGTCGACCCCGACGCCTCGGAAAAGAAGGGTGACAAGCCTTCCGACTCGGGGCGTCAACAGTGACGAGGCCCGACTGTCCCCCCAACGAGGGGGGCGGTGTTTATGCCGCACTGACGGACTGCTATCGTCCGTCGCAACAACGGAGTACGGGAAGCGGCCAGGTCTGTCCGAACAGCGGACGGATCGCCCCCCGAATCCGCGCAGTCTTCGATGATCCCGCTGTGGTGCGGCGCACCGGCGCGCGGGATCCGCGAGAAACCCATCAAGTTTCAGTGCCGCTCCGTGGCCGCAGGCCACGCCGACACACCGAGGTTGCCGTAACCATGCGTCACGACGAAGGAGTCCGTGGTGAGTGCTGATCAGCTCACGTTCCTCGCCTCAGGCAGTTGCCACTTCGGGGACGCTGGCTGCGGCTTCCCGGCCCCGGGTCTGAACGAGTTCCAGTTCAAGCCGATCTTCTCGATCGGCAGCATCGAGTTCAACAAGCCGATGCTGCTGTCGGTCATCGTTGCGCTCCTGGTCGTCGTCTTCTTCTGGGCCGCCTTCGCCAAGCCGCGCCTGGTCCCCGGCAAGCTGCAGCTGGTCGGCGAGATCGGCTACGACTTCGTCAAGCGCTCCATCGTGCTGGAGACGATCGGCAAGAAGGGCGAGAAGTACGTCCCGATGCTCGTCTCGATGTTCTTCTTCATCTGGTTGATGAACATCATGTCGATCATCCCGTTCGCACAGTTCCCCGTGACGGCGGCGATCGCGTTCCCGGCCGGCCTCGCGGCGGTCGTGTGGATCACCTACATGACGCTGACCTTCAAGAAGCACGGCTTCGTCGGCGGTCTCAAGAACCTCTGCTGGCCCTCGGGCATCCCCGGCTGGGTCATGTTCATCCTGGTGCCGATCGAGTTCTTCTCGAACATCTTCGTGCGCCCCTTCACGCTCGCGGTCCGAGCCTTCGCGAACATGTTCGCGGGCCACCTGCTGGTCGTGATGTTCTCCGTTGCCTCCTGGTACCTGCTCAGCCCGACCCTGGGTGCGCTCTACGGCTCGGCCTCGTTCGTCGTCGCCGTCGGCCTGACCGCCTTCGAGCTGCTGGTCCAGTTCCTGCAGGCCTACATCTTCGTGATGCTCGCCAGCAGCTACATCGCCGGTGCCCTCGAAGAGGCGCACTGAGCCAGGGGGCCCCGGCCCTCCTGAACCACTCCCGGAACGCCCGGTGGCCAATCACCACCGGTACACCATCCCCGCAAAGGACACACTGCAATGAGCATGCTCGCTGAGGTCGGCGTCTACGGTTCCGTCGCTTCGATCGGTTACGGCCTCGCCGCGATCGGCCCCGGCATCGGTGTCGGTCTCATCTTCGGTAACGGTGTGCAGGCGATGGCCCGCCAGCCCGAGGCTGCCGGCCTGATCCGCTCCAACATGTTCATCGGCTTCGCGCTGACCGAGGCGCTCGCCCTCATCGGCATCGTCATGCCGTTCGTCTTCGGCCAGGGCCCCAAGTAATCCCCGGCGTAGACCCTTCGAGGAAGGTCCAGATATGAGCGTCGTGGCTCAGCTTGCGGAGACGGAGGAGATCATGAATCCTCTCCTGCCCGCGTGGCCCGAGATCATCATCGGCCTGCTCTGCTTCTTCATCGTCTTCGGCCTGCTCGGCAAGAAGCTCCTCCCCAGCATCGAGAAGGTGCTGTCGGAGCGTCGGGACGCCATCGAAGGCGGCATGGAGCGCGCCGAGGCCGCCCAGGCCGAGGCTCAGGCCCTGCTTGAGCAGTACCGCGCCGAGCTCGCCGAGGCGCGTCACGAGGCTGCCCGCATCGTCGAGCAGGCTCGCGAGCAGGGCGCTGCCCAGCTCACCGAGATGCGCGAGGAGGGCCAGCGTCAGCGCGAGGCCATCGTCGCCGCCGGCCACGCGCAGATCGAGGCCGACAAGAAGCAGGCGACCGCCGTCCTGCGCCAGGACGTGGGTTCGCTGGCCTCCCAGCTGGCTTCCCGCATCGTGGGTGAGTCCCTTGAGGACAGCGCTCGGCAGAGCGGCGTGATCGACCGTTTCCTGGACGAGCTGGAGGCCAAGGCCGCCGTTGCTCAGGGTGCGGCCAAGTGATCGGCGCCAGCCGCGAGGCCCTCGCCGCCGGCCGGCAGAACCTGGAGAGCCTGACCGACTCCACCTCGGTGGACGCGGCCAAGCTCGCCGAGGAGCTCACCGCCGTCACGGCCGTGCTGGACCGTGAGGTGTCGCTGCGCCGTGTCCTGACCGACCCGTCCCGGTCGGGTCAGGACAAGGCCCAGCTGGTCTCCTCGCTGCTGACCGGTCAGGTCTCCGGCGAGACCGTCGACCTCGTCTCCGGTCTGGTCCGCTCCCGCTGGTCGGGCTCGCGCGACCTGGTGGACGGGACCGAGGAGCTGGCCGCGTACGCCGAGGTCATCGCGGCGGACAGGGCAGGTGCCCTGGACGACGTCGAGGACGAGCTGTTCCGGTTCAGCCGGGTGGTGAGCGGCTCGCACGAGCTGCGCGCCGCGCTGACCGAGCCGAAGGCCGGCATCGCCCCGAAGGCCGCGCTGATCAACAAGCTGCTCGGCGGCCGCGCCCACGCGGGCACCGTCCGGCTGGTCACGGCCATCGTCAACGCGCCGCGTGGCCGTAGCCTGGAGCAGGGCCTGGAGTCCTACTCGAAGCTCGCCGCCGCGCGCCGCGGCCGCGTGGTGGCCCTGGTCACCACCGCGGTGCCGCTGTCGGACACCCAGAAGGAGCGCCTGTCCGGTGCTCTGGCCCGGATGTACGGCCGCCAGGTCCACCTGAACATCGATGTCGACCCCGAGGTCGTCGGCGGTGTCCGGGTGCAGGTCGGCGACGAGATCATCGACGGCACCGTGTCGAGCCGCCTCGAAGGCGCTCGCCAGTCGCTCGAAGGCTGAGCACCGAAGCAGCAGCACATCCGACCCTCGGTCGGGAAACCGGCTCCCCAAGGAGCCGGCACATCGGACGGCCGGTTCGGCAGACCCGGCCGAGAGTCGAATACTTGCGGCCCTCAATGGCGGGCCGAGGATCGCAAACTAGGAGAGCAGGGAAGCCTGATGGCGGAGCTTACGATCCGTCCGGAGGAGATCCGGGACGCGCTGGCCGACTTTGTCCAGTCGTACCAGCCGGACGCCGCTTCTGTGGAAGAGGTCGGCACGGTCACTGACGCGGCGGACGGCATCGCGCATGTCGAGGGCCTGCCCTCGGTCATGGCGAACGAGCTGCTGAGGTTCGAGGACGGCACGCTCGGCCTCGCGCTGAACCTCGACACCCGCGAGATCGGTGTCGTCATCCTCGGCGAGTTCGGTGGCATCGAAGAGGGCCAGACCGTGCGCCGCACCGGCGAGGTCCTCTCGGTTCCGGTCGGCGACGGCTACCTCGGCCGCGTCGTGGACCCGCTGGGCAACCCGATCGACGGTCTGGGTGACATCGCCTCCACCGGCCGTCGTGCCCTGGAGCTGCAGGCCCCCGGCGTCATGGCCCGCAAGTCGGTCAAGCAGCCGCTGCAGACCGGCATCAAGGCCATCGACTCGATGACCCCGATCGGCCGTGGCCAGCGTCAGCTGATCATCGGTGACCGCCAGACCGGCAAGACCGCGGTGGCCGTCGACACGATCATCAACCAGCGCGACAACTGGCGCTCGGGCGACCCGGAGAAGCAGGTCCGCTGCATCTACGTCGCCGTGGGCCAGAAGGGCTCCACCATCGCGTCCGTCCGCGGCGCCCTGGAGGAGGCCGGCGCGCTGGAGTACACCACCATCGTGGCTGCTCCCGCCTCCGACCCGGCCGGCTTCAAGTACCTCGCCCCGTACACCGGTTCGGCCATCGGCCAGGAGTGGATGTACGACGGCAAGCACGTCCTGATCATCTTCGACGACCTGTCGAAGCAGGCCGAGGCCTACCGCTCCGTGTCGCTGCTGCTGCGCCGTCCGCCGGGCCGCGAGGCCTACCCGGGCGACGTCTTCTACCTGCACTCCCGCCTGCTGGAGCGCTGCGCCAAGCTGAACGACGCCCTGGGCGGCGGCTCGATGACCGGTCTGCCGATCATCGAGACCAAGGCCAACGACGTCTCGGCGTACATCCCGACCAACGTCATCTCCATCACCGACGGCCAGTGCTTCCTGGAGTCCGACCTGTTCAACGCCGGCATCCGCCCGGCCGTGAACGTCGGCATCTCGGTCTCCCGCGTCGGTGGCTCCGCCCAGATCAAGGCCATGCGCTCGGTCGCCGGCCGTCTGCGTCTGGACCTCGCCCAGTACCGCGAGCTGGAGGCCTTCGCCGGCTTCGGTTCCGACCTGGACGCGGCCTCCAAGGCCCAGCTGGCGCGCGGTGCGCGCATGGTCGAGCTGCTGAAGCAGGGCCAGTACCAGCCGTTCCCGGTCGAGGAGCAGGTCGTCTCCATCTGGGCCGGCACCACCGGCAAGCTGGACGACGTCCCGGTCGCCGAGATCCGCCGCTTCGAGCGCGAGTTCCTGGACCACGTGCGCCTCCAGCACAAGGACCTGCTCGCGGGCATCGTCGAGACCGGTCTGCTCGCCGAGGGCACCGTCGACGCGCTGACCACGGCCATCGACGCCTTCAAGCAGGGGTACCAGACCGCCGACGGCAAGCTGCTCTCCGAGCAGGCCTGAGTCCGGTAGCGAGGGAAAGGACGTAACGACCCATGGGAGCACAGCTTCGGGTCTACAAGCGCCGGATCCGCTCTGTCACCGCGACGAAGAAGATCACCAAGGCGATGGAGATGATCTCCGCGGCGCGCATCGGCAAGGCGCAGCGCGCGGTGGCCGCCTCCGCCCCGTACGCCGATGAGCTCACCCGGGCGGTGACGGCGGTGGCCACCCGGTCCAACGCCAAGCACCCGCTCACCACCGAGAACCCGAACGCCACGCGTGCCGCCGTCCTGCTGATCACGGCGGACCGCGGCCTGGCGGGCGGTTACTCGTCCAACGCCATCAAGGCGGCGCTGGCGCTCACCGAGCGCCTGCGCGGCGAGGGCAAGGACGTGGTGACCTACATCGTCGGTCGGAAGGGTCTGTCGTACTACACCTTCCGTGACCTGGCGGTCGGGAACTCGTGGACGGGCTTCTCGGACAAGCCGACCTACGGTGACGCGAAGACGGTCGCGGGCGAGCTGATCGAGGCCTTCACGGCCGAGACCGGCGGCGTGGACGAACTCCACGTGGTCTCGACCGAGTTCGTGTCGATGCTGACGCAGGACGCGGTGGACGCCCGACTGCTGCCGCTGAAGCTGGACGAGGTCCAGCTCAGCGACCAGACGTCGGCCAAGGCCGAGATCTTCCCGCTGTACGACTTCGAGCCGTCGGCGGAGGGCGTCCTCGACGCGCTGCTGCCGCGGTACGTCGAGAGCCGGATCTACAACGCGCTGCTGCAGTCGGCCGCCTCCGAGCACGCCGCCCGCCGCCGCGCGATGAAGAGCGCGACGGACAACGCCGGCGAGCTCATCAAGTCGCTCACGCGGCTTGCCAACTCGGCCCGTCAGGCCGAGATCACCCAGGAAATCAGCGAGATCGTCGGCGGTGCCAACGCCCTCGCCGACGCTAGCCGCGGGAGCGAATGAGAATGACCACCACTGTTGAGCCGACCACGGCGACGGGCCGCGTCGCGCGGGTCATCGGCCCGGTCGTCGACGTGGAGTTCCCCGTCGACGCCATTCCGAACATGTTCAACGCCCTGCACGTCGAGGTGGAGAACCCCGACGGCTCGGGCAAGAAGACCCTGACCCTCGAGGTCGCCCAGCACCTGGGCGACGGCATGGTCCGCGGCATCTCGATGCAGCCGACCGACGGTCTGGTCCGTGGCACCCAGGTCACCGACACCGGTGCCGCCATCTCGGTGCCCGTCGGCCAGATCACCAAGGGCAAGGTCTTCAACGCCCTCGGCGACGTGCTGAACGTGGACCAGAAGGAGTTCAACCAGCAGGTCGAGGTCCGCTGGCCGATCCACCGCAAGGCGCCGGAGTTCAAGGACCTCGAGTCCAAGACCGAGATGTTCGAGACCGGCATCAAGGTCATCGACCTCCTCACCCCGTACGTCCAGGGTGGCAAGATCGGTCTGTTCGGTGGTGCCGGTGTCGGCAAGACCGTTCTGATCCAGGAGATGATCTACCGCGTCGCCGAGAACTTCGGTGGTGTGTCGGTGTTCGCCGGCGTCGGCGAGCGCACCCGTGAGGGCAACGACCTCATCGACGAGATGGTCGACTCGGGCGTTCTGGACAAGACCGCGCTGGTCTTCGGCCAGATGGACGAGCCGCCGGGCACCCGTCTGCGCGTCGCGCTCTCCGCGCTGACCATGGCGGAGTACTTCCGTGACGTCGAGAAGCAGGACGTGCTCCTCTTCATCGACAACATCTTCCGGTTCACCCAGGCCGGTTCCGAGGTGTCGACCCTGCTCGGCCGCATGCCCTCCGCGGTGGGCTACCAGCCGAACCTGGCCGACGAGATGGGCCTCCTCCAGGAGCGCATCACCTCGACCCGCGGTCACTCGATCACCTCGATGCAGGCGATCTACGTCCCCGCGGACGACCTGACCGACCCGGCCCCGGCCACCACCTTCGCCCACCTGGACGCGACGACCGTTCTGTCGCGCCCGATCTCGGAGAAGGGCATCTACCCGGCCGTCGACCCGCTGGACTCCACGTCCCGCATCCTCGACCCGCGGTACATCGCGCAGACCCACTACGACACGGCCCTCCGTATCAAGGGGATCCTGCAGAAGTACAAGGACCTCCAGGACATCATCGCCATCCTCGGCATGGACGAGCTGTCGGAGGAGGACAAGATCACGGTCCACCGGGCCCGTCGCATCGAGCGCTTCCTCTCGCAGAACACCTACGTGGCGAAGCAGTTCACCGGTGTCGAGGGTTCGACCGTGCCGCTGTCGGAGACCATCGAGGCCTTCAACTCGATCGCCGACGGCAAGTACGACTCCGTCCCGGAGCAGGCCTTCTTCATGTGCGGTGGCATCGAGGACCTCGAGAAGAACGCCGCCGAGCTGGCGAAGAAGTAATCGCGGCCGGTAGCAGCTGAGTGACCGTGAGGGGTGGCCCCGAGCCCGGGACCACCCCTCGCGTCGCATCGGCTGTGATTCCGGTCAAATCCGTGCCGCCGGTTTCATGCCGGGGGCGCGCGGCCGTTATTCTTACCGAAACTCCCGAGTAATCGGGGGTTGCATGAGCCTAGGAGCCCACGTTGGCTGAGCTGCACGTCGAGCTGGTCGCAGCCGACCGCAAGGTGTGGTCCGGTGCGGCCACCATCGTCGTCGCCCGTACGGCCTCCGGCGACACCGGCATCATGCCGGGTCACACCCCGGTGCTGAGTGTGCTGGAGACCGGTCCGGTCACCATCCGCACGACGGACGGCGGCACCGTGATCGCCGCGGTGCACGGCGGCTTCATCTCCTTCGCCGACAACAAGCTGTCTCTGCTCGCGGAGATCGCCGAGCTGGCGGACGAGATCGACGTCGCCCGCGCCGAGCGCGCGCTGGAGCAGGCCAAGTCGGGCCTGGACGAGCACGCCGAGCGGCGCGCCGAGGTCCGCCTGTTCGCGGCGCGCGGCCTCAAGGCCCACGTCTGAGTGCGCCGAGACCCCGGTTCAGCGGGGTCGACCGACGGTCCCGGGGACGCGTGAGCGTGACCCCGGGACTGTCGTCGTAGTTGGTAGGTCAACGCGGTCGCTTGATACGACCGATACGGGGAACGCGGGTAGCGAGGAGGTAGGTGAGCATGGTCCTCGCGCTTGTGGTGTGTGCGGCGGTCGTGGCGCTGGGTGTGATCGGCCTGGTGGCGTTCGCGGTACGACGCCGCCTGATCCAGCGGGTCGGCGGCACGTTCGACTGCAGTTACCGACTCAAAATGCCCGCCGACGCCTCGACGCAGCCCGACCTCGACGAGAACGGCAAACCCACCTCGGCCCCGGTCCCCCAGACCGACGGCAAGGGGTGGGTTTTTGGTATCGGCCGCTACAGCGGTGACTCGATCGAGTGGTTCCGGGTCTTCTCGTACGCCCCGCGCCCGCGCAGGGTGCTGCCGCGCCGGGAGATCGAGGTGCTCGGCCGGCGCTACCCGGAGGGCCAGGAGGAGCTCGCCCTGCTCTCCGGCTCGGTGGTGCTGCGCTGCCTGCACAACGGGGAGCCGCTGGAGCTGGCGATGAGCGAGGACGCGCTCACCGGCTTCCTCGCCTGGCTGGAGGCCGCCCCACCCGGGCAGAGGGTCAACGTCGCGTAGCGACGGACCCTCGGGGTGGGGGTACCCCCGGCCGGAGGCTGGGGGAGGTGAACGTCGCGTAGCGACGGACCCTCGGGGTGGGGGCACCCCCGGCCGCCGGGCTGATCCCCGCTCGGGGTTAACGCCGCCTAACCCGTCCGGCTACGCTGGCCGCATGGTGAATCTGACGCGCATCTACACCCGTACCGGCGACGACGGCACCACCGCGCTCGGCGACATGAGCCGGACCACCAAGACCGATCCCCGCCTGGCGGCGTACGCCGACACCAACGAGGCGAACGCGGCGATCGGGGTGGCCGTCGCGGCCGGATCGCTGCCCGAGGACATCGTCACGGTGCTCGTCCGGATCCAGAACGACCTGTTCGACGTCGGCGCGGACCTGTCCACGCCGGTGGTCGAGGACCCGAAGTACCCGCCGCTGCGGGTGCTGCCGTCGTACATCGACCGGCTGGAGGGGGACTGCGACCACTACCTGGAGCAGTTGGAGAAGCTGCGCAGCTTCATCCTGCCCGGCGGTACGCCCGGCGCGGCCTACCTGCACCTGGCCTGCACGGTGGTGCGGCGGGCCGAGCGGGCCACCTGGGCGGCGATCGCGGAGCACGGGGACAGCGTCAACCCGCTGACCGCGAAGTACCTCAACCGGCTCTCCGACCTGCTGTTCATCCTGGCCCGGGCGGCCAACAAGGAGCGCGGCGACGTGCTCTGGGTGCCGGGCGAGAACCGCTAGGGCGAGTCACTCAGAGCCGCTTCTCCGGGACGCCGGCGACGGGCTGCTCGGCGATCGGGGCGTGCGCGCCCTGCTCGCCGGCCGGCGGCTGCTTGGGCCAGAGCGTGTAGCTGACGGCGATGACCACGTTGACCACGGCGGCGATGCCCAGCTTGAGGTACCACTGGAGGAAGGTGCCGAAGTGCGCGGAGCCTCCCGACAGCGGCACCAGCAGGGTGATCAGGCTCAGCGTGATCACGGCCGAGACCACCGTGCGGCGGCAGATCTGCCACTCGTACCGGGACCGCTCCGCACCGTACTTCGGTGAGCGCGGCGGCTTGGGGCCGCCGGCGAAGCGGTACATGAAGTGCCGGTCGGCCCAGCGGACCAGGGAGGGCCCGTACCCGATGGAGAAGCCCGCGTAGCTCGCCGCGAGGGCGTGCGTCCAGCTCGCGGCGGCGCCGCCGCGCAGGTCGAGCACGGTGAGCGCGTACAGGGTGAGGTCCACCACCGGCAGGCCGACCAGCAGGGCGGTGCTGGTGCGGCGCCACCGCAGCAGGTAGCGGGCGGCGAGACCGAGGCCGAGCAGGATCCAGAAGGAGATCTCGGCCGCGACGATGAGGGTGACGATCACGTTGTGCTCCCGGGCGGTCGGCGGTGCCTCCAGCCTGGCGCGCGGGCGTGGCCGCGTCGTCGTCGCCGGGTGCCGTCCCGGCCTGCACCTTTCGATGTACGGCTGCTCCTCCGGGGACGGGAGCCGCCCGGCGCCCGGGGATGGTGAGATGGGGGTGTGCTGAGACCGACCCTCACCCCGCGCCAGGAGGACCGGGGGATCGCCCTGCTCGGTCTGCTCGGCGGAGCGCTGCTGATCGCGCTCCAGGTCTACGACAACTCGTCGCGGATCCCGCGCTGGGCGGTGGTGCCGTCGCTGCTGGTGATGGCGGTGCTGGAGCTGTTCCGCCGGACCAGGCCGGTGCTCACCACGACGCTGGGCGGGCTCGCCTTCGGGTACAGCATCTTCACCGGCGCCCTGCTGGCGACCAGCCTGATGTACACCGACCTGCTCTACGCGGCGGTGCTCTACGGCACCCCGAGGATGTCCCGGATCCTGCACCTGACCGGCACGGGCTCGGTGCTGGTGCTGTCCACCCTGGTGCTGATCTACAGCGACGCCTCGAACGCGGTGGCGGTGGTGGTGCTCACCGTGCTGATCTACCTGGCGCCGGTCTGGACCGGTGACGTGGTCCGCAAGCACCGCGACCGGGCGGTGAGCGAGCGGCTGCGGGCCGAACAGACCGCGCTGCTCTCGGAGATGGACCGGCGTGAGGCCGTCGTCGCCGAACGCGCCAGGATGGCACGGGAGTTGCACGACGTGGTGGCCAACCACCTGTCGGCGATCGCGATCCACGCGACCGGCGCGCAGTCCGTCGCCCGGCGCCGTCGGCTGGCCGGGGACGACCCGCTGGTGGAGGTGCTGGCGGTGATCCGGGAGAGCAGCGTCCAGGGTTTGGCCGAAATGCGTCGCATGATCGGACTGCTGCGCGACAGCGGCGGGGGAGAGGCGGACGAGTCGTACGCGGCGCCCGACCTGGCCGCCGTGGACGCCCTGTTGGCCAAGGCCCGGGCGGCCGGTCAGGACGTCGGGCTGGACTTCGAACTCGCCGAGCAGGGCGAGCGCGGGGAGGTCCCGGTGCCGGTCCGGCTGGCCGCGTACCGGATCGTCCAGGAGTCGCTGACCAACGCGCTCAAGCACGCCGGGCCCGGACTGGTCAGCGTGCGGATGGAGTTCGGCCCCGAGGAACTGCGGATCGCCGTGGACAGCCCGTACCGGCACGGCCCGGGCCGCGAACTGCCCGGCGCCCGGGCCGGGCTGGTCGGCATGGCGGAGCGGGCCGGGCTGCTCGGCGGCAGCTTCGAGGCGGGGCCACGGAACGACTACTGGAGCGTGCGCGCGGTACTGCCGCGCGGGCGGGAGAGCGGGGCAGGGGCATGACGATCCGGGTGCTGGTGGCCGAGGACCAGGCGGCGGTACGGGCGGCGCTGGTGATGATCCTGCGGGCCGAACCGGACATCGAGGTGGTCGGGCAGGCCGCCGACGGCGAGGAGGCCGTCCGGCTGGCGCTGGAGCTGCGGCCCGACGTGGTGCTGATGGACGTGCAGATGCCCCGGCTGGACGGCGTCTCGGCGACCCGGCAGGTGGTCGCCGCCGGGGCCGGCCAGGTGCTCGTGCTGACCACCTTCGACCTGGACGAGTACGTCTACGGCGCGCTGCGGGCCGGCGCGGCCGGGTTCCTGCTCAAGGACCTGGAGGCGGACACCCTGGTCGAGGGCGTCCGGACGGTGGCGCGCGGGGACGGCATGCTGGCGCCCTCGGTGACCAGGCGGCTGATCGGCGCCTTCGCCCGGCCGGACCGGGCGGTCGGGCCGGAAGCCAGGGAGGCGGTGGCCGGACTGACCCCGCGTGAGCGGGAGGTGCTGGCCTGCATCGGGGCCGGGCTGTCCAACGGGGAGATCGCGGCCCGGCTGGAGATGGCGGAGGCGACCACCAAGACGCACGTCAGCCGGATCCTGGCGAAGCTGGGGCTGCGCAACCGGGTGCAGGCGGCGATCCTGGCGCAGGACCTCGGGCTGAGTGTCTGACCGTCTGACCGTCTGATGGTCTGGCCATCCGGTCCGGTCGGATGGTCCGATCGGCTGGTCTGATCAGCTGGTCACGGCGGGTCTGGGTCGCCCGACCAGGTCGGGCGCAGATCACACTCCCGATTGACACCACGGGGCCGGATTGGGCATTAGAGTCCCGGCAACGAGCGACGCGGCTCTCCGGCGGTGACCCCTGCCCTGAGCCGCCTTCAGGGCCCGCCCCAGGGCGGCGACGGCATCGGGAGACCCAGCCATGAGCAATGCGTCCAGCAAGCAGATCGCCGTGATCGGTGCCGGCCTGATGGGCGCCGGCATCGCCCAGGTGTCCGCGCAGGCCGGCCACCCGGTGGTGCTGCGGGACGTCACCGAGGAGGCCCTGCAGCGCGGTCTCGCGGGCATCCGCGCCTCCTACGCGAAGTTCGTCGCCAAGGGCCGGCTGAGCGCCGAGGACGCCGAGGCCGCGCTGGGCCGGATCACCACCACCACCGACCTGGGCGCCGTCGCCGAGGCCGACATCGTGGTCGAGGCCGTGTTCGAGCAGTTCGAGGTCAAGGAGGCCGTCTTCCGGGAGCTCGACAAGCTCGCCAAGGACGGCGCGGTGCTGGCCTCCAACACCTCCGCCATCCCGATCACCCGGATCGCCGCCGCCACCCGGCGCCCCGAGTCGGTCGTCGGCGTGCACTTCTTCTCGCCGGTGCCGCTGATGAAGCTGGTCGAGCTGGTCCGCGGCTACAAGACCAGCGACGAGACCCTGGCCGCCGCCCGCGCCTTCGCCGAGGGCGTCGGCAAGGACGTCGTGGTGGTCAACCGGGACGTGGCCGGCTTCGTCACCACCCGCCTGATCACCGCACTGGTCGTCGAGGCCGCCAAGCTGTACGAGTCGGGCGTCGCCACCGCCGAGGACATCGACACCGCCTGCCGCCTCGGCTTCGGCCACCCGATGGGCCCGCTGGAGACCGCCGACCTGACCGGCGTGGACATCCTGCTGCACGCCGCCCGCAACATCTACGAGGAGACCCAGGACGAGAAGTTCGCCGCCCCGGAGATCATGGCGCGCATGGTCACCGCCGGCGACCTCGGCCGCAAGAGCGGCCGCGGCTTCTACCCGTACGAGGGCAAGTGAGCCCCCGCCGGAACGGGTGAACGACGACGCCCGGCGACCGGGCGGGCCGTGCGGCCGAACACCGTACGGCCCGCCCGGTCGGGGGCGGGTGAGTTTCCTCACGCCAGGTGCCGCAGACGGGTGATTTGGGCGGTAATCGAGCGTAGGTGTGGAGACTGACTGCGTATATTCCCTCGGACGAGTGAAGTTGCTTCAGATCTGGCCGGAACCAGCAACCTGCGCTGCTGGTTCGCCGTCAGAAGAGGGAGACCCGGCCCAGCACGACGAGGCTGCGACCGGACCCGGGCGAGGGGCCACGGCCCGCCCGGATGGACACCCCACCCCCCGACCCGGCACGGCCGGGTCGGACCACCCCCGTACCGGACCGGTCAGGCGAAGGAGGAGAGCATGCGCATCACCGGCGACCACAGGGCGCTGGCCATCGAAGGCCGCCTCGACGTGCGCACCGCCGCCGACGCGCGTGCCCGGCTGCACCAGGCCGTGGACGGCGGCCTCGGCGACCTCGTGCTCGACCTCGCCCGGCTGGAGTTCTGGGACGCCACCGGCCTCGGCGTGATCATGGGCACCCACCGCAGGGCCGGCCGGATCGGCCGCCGGCTGGTGCTGCGCTCCGTCCCGGCCCAGCTCCAGCGGCTGCTGGTGGCCACCAAGCTGCACCGCATCCTGGCCGTGGACGGCGTCACCGAGGCCCAGGGGATCGCCCTCTAGGGCCTGTCCCGCCCTGCCCTCGTTCGGCCTCTGCCCTTGCTCGTTCCCAGCCCGCGTTCGTCCCCTGCCCGGTCTTCGTCCGGCTCCGACCCGGCCCGGATCGGCCGTCGCCCGGCCCCCGACCGGACTGCCCCTGCGCGGGCGGGCCCGGATGTGCAAGAGTCTGCCCGTCAGATGACGGCCGCCTCAGCCAGCTGCCCCCAGCCCGCGCGCGGCCGCGACCGAGACGTCAGCCGACCGGCGCGGGGCGCCGGCGGCCGAGCAGGATGCGGAGCAGAACGTGGCACAGCCAACCGGGGAGTTCCGGCAGGAGGCCGCCCGCACCCGAGGCGGCGAACTCGTCTCCGGCGCCCTGCTGGTCGGCGTCGGCGCCCCGGACGGCTCCGAGGTCAGGCCCTGCCCCGAGGAGTGGCGGCCCCGCCCGCGCCGGATCGAGCGCAGCGAGCCCGCCCGGGGCCCGGTCGGCGGCGTCGGCCGCGCGGTCGGCCCGCTCGCCCTCGGTGCCGGGCCCGCCGACCTGCCGCTGCTCGACCGCGAGGCCGACGTCGCCGAACTCCTCGGCCTGCTCGCCGAGGGCCGCTCGATACGCCTGGTCGGCCAGGCCGGCTCGGGCCGCAGCGCGCTGCTGTCGGCCGTCGCCGAGGCCGCCGCCGACCTCGCCCCCGGCGGCGTCGTCCAGCTCTGCGGGCACCGCCGCACCACCGCCGACCTGCTCCAGGACCTCTTCGCGGCCACCCATCACGCCCCCGGCTACCGGCCCGACCCGGGCCGGCTGGCCGTGCACCTCGCCGAGGTCGGCGCGATCGTGGTCGTCGACGGCGCGGAGCAGTCCGGCGCCGAGCTGGAGGGCCTGCTCGCCATCGCCCCCGGCTGCGCCTTCCTGATCTCCGTCGCCCCCGGGAGCCCGGCGCTGTCGCCCGGCTCCCGCTTGCAGGACCACCTGGTCGCCGGGCTCTCCCGCTCCGCCTGCCTCGCCCTCGCCGCCCGCCAGGCCGGTCGGCCGCTGGACGTCGAGGAGAAGGCCTGGGCGGTCGACCTCTGGTTCGAGTCCGAGGGACTGCCGCTGCGCTTCGTCCAGGCCGCCGCGCTGCTGCGCCAGCGGGACGTCGCGGTGGACGCGCTGGTCGCCGCCGAGGAGGACCGGATGGGGGTCTTCGGCGCGGTCGAGGAGCCCGTCCACGACCCCGACCCGGCCGTCCGCGAGAACGCGCTGCGCCGCACCGTCCCGCTGCCGTCCGTCGCCGAGACCGCCTCACCCGCCGTCCGGCTCGCGGAGGGTCTGAGCGAGCCCGCCCAGGCCGTCCTGAGGCTCGCCGTCGCGCTCGGCGGCGAGTGCCCCACCGCGCCGCACCTGCCCGCGCTGATCGACGTCGGCCAGGGCGAGAGCGCCCTCGCCGAACTCGCCGACGCCGGGCTGGCGGTGTCCATCGGCGGGCACCACCGGCTGACCGCCGGGGTGCTGGACCTGCTCGCCCCGCACTGGCCGGCCCGCGGCTGCCTGGACGGCGCCGCCCAGCACTTCTCCTGGTGGGTCGGGCACAGCTCGGTGTCGCTGGCGCAGGTCGCGGCCGAGGCGGAGGTGGTGGTCGGCGTGCTGGTCGCGGACCGGGAGGCCGGCCGGCACGACGCGGTCGTGCGCCTGGCCCGGGCGGCCGCGCCCGCGCTGGCGCTGGCACTGCGCTGGGGCGCCTGGGAGCGGGTCCTGCACCTGGGGCTGGAGGCGGCCCGCAGGACGGGCTCCGGTACCGACCAGGCCTGGTTCCACCACGAGGCGGGCGTGCACGCGTTCTGCGTCCAGGAGCCGTCCCGGGCGATGGCCGAGCTGGAGACGGCGCTCACCCTGCGGTCCGCCGCCGGCGAGCAGCGCGGCGTCGCGGCAGCCGGCCGGATGCTGGACCTGCTGCGCGCCGACGGGCGGCAGCTGGCGCCCGCCGCGACCCCCGGGCCGGCGCCCGTGCGGCGGCCCGTCATCCGCGCGATAGCCAAGGTGCCGTCCAGCCTGCGCTCCGGGACCAGGCGCCGGGTGATCGCCGCGTCGGCGGCCGTCCTCGCGCTCGGGGCGCTCGGGACGGCGGTGGCGATGAGCGCCACCGGTCCGGAGCAGCACCCGGGCAACGACCCGCACACCCGGCTCGACGACCCCGACGGCGGGCAGGGCGGGCCGCTCCCGTCGCCGCACGCCGGCGGCCCGACCGCCGCCACCGGTGCCACCGGTACGGGGGCGCCGGGGACGGACGCGGGCGGCGGTCCGGCGGCGGACGGGACCAGCCCGGAGCCGTCGCAGAGCGGTGGCGCGTCGCGCTCGCCGAGTGCGTCGAAGAAGCCGAGCCGTGGGCCGAGCGAGACCGCGGGGGCCACCGAGCAGCCGCAGCAGTCGCAGTCGCAGCCGCCCGCACCGGGACAGTCGCAGCCGCCGGCCCAGCAGTCCGGCCCGCCGCCGGGCGGTGGCAGTGGTGGCAGCGGCGGCAGTGGTGGTGCCGGTGGTGGCAGCGGTGGCGGTGGCAACTCCGGGGGCACTCAGCCCGGCGGAGGCGCCAGTACGCCGCCCCCGCCGAAGCCGTCGACCACGTCGCCCTCGGCGACCGCGACCACACCGCCGCCCGCCACGACGGGCCCCGCGACCGGGACGCCCAGTCCGTCGTCGACGGCGTCCTCGCCGCCCGCGAGCTGACCGGTCAGAACAGCTTGAGCTTGTCGTCGTCGATGCCGCGCAGCTCGTCGTAGTCCAGCACCACGCAGCCGATGCCCCGGTCGGTGGCCAGCACGCGGGCCTGGGGCTTGATCTCCTGGGCGGCGAAGATGCCCTTGACCGGGGCCAACAGCGGGTCCCGGTTGAGGAGTTCGAGGTAGCGGGTGAGCTGCTCGACGCCGTCGATCTCACCGCGGCGCTTGATCTCGACGGCCACCGTGGTGCCGTCCGAGTCGCGGCAGAGGATGTCGACCGGGCCGATCGCGGTGGGGTACTCGCGGCGGATCAGGGACCAACCGGCGCCGAGCACCTCCATCCGGTCCGCGAGCAGCTCCTGGAGGTGCGCCTCGACGCCGTCCTTGATCAGGCCCGGGTCCACCCCGAGTTCGTGGGAGGAGTCGTGCAGCACCTCCTCCAGCGTGATGATGAGCTTCTCGCCGGCCTTGTTCACCACCGTCCAGACCCCGTCCGCCTCCTTGAGCGCGCACGGCGGGGACATCCAGTTGAGCGGCTTGTAGGCGCGGTCGTCGGCGTGGATGCTGACGCTGCCGTCGGCCTTGACCAGGATGAGCCTGGTGGCGGAGGGCAGATGGGCGGAGAGCCGACCGGCATAGTCGACTGAGCAGCGGGCAATTACGAGACGCACGGTCGACCACGCTAGCCCACCGGGGCCAGTTGATGCGATTCCACGACGACCGGGTGAAGAAACCGGGAACCCCGCGAACATGGAGGTTCGGCAATTCCGCGCACCGCCCGTCGCGGTCTGGCGCCCACCCCCTGGGGTCGCTACCGTACGTGACGGCACGCGTGCGGGATCGCTGTCAACGGGGACGGAGACTTCAGATGAACGATCCGACGGGATCCGGCCAATGTGGTGCACCACCGCGTATTTCCAAAGCAATCCACAGGAATGACCGGCCCGTCCCGCCGTTGACTGCCACGCTGTTCCGAGCGCGGTCGGTGTCCGGGACGTCACGTCCCGTGGTGCCGCCGCCTTCGCAGGGTGTCAAAAACGCCCGTTCCACGGCGTTCCGGACACCACGCGCGATCCGCCCACCCTCACTGTGAGCTTGGACTACGCACGACCACCCGGGCGCCGCGCGGGTGGACCGCGAGAGGAGAATCCATGTCGCTCGACGTCTCACCGGCCCTGCTGGAAAAGGCCGAGCGGGGCGAGGTCGACGAGCGGGAATTCGTCGACTGCGTCCGCGTCTCGCTGCCGTACGCCTGGGACCTGATCAGCTCGCTGGTCGCCCAGGCGAAGGTCGACGGTACCGACTTCGCCGACAACCAGGTACCGCCGCCCAGCGAGCAGGCCCGCGGCCAGCTCCTGCGGGCCCTCGCCAGCGACGCCATCCGGGGGGCCCTGCAGCGGCACTTCGGGGTGCGGCTGGCCTTCCAGAACTGTCACCGGGTGGCGGTCTTCCTGCCGTCGGACGCCAACGAGGCACGGCACGCACGCTTCACCTCGGTCCGGGAGCAGCTGCTCAACCAGTCCGAGGAACTGCGGGACTGCTGACCCGGCAGCACCGCCGATCCCGGGCCCTGGGTCCTGATCGGCCCTAGCGGTCCTGAAGGTCGTCGGGCCGCCCCCGTCCCCCGGTGCGGGGGGAGGGGCGGCGGCCCGGACCGGGCCCGGCCGCTCCACCCCCGGGCTCACCCCAGCTGCGGCAGCACCTCGGAGCCGAGCCGGGCGATGTTGTGCAGGGTCGCCTCGCGCTCGCCGCTGCCCTCCGCGAGCAGCGCGAAGCGGCGGATGCCGGTCCGCTCGGCGGTGGCCAGCAGCCGGTCGGCGCACTGCCGCGGCGTGCCCACCGCGTGCAGGTCGCAGAGGAGTTCGGTGTACTCGCGCGGGTCGCGCATCTTGCGCTCCCGGCCGTCCACGGTGCGGTGGGCGCCGAGCCCGTACTCGAACCAGCCCGGCATGGCGTTCAGCAGGGTGGCGCGGGCCGCCGAGGTGCGGTCGTCGACCTGGGCCACCCCGGCCGCGACGTGCCGGCGGTTCACCCGGCGCAGCTGCTCCTCGCCGCGCCCGGCGGCCAGCCAGGCGGTGCGGTACAGCTCCAGCATGCGCAGCTTGTCGTCGTCGCCGGAGTGCATGCCGAGCAGCATCGGCAGGCCGCGTTCGGCGGCCAGCCGCACCCCGCTCGGCGAGGTGCACGCGACCACCATCGGCGGGCCGGCCACCGGCCGCCCGGACGGGTCGAGCTCCTCACCGACGCCCTCGCCGAGGCCCTCGACGTCCTGGCGCTGGCGCGGGAAGCGCACCGGGCCGGACTGCTCGCCGAGACCGAGCCAGCTGCCCAGTCCCGGCCGGCGCACCGGTTCGGTGGCGCGCGGCACCACCGCCACCTCGGGGAAGGCGAACTGCGGGCCGTCCGCGCCGACCCGGGAGCCGCGCAGCCAGCGCAGCAGCAGGTCCAGCCGCTCCGGGAAGCCGTTCTCGAAGGCGTCCACGCCGCCGCCGAACACGTCCAGGTCGATCCAGGGGCCGCCGCGGCCCACCCCGAGCGTGAAGCGCCCGTCCGAGGTGAGGTGCAGCAGCGCGGCCTGCTCGCCGAGCGCCACCGGGTGGGCGGTGGAGAGCACGCTGACCGCCGTGCCGACGCCGATCCGGCGGGTGCGGCCGAGCAGCAGCGCGGCCAGCGTGGCGGCGTTGGGGCAGACCCCGTACGGGACGAAGTGGTGCTCGGCCAGCCAGACGCTGTCCAGGCCCGCGCGTTCGGCCTCGACGGCGGCCCGGACGGTGCGGTCCAGCGCCTCGCGGTGGCTCTGCCCGGGGAACTGCGCGGACAGCAGGAACGCGCCGACCCGCACCGGCGCGGTGTCCGGCGGGAGCGCGCCCGCCCGCTGCGGCGCGGGCAGCGGCTCGCCCGCCGCGGCCGTGACCGGGGCGGGCGAGGTCAGCACCGGGCCGGGGGCGGGCGGCCGGACTCCGACGGGCCGACGGGTCTCGGCGCGGGCGCTGGTCTTGGTCATGGTGGGGCCTCCTCGGGTGCGCGCAGGGTCTGCGGGCCCCGCCTGTTCCCCTTGTGGGTATCCGATGTCATGTGCCAACGGCACGCGGAAACCCGGATTTCGTCGGAGATCGGGTGGATCTCGGCAAAAACGCGGGAGCGTCGGACGATGCCGTGATAGTGGCCTGCCGGAGGGGTGGCCGGCCGTAGGCTGGAACGGCCCCGAAACCCCGGAAGAGAGGTAGTCCGACGTGTCGCCGCGCCGCAACCGGATCAAGAGCGCCGACCCGAGCGGGAGCGCCGAGCAGGCCTCCCCGCTCGGTGGATCGCTGCGCCGCACCGAGAGCCACCAAGGCGACGACTGGGTGGTCCAGACGGTCGCCGGGACGGCCGGGCGGCACTACCGGTGCCCGGGCTGCGACCAGGAGATCCCGCCGGGGATGGGCCACGTGGTGGCCTGGCCGATGCACGGCGCGGGCGTGGACGACCGGCGGCACTGGCACCGCGCCTGCTGGGGCGCGCGGGAGCGCCGGGCCTCCAACGTCCTGCGGGGCCGCGGCGCTCCGCGGTACTGAGCCGGCTGCGCGCCCCCTAGGCGTCCCGGTTCTTGAGCACCAGCGCGCCGCCGAGCAGGGCGGCGAGCGTCCAGGCCAGGCAGATCACGAAGCCCGCCCACGGCCCGTACGGCTGGCCGTACTGCTCGTACACCAGCAGCATCCGCGAGCCCGCGTAGTCCGGGAAGTAGTGGGCCAGGGTCTTGACCTTCGGCACCGCCGAGAGGATCGGCGAGAGCAGGAAGAAGAACGGGACCAGTACGCCCAGCGCCAGCGTCTGGCTGTGCAGCATCGTGGTGACGCCGGCCGAGAACAGGCACAGCATCGTCAGGTACAGCGCGGCGCCGAACACCGCGCGCAGCACGTGCGGTTGGTCGAGGCTGGTGGAGTGCGAGCCGAGCAGCGCCTGGCCGGTGAAGAAGGTGACGAAGGCCGTCACCACCGAGACCGCCAGGGCCATCGCGCCGAGCACCACCGCCTTGCCGGTGAGCAGAGTGCCGCGCTGCGGGACGGCGGCCAGGGTGACCCGGATCATGCCGGTGCTGTACTCGTTGCCGATGGCCAGCACGCCGAAGACGATGATGGCGAGCTCGCCGAGCATGATGCCGGAGAAGGCCGTGCCGGTGGCGTCGAAGACGGACTGGTCGCCCCGCCGGAACTCACCGAAGTTGTTGTTGGTGAGCAGGGACAGCAGCGCGCCGATGCCGACGGTGACGACGAAGGTCAGCGCGAGCGTCCAGACCGTCGAGCGGACGCTGCGGATCTTCGTCCACTCGGAGCGCAGGATCGCCGGGAAGGACGTCATCTCAGTTCTCCTCCTGCCGGGCCGCCGCGGTCTGCGGGGCGCCGTCCGCCTTCCAGCCGGCGCCCCAGACGCCGGGTGCGCCGGCCGCGTCCCGGCCCGGGCCGTCGCCCGCGTGGTACTCCACCGAGTCGGCCGTCATCTGCATGAACGCCTCCTCCAACGAGGCCTGCTGCGGGCTGAGTTCGTGCAGGACGACGCCGTGCGCCGCGGCCAGGTCGCCGAGCCGGGCGAGATCGCCGTCGACCACCTCGTAGGAGCCGCCGGGCCCGGGCTCGGGCCGGAGCCCGACGCCGGACAGGGCGTCGAGCAGGCGCTCGGGGTGCGGGGTGCGCAGCCGGATGGCGGAGCGGGAGTTGCGTCGGATGAACTCCGGCATCGGCAGGTCGGCGAGCAGCCGGCCCTTGCCGATGACCACCAGGTGGTCGGCGGTGACGGCCATCTCGCTCATCAGGTGGGAGGAGACGAAGACGGTCCGGCCCTCGGTGGCGAGCCGCTTCATCAGGTTGCGGATCCAGAGGATGCCCTCCGGGTCCAGCCCGTTGACCGGCTCGTCGAACATGACGATCTCCGGGTCGCCGAGCAGGGCGGAGGCGATGCCCAGGCGCTGGCCCATGCCGAGCGAGAAGCCGCGGGCCCGCTTGCGGGCGACCGGGGTGAGGCCCACCAGGTTGAGCACCTCGTCCACCCGGCGGGTCGGGATGCGGTTGCTCTGGGCGAGCCAGAGCAGGTGGTCGCGGGCGGTGCGGCCGGGGTGGACGGCCTTGGCCTCCAGCAGCGCGCCGATGTACTTGAGCGGTTCGCTGAGCTGCCCGTAGCGCTTGCCGTCGATGGTGACCCGGCCGCTGGTGGGGCGATCGAGGTCGAGGATCATGCGCATGGTGGTGGACTTGCCTGCGCCGTTGGGGCCGAGGAAGCCGGTCACCACGCCCTGCGGGACCTGGAAGCTGAGCCGGTCCACCGCGAGGGTCCTGCCGTAACGTTTTGTCAGGTCGTGCAACTCGATCATTCGCGCTCCCTTACTCCTGGTCAGGTTAGGGCCTGTCTCGTGGTTTCCGCCGGATCAGACTGCGGCGTCCGGGTGCGTGCATCGCAAGGCGGAGGAGGGAGTCACTGCGGAGCATTGGCGACCGACGACAACGCGGCGAGGTGCGTGCCAGGGCGCCGTGGGCCCGGCGGAAACCACGAGACAGGCCCCCGGACAAAGCGGATATCGCGGCCCGCTGAGTGGGCCCGCCGGGCGTGCCGGAATACGGTGGGCCCATGACCCAGCCCCCCTCCGCAGTGTCCGTCCGCGAGAGCGGCACCGGAACACCCCTCGTACTGCTGCACGCCTTTCCGTTGAACGCCTCGATGTGGTCCGCCCAACTGGACGCGCTGCCCGGTCTGACCGGCGACGAGGCCCGGGTGCTCGCCCCGGACCAGCGCGGCTTCGGCGGCACCGAGCTGGGGACCGACGAACCCTCGCTGGACCTGGTCGCCGACGACCTCGCCCTGCTGCTGGACGCGGCCGGGATCGAACGCGCGGTGGTCGGCGGGCTCTCCATGGGCGGCTACGTGGCGCTGGCCTTCGCCCGCCGCCACCCGGACCGGCTGGCCGGACTGCTGCTGGCCGGCACCCGCGCCACCGCCGACACCGACGCCGTCCGGGCCAACCGGGAGCGGATCGCGGCCGCCGTCACCGCCCGGGGCAGCGTCCAACTGCTGCTCGACGAGGAGGTCGCCGCCGGGCAGCTCGGGCCGGACTCGCGGCACCTGGTGGAGCGGGTGCGGTCGCTGGTCGCCGCCGCGTCGCCGGCCGCCGTCGCCTGGGCCCAGCGGGCCATGGCGGCCCGGCCGGACGCGCTGGACGTGCTGGCCGGGCTGCGGGTGCCCACCGCCGTCGTCGCGGGCGCGCAGGACGGCCTGGTGGCGCCGGAGGAGGCCGAACTGATGCTCCGGGCCCGGCCGGACGCCGAACTGACCGTCATCCCCGGGGCGGGCCATCTGAGCGCCCTGGAGGCGCCGGAGGCGTTCAACACCGCCGTCCGCGACCTGCTGGCCCGGGCGGCGGCCGGATGAGGGAGGAAGCGACCGGCTGGGACTTCTCGGCGCTGGAGGTGACCGGCCGGATGCCCGTGACCAACCGCGGCGAGGGCCTGGTCGAACTGACCCTGGAACCGCTCGGCGAGGACTACTGGCTGCGCCCCGGCGAGACCTTCATCGTCACCTCGTACGGCGACCACGGCTCCGGCCACCCGTTCGAGGTGCAGTACTGGCCGGACTCGGTGTCGGTCTGGTGCACCTCGTGGTTCGGCACCGTCTCCGACGACGAGGGCAACCAGCTCAGCAGCGGGTACCAGCGGCCCGACGGGGCCTACCCCAGGTGACGCCCGCTCACCCAGGTCACCCGAGATGATGACGGTGGAAAGACGGCAGGCCCTCACCCGGGTGGGTGAGGGCCTGTCTGCTGTTCCGCACGTGCCGTCCGTTGCGCACGTACCGCCGGGCGCAGGCGCCCGGCGGCGGCGTCAGCGCGACTGCTGGGCGGGCACGCCCATGGTGTCGTCGCCCGGCAGCGAGGCGGCGGCCACGGCCGCGCCGGTCAGCGTCGCCAGCATCTCGCGGACGTTGGTCAGCTGGGCGTTGATGCTGTCGCGGCGGTTGGTGAGCGCCGCCAGCTCGCGCTCGGACTCGCTGCGGATCCGGTCGGCCTTGGCGTTGGCGTCCGCCACGATGTCCTCGGACTGGCGCTGCGCCGTCTCGACGGTCTGGCGGGCGCGGCGCTCGGCGTCGGTGCGCAGCTTCTCGGCCTCCAGGCGCAGCTGCTCGGCCCGGTGCTCGATCTCGGCCAGGCGCTTCTCGGCCTTGGCCTGACGGGCGGCCAGGTCACGCTCGGACTGCTCGCGGCGCTTGGCCAGGTTGGTCTCGAACTCCAGCGCGGCCTGGGCGGCCTTGGTGCGGGTCTCCTCGAAGAGGGCGTCCGCCTCCTCGCGCTTGTTCTGGGCGTCCTTGTTGGCCTCGGCGCGCAGCTGGGCGCTGTCGCTCTTGGCCTTGTCGACGATCCGCAGACCCTCGTCCTCCGCCTTGGCCTTGCGGTCCTTGGCGTAGTTCTCGGCCTCGGTGCGGACCTGCTGGGCAGCGGCCTCGGCGAGCTCGCGGTGCTGCTCGGAGGCGCGGTGCGCCTCGTCGCGCAGGTCCTTGGCCTCCTCCTCGGCCAGTCGCAGGATCTTCTCGACCCGGGCGCCGAGACCGGCGTACGAGGGCTCCGCCTCGGTGACCGCCGCCTGCGCGGTCTGGGTCTCCAGGTGGAGCTCCTCGATGCGCTTCTCGAGCGCGCTGATCCGGGTCAGGGCACTGTCACGGTCGGCCACCAGCTTGGTGATCCGCTCGTCGACCTGGGCGCGCTCGTACCCACGGCGCACCAGGTCGAAGCCGTGAGGGGAGTGACTGTCGCTCATGGGGTTCTGGGCTTCCTGTCGTCAAACCGCTGAGGTGGTTGAGGGAATCCTGACACGGTACCGGAGTGTCGACGGCGAGATGCCGTCGTCCCGCGGACAATGTCCGCTCAATCGGGTGGTGCGTTCTTGGAGCGATTGCCACCCGACCGGGGGGAACCAATTCCGGCACCCGCCTTGGCACCCCCGTCCTTCTTGGTGCTGCTTCCCCCGTTGGTCTGGGCGACCGGTGCCGGTGCCTCGAACGCCTCCAGTGCGGACAGCACGTCCTGCACCCTGGAGATCTCGGTGTTGATGTCCTTGCGCCGCCGCACCAGCTCGTCCAGCTCGCGCCGGCCCTCGTCGGTGACCCGCTTCGCCTCGGCCTGCGCCTCGGCGAGCAGCCGCTCGGCCTCCGCCTTCGCCAGCTCGACCTGCTCGTCGGCGCTGCGGTCGGCGTCCTGCAGCCGCTTCTCCGCCTCGGTGGCGGCGTTCTCCAACCGCTCCTCGGACTCGGCCTCGGCCGACTGGAGCCTGGCCTCGGCCTTGACGATCAGCGCCTCGGCGCGGCTGGTGGAGTCGGAGAGCTTGGTCTCCGCCTCCTTCAGCAGCCCCTCGGCCTTGCGGACGGCCGAGATCCGGACCTTGCTGGCCTCCGCGGACGCCTCCGAGGTGAGCTCGCCCGCGCGGTCCTCGGCGGCCGCGACCAGGGCCGCCGCCCGGTCCTCGGCCTCGGCGACGGTGGCCACCGCCTGCTCCTCGGCCTCGGTCAGCTGCTCCTGAGCGGCCGTCACCAGGGCGTCGACCCGCTCGCCGGCCGACTTCATGGCCGCCGCGTTCTCCTTGCGGGCGCGCTCGTGCAGCGCCTCCACCTCGGCGTCGGTGCGCTCGCGCAACTCCTCGGCGCGCTCGCGGATCGCGGTGGAGTCCCGGCGGGCCTCGGCGAGCAGCGTGTCGGCGTCGGAGCGGCCCTTCTCCACCTCGGCCTGGCCGGCCGCCTCGCCGGCGGCGACCAGCCGGTCGGCCTCCTTGCGGGCGGCGGCGACCATCGCGTCCGCCTGCTCCTCGGCGGCAGCGGTGGTGGCCAGGGCGGTGGTCTGGGCGTCCTCGCCGAGCGACTCGGCATCCGCGAAGGCCTTCTCCAGGACGGAGTTGGCCTGCTCGCGGGTGGCCTTGTCGAACTGCTCGGCGGCCTCCCGGGTCTCCGCGTCGTACGCGTCGGCGCGGCCGTGGGCGGCTGCGTCGTACTCGTCGGCGAGGGTGCGGGTGGCGAGCGCGTACTCCTCGGCCTCGGCGCGCAGGGCGGCGGCCAGCTCCTCGGCGTCGGCGACCAGGCCGGCCGAGCGCTCGTCGGCGGCGGCCATCGTCCGGACGGCCTGGGCCTCGGCGTCCGCGCGCAGCTGCCCGGCGCCCTCCCGGGCCGCGTGCAGCACGGCGTCGGCCTCCGCCCGCAGGTGCTCGTCGTAGGCCTGGGCCTCGGCGCGCTGATGGCCCAACTCGGCCTCGTGGGCCTCGCGTTCGGCGGCCAGCTCGCGGTCGGTCAGCTCGCGCAGGGCGGTGGTCTCGGCGTCGGTGCGGGCGCGCAGTTCGGTGGTCTCGTGGTCGGCGAGGGCCCGCTGCTCGGCGGTCTCGGCGTCGGCGAGTTCGCGCAGGGCGGTGGTCTCGGCGTCGGCGAGGGCCCGCTGCTCGGCGGTCTCGCGCTCGGCCAGCTCGCGCAGTTCGGCGGCGGCCTGCTCGGCCCGGTCGCGGACCTCGGTGGCCTCCCGCTCGGCGGCGGCCTTCCGCTCGGCGATCTGCTCGGCGGCGGCCTCGTGCATGCCGGCCACCGACTGGCGGACCTCGGCGGCCTCCTCCTCGGCGGCCTCGACCAGGGCGGCGCCCTCGACGCCGGCGGCGGCGACCAGCTCCTCGCCGTCGACCCGGGCCTGCTCCAGGACGGCGGTGGCCTCGGCCCGGATGCCGTCGGCGGTGGCGCGGGCCTCGGACAGCTCGCGGCCGGCCTCGGCGCGGACCGTCTCGGCCTGCTCGGCGGCGAACGCCAGCTCGGCGGCGGCCTTCTCCCGCACGGCCTTGGCGTCCCGGGCGGCCTCGGCCCGGCGCTGCTCGGCGGCGCTCCGGGCGCCCTCCAGCAGTTCCTCGGCTTCGGCGCGCTGGGCGGTGACGTGCTGTTCGGTCGCCTTGCGCTGTTCGGCGGTCTCGCGTTCGGCGAGGGCGCGCAGTTCGGCGACGTGCTGTTCGGTCGTCTCGCGCTGTTCGGTCGTCTCGGCGGTGGTGCGTTCGGTGAGTTCGGTGGCGGCCTGTTCGGCCTTGGCCCGGACGTCGGCGGCGTACGCCTCGGCGGCGGTGCGCTGTTCGGTGGTCTCGCGGTCGGCGAGTTCGCGCAGTTCGGCGCTCTCCCGCTCGGCGAGTTCGCGCTGTTCGGCGGTCTCGCGTTCGGCGAGGGCCCGCAGTTCGGCGACGTGCTGTTCGGTCGTCTCGCGCTGTTCGGCGGTCTCGGCGGTGGTGCGTTCGGTGAGTTCGGTGGCGGCCTGTTCGGCCTTGGCCCGGACGTCGGCGGCGTACGCCTCGGCGGCGGTGCGCTGTTC
>NZ_JBHXMU010000016.1:112969-142323 GCF_042720685.1 Kitasatospora sp. NPDC058492
GGTGGTCTCGCGGTCGGCGAGTTCGCGCAGTTCGGCGCTCTCCCGCTCGGCGAGTTCGCGCTGTTCGGCGCTCTCGCGTTCGGCGAGGGCCCGCAGCTCGGTCGCGGTCTGCTCGGCCTGCTCGTGGGCGGCCTGGGCGGCGGCCAGCTGCTCGGCGGTCTCCTCGCGTTCGCGGTGCAGCCCGGCGGCGGCCTCCTCGTGCTCACGCCGGCTCTCCTCGCGCAGCGCGTTCGCGGCGGCCTCGGCCTCGCTGCGGGTACGGGCGGCCTCGGCGTCGGCCTCGGTGCGGACGCGCTCGGCGTCGGCCACCGCGGCGTCCCGGACGGCGTTCGCCTCGGCCTGCGCATCGGTGCCGAGGGCGGTCGCGGCGGCGTTCGCCTCGGCCCGGACCCGCTGGTCGAACTCGGTCGCGTCCCGGCGGAGTTCGGCGGTCTCGCGCTCGGCGGCGGCGCGGTTCTCGGCGGCCGCGGCCTTGGCGGCGGCGAGGGCGTCCTGGCCCTGCTGCTCGGCGGCGGTGGTGGTCTTCTCGGCCTCGCTACGGGCCCGGGCGAGGGTCTGCTCGGCCCGGCCCTGGGTCTCGGCGGCCTGTTCCTGGGCCTGCGCGCGCAGCCGCTCGATCTCCCCGGCGGCGCCCGCGCGCAGCTCGTCGGCGTCGGCCTTGGCCCTGGTGAGCAGTTCCTCGGCGTTCTTCGCCGACTCCTCGATCTGCACGACGGCCTGGCGGCGGGCCTCGCCGCGCACCCGGTCGGCCTCGGCGGCGGCCTGGGCGCGCAGCTCCTCGGCCTCGGCCCGCAGCCGGGCCGCCTCGTCCTGCATCTGCTCGATCCGCTCGCGGATCGCGGCGGCGTCGTCGAGGGCGGCGTTCTGGGCCTGCTCGACGGCGGCCTGGGCCTGCTCGCGCAGGCGCTGCGCCTCGGCGGCGGCCTCGGTGCGGATCCGCTCGGCCTCGGTGGCGGCCTCGGTGCGGGCGGTCTCGGCGTCCTGGTTGGCCTGGCCGAGCATCTCCTCGGCGGTCTTGGCGGCCTTGGCGAGCTGGACGGTGGCGTCCTTGGCGCCGGTCGCCCGGCCCTCCTCCTCGGCCGCGTGGCGCAGCCGCTGGGCCTCGGCCTCGGCGTGGGCGCGCAGTTCGGCGACGTCCCGGTCGGCCTGGGCGCGCAGTTCGGCGATCGCGGCCTCGGCCTCGGCGCGCAGCTCGCCGGCCACCGATTCGGCGGTGGCCCGCAGCCGTTCGCTCTCCTCGGCGGCGGCGGCCTTGGCGGCCTCCGCCTCGGCCTGCCTGGTGGTGGCCTCGGCGCGGATCGCCTCGGCCTCCTTGGTGGCGTGGGCGACCATCCGGGCGACCTCGGCACGGGCGGTCTGCGAGCGCTGCTCGTTGGCGGCCTCGCCGTCGGCGGCCTTGCGTTCGGCGGCGGCCTCGGCGTCGGCCTGGAGCTGTTCGGCGGCCTGTTCGGCCTGGGCCCGCAGCTCGGCGGACTCGCGGCGGGTGCGTTCGGCCTCGGCGATCGCCTCGGCACGCAGCCGCTCTATCTCGGCCTGGGCGTGGGCGAGCTGCTGCTCGGCCCGGATCTGCTCGGCGGAGGCCTGCTCCTTGAGCCGGCCGATCTCGCCCTTCGCGATGGCGAGCTGCTGCTCGGCGGCGGCGTGCGCGGCGGCCAGCTGCTGCTGGGCCTCGCCGCGGGCGGCGTCCACGTCGGCGGCGGCCTGGGCGCCGGCCTGCTGGGCGTGCTCGGAGGCGGCGCGCAGCAGGCGCTCGGCGTCGCTCTGGGCCCGCTGGATGGCGGCCTCGGCGGCGGCCTGGGCCTCGCCGCGGGCGGCGTCGACGTCGGCGGCGGTCTGGGCGCGGGCCTGGTCGGAGAGCGCGACGGCCTCCGCGCGGGCGGCGGCGACCATGCGCTCGGCCTCGACGCGGGCGTCCTGGAGCAGGCGCTGGGCCTCCTGCTCGGAGCCGGTCCTGGTCTGCTCGGCCCAGCCGTTGACGTGCTGCTCGGCGGTGCGGCGCAGCTCGGTGAGCTCGTCCTCCAGCTGGCGGCGGCGGGCGGTGAGCTCGGCCTCCAGTCGGGCGGTGCGCTCGGCGGCCTCGGCCATGATCCGCTGGGTGGCGGCCTGGGAGTCGCGCAGCTGGCGCTCGGCGTCGGCGCGCAGCTGCTGGGCCTGCATCTCGGCAGTGCGGAGCATCTGCTCGGCCTGGCCGGAGACGGCGTCGAAGGCGCGCGGTTGGGCGAGCATGCGGCGGGATTCGTGCAGCTTGGCCCGGAGCACCTCCACCTGGTAGGCGAGGTCCTCGGCATGCTCGGCTGCCTTGTCCCGCTCCTTTCGAGTCCGACCCATCTCGGCCTCGAACTGGGAGAGGTGATCGTCAACCTCGTAGCGGTCGTTGCCCCGCACTCCGCGGTCCCATCCATCTCCTGGTCGCGTCCTCGACCCGGCCGGTCCAGGGCACCCGTTGTCCGGGTACTGGTCCGACTGGCTCCTTGCATCCGCAGCCGGTGGACGGCCCGCCGGTCAAGCCGGGGCCGCCCGCCGCGGTCGTCGGAGCCCTGGGCGTGGAAGCGCGGTGATGCCGCGTTCCCCCGTCCGGGTGGACTCCTGGGCGAACTCTTGCCTTGTGGAGAATGGTGACAGATCAGTGTTGCGACTGTTCAGCCGTGCCCGCGTTGTGGACTCCCCTGCGACGGGCCGGCCACCGCTGGGTGGACGGGCCTGTCATCGGCCGTGCCCGTCGCCTCCGTCCCCCGGAGCCTTCGCGCACCTGGGCATTGTAGTGGGAGCGCACTGCGGGGGAATGGCCGCGTGGTGGTTTTCCGGCTGTCGGACGAGGTTACTGACGGGTCATGACCGGTGATTTGGGGGTGCCGCCCGGTCGTGGGCGGCACCTGGCGGGGGTCAGTGGGCGTCGTGGGGGCCCGGTTCGGCGGAGGTGACCAGCTCGGTCAGGACGCCGCCGCAGTCCTTGGGGTGCAGGAAGGTGATCCGCGAACCCATCGAGCCGATCCGGGGCTGGTCGTAGAGGACCCGCACGCCCTTGGCCCGGACGGCCTCGGCGTCGCCGTCCACGTCGGCGGTGCCGAAGGCGATGTGGTGCACGCCCTCGCCGTTCTTCTCCAGCCACTTGGCGACGGTCGAGTCGGGCCGGGTGGGCTCCAGCAGCTGGAGGTAGGAGGCGCCGCCGTCGCCGGTGTCGTTGATCTTGAGCATGGCCTCGCGGACGCCCTGCTCCTCGTTGACCTCGGTGTGGAACACCTCGAAGCCGTAGGTGGCGCGGTAGAACTCGACCGTCTTGTCGAGGTCGCGGCAGGCGATGCCGATGTGGTCGATACGGGTCAGCACGGCGACCTCCGGGGGCGGGTTGGGTACCTCGGGAACCAGGTGGCACCAGTGCAGCGCATCGCTGCTGACCGGCGCCAGCGCCGGACGTGCGAGTCTGCTCACACGCCGGGGGTTGCCCCGGGCCGCACGCCGGGGGCTCACCCGGGGCGGGCGCCGGGGTTCACCCGGGCCGCGTTGACACGGTGTTGACTGGAAGGTGCCAGTGCGCTCGATCACACCGTCGCTCCGGTGACGGGCGGGTAACAGGTCAGTACATTGAGCGCATCCTCACCTGGCCACGACGTGCGAAGGGGCTCGTCCCATGACCAACACCACCTCTGTGATCGTTGCCGGTGCGCGGACCCCGATGGGTCGCCTGCTCGGTTCCCTCAAGGGCTTCTCCGGTGCCGACCTCGGCGGCTTCGCGATCAAGGCCGCGCTGGAGCGGGCCGGCATCACGGGTGAGCAGGTCCAGTACGTGATCATGGGCCAGGTGCTGCAGGCCGGCGCCGGCCAGATCCCGGCCCGCCAGGCCGCCGTCCGGGCCGGCATCCCGATGAGCGTCCCGGCGCTCACCATCAACAAGGTCTGCCTCTCCGGCCTGGACGCCATCGCGCTGGCCGACCAGCTGATCCGGGCCGGCGAGTTCGACGTCGTGGTGGCCGGCGGCCAGGAGTCGATGACCAACGCCCCGCACCTGCTGCCGAAGTCCCGCGAGGGCTACAAGTACGGCGCGATCGGGATGCTCGACTCGATGGCCCACGACGGCCTCACCGACGCCTACGAGAACATCCCGATGGGCGAGTCCACCGAGAAGCACAACACCCGCCTGGGCATCGCCCGCGAGGTGCAGGACGAGATCGCCGCGGCCTCCCACCAGCGGGCCGCCAAGGCGCAGGCCGACGGCGTCTTCGACGCCGAGATCACCCCGGTCGCGATCCCGCAGCGCAAGGGCGAGCCGGTGCTGTTCGGCCAGGACGAGGGCATCCGCGCGGACACCACCGTCGAGGGCCTGGCCAAGCTGCGTCCGGCGTTCGCCAAGGACGGCACGATCACGGCCGGCACCTCCTCGCAGATCTCCGACGGTGCCGCCGCGGTGGTCGTGATGAGCAAGGCCAAGGCCGAGGAGCTGGGCCTGAGCTGGATCGCCGAGATCGGCGCGCACGGCAACGTGGCGGGTCCGGACAACTCGCTGCAGTCGCAGCCGTCCAACGCGATCAGGCACGCGCTGGCCAAGGAGGGCCTGGAGGTCTCCGACCTCGACCTGATCGAGATCAACGAGGCGTTCGCGGCCGTCGCCCACCAGTCGACCAAGGACCTGGGCGTCTCCTCGGACATCGTCAACGTCAACGGCGGCGCGATCGCGCTCGGCCACCCGATCGGGATGTCCGGCGCCCGCGTGGTGCTGCACCTGGCGCTGGAGCTCCAGCGGCGCGGCGGCGGGGTCGGCGCGGCCGCGCTGTGCGGCGGCGGCGGCCAGGGCGACGCCCTGATCGTGCGCGTCCCCAAGGACGCCAGCCCGAAGGCCTGATCAGCTGACATGCCTTCGGGGCTGCGGACCGCCACGAGCGGCGCCGCAGCCCCGAAGGCATCCGCGCTAGGAGCTCCCGATGATCGATGTCGCCACGCTGGTCGAACAGGCCCGGGCGGGCCGGCCGCGGGCGGTCGCCCGGCTGATCACGCTGGTCGAGAACGCCGCCCCGCAACTGCGCGAGGCGATGGCCGCGCTCGCGCCGTACACCGGGCAGGCCTACACGGTGGGCCTGACCGGCTCGCCCGGGGTCGGCAAGTCCACCTCCACCTCGGCGCTGGTCTCCGCCTACCGGCGGCTCGGCAAGCGGGTCGGGGTGCTGGCCGTCGACCCGTCCTCGCCGTTCTCCGGCGGCGCGCTGCTCGGCGACCGGGTCCGGATGCAGGACCACGCCACCGACCCCGAGGTGTTCATCCGCTCGATGGCCACCCGCGGCCACCTCGGCGGGCTGTCCTGGACGGCCCCGCAGGCCCTGCGGGTGCTGGACGCGGCCGGCTGCGACGTGATCCTGGTCGAGACCGTCGGGGTGGGCCAGTCCGAGGTGGAGATCGCCGCCCAGGCCGACACCACCGTGGTGCTGCTCGCCCCCGGCATGGGCGACGGCATCCAGGCCGCCAAGGCCGGGATCCTGGAGATCGGCGACGTCTTCGTGGTCAACAAGGCCGACCGGGACGGCGCCGACGCCACCGCGCGCGAGCTCAACCACATGCTCGGCCTCGGCGAGGCCCGCGGGGCGGGGGACTGGCGCCCGCCGATCGTCAAGACCGTCGCCGCCCGCGGCGAGGGCGTCGACGAGCTGGTCGAGGCGCTGGAGAAGCACCGCGCCTGGCTGGAGGAGCACGGCGAACTGGCGGCGCGCCGCCGCCGCCGGGCCTCCGACGAGATCGAGGCGATCGCGCTGGCCGAACTGCGCACCCGGATCGGCGACCTGCGCGGGGACCGCCACCTGGCCGGCCTGGCCGAGCGGGTGGTGGCGGGCGAACTGGACCCGTACGGCGCGGCCGACGAACTCGTGGCCGGCCTCACCCGGGCCTGAGGACGGCGCAGGGCCGGCCCCCGGTGGGGCCGGCCCTGGTGTGCTGGGGGGCGGCGGTGCGTCAGGCGCGGCCGCGGAGGCCGCGCAGGTGTTCGGCGACCGGGGCGAGGGCCTCGTACATGGCGTCGAGCTGCTCCTGGGTGAAGCGGTCGATGAAGTGGGCCCGGACGCTGCGCACGTGGTCGGGGGCGACCCGCTGCATGGTGTCCCAGCCGTGCTCGGTGAGGTGGGCGTAGAGGCCGCGGCGGTCGCCGGGACACTCCTGGCGCAGCACCAGGCCGGCGTTCTCCATCCGGGTGATCTGGTGCGAGAGCCGGCTCTTGGACTGGAGGGTGGCGGTGGCGAGGTCGGTCATCCGCATCCGGCGGTCGGGGGCCTCGGAGAGCACGACCAGGATCTCGTAGTCGTTGATCGCCAGGTTGTGCGGCTGGAGTTCGCGGCTGAGCTGGTACTCCAGCAGCTTGGCGACCTCCAGATGGGCGCGCCACATCCGCTGCTCCCTGGCGGTCAGCCAGGGAGTCTCCTCCTCGGGCTGCGACGGAGGGGTGTCCGCAGTGTTGATCGTGTGCGTATCCATGGGCTCAGCATACCATATTTAGTTCAATATTGTACAAGTTCACAGGCCGAAACGTCGCCCCAGATCGCCCAGATTGCCGAGGCCCGGCACGTTGAGGTTGCCCCCGCCGTGGCCCGACGCCGCCGGCTGGGACGGCACCCCGCCCACCGGCACGCCCGCCTCGGCGTCCACCTGGCCCACCGACCGCTCGGCCATCAGCTTCTCGCTGGACTGCAGCAGCACCTGGCCGGCGCCGATGAACTCGAACTGGTGCTCCTCGCCGGAGGCCCCGCCCAGCCCGGTCAGCCGCCGGATGCCGCCGATCAGCCCGTGCATGTAGTCGTGGTCGTAGTGGTGGCACGGCGCCGGGCAGTCCGCCCAGCCGACCAGCGCCTGCGGGTCCACCCGGATCGGCGGCTCGACGAAGTGCACCGGCCCGTTGGAGGCGGCGACGAACTTCCCGGTGCCGATCAGGGTCAGGAAGCCCGGGATGATCGACTGCTTGAGCCGCAGCGACGGGTCGAAGGCCAGCAGGTTGCCCGAGCGGACGGTCAGGTTGCCGTCGTCCAGGTCGTAGGAGTTGAGGTCGAAGGCCCGGTCGGCCAGCAGCAGCTTGCCGCGGCCCTGGGCGACGACCCAGTCCGCCGCGTGCATCGGCGAGTTGAAGTGCTGGCCGATCACCCGGTCCAGCATGCCGGCGCCGACGCCCTTGAAGGTGATGTCGCCGTAGTAGGCGACCATCTTGCCCTTCTGCAGGAAGTACGAGCCGTTCAGGTCGACCGAGTAGGCGTACGGGTTGACGTTGTCGTTCACCGGCAGGCTGTACGCGTCGTGCACCACCGGGCCGGAGCCGCCGTGCGCGTTCGGCAGCGGGGCCTGCGGGCCGCCGAACTGCTCCTGGGCGTAGGCCTGTTGGGGCTGCTGCGGGGGAGGCGGCGGCGGGTAGCCGCCCTGCTGGGGGTAGCCCTGCGCGGGCGGGTGGCCCTGGCCGGGCGGCGGCGCGTAGCCCGGCGGGGGAGGGGCGGCGAAGCCGGGCTGGGTCGGCTGGTCGTACGGCGACTGCCCGTACGGCGGCTGCGGCGGGTAGGACATCAGAGCTTCTCCTCGCTCGCCTGGACGTACACCGCGCCCTGTCCGGACAGCTCCAGCTGGAAGGCCTCGCCGGAGCCGCGGCCGATCATGTCGCGCCAGCCCAGCGCCGTGGACAGCTTGTTCTGCACCTGGCCGCGGTGCGCCACGTACGCCTGCGGGTCGACGTGCACCGGCTGGCCCGGGACGATCGGCAGCTCGAAGACGCCGCCGTGCGCCATCACCGCGACCGAGCCCTTGCCGTCCAGCTGGGTGGTGAACAGGCCCTGGCCGGTGACCTGGCCGCGGACCATGCCCATCACCCCGCCCTGCGAGCCCATGAACATGGTGGACTGGCGCAGCGTGCCCTCGAAGGCCAGCAGCCGGTCCGCCTCGACGTACAGGGTGTCGCCGGCCAGGTCGATCACGTGCACGTGGTGGCCGCCGTGGCCGAACATCACCCGGCCCTGGCCCTCGACGGTCATCAGCGGGGTGTCCTCGTTGGCCACCCGGCGGCCGATCATCGACATCACGCCGCCCTGCCCGCCGGTGATGTTCGGCGTGAAGCGGACGTCCCCGGTGTACGCGAGCATCGCGCCGCGCTGGCTGAACAGCCGCTGCCCGGGCAGCACCACGGCCTCGACCATCTTGCCGTTGATCTTCGTGAAGCCCATCAGACGTCGCCCCCGATGGTGACCTTCTCCGACGGCTGCACGTACACCAGGCCCTCTCCGGTGAACTCCACCTGGACGGCCTCGCCGCCGCCCTCGCCGATCACCGTGGTCCAGCCCGCGCCCGACTTCAGGCTGCGGTGCAGGCTGCCGGTGTGCGCCACGTAGGCGCCCGGGTCCACCCGCAGCGGCTGGCCCTGGCCGACCCGCAGGATGATCGCGGGCCCGTTCGAGGTGACGGCGGCCCAGCCGTGGCCCTCCACCTTGGTGGTGAAGAGGCCGTTGCCGGAGGACACGCCGTTGAGTCCGGTGAAGGTGGTGCCGGTGCGCAGCGAGCCCTCCGTGCAGAGCAGGTTGTCCGCCTCGACGAACAGCGTCTCGCCGTTCAGCCGGACCAGGTTGATCTCGGTGGCCTTGTCGGCGAAGTAGCAGGTGCCCTGGCCCTTCACCTCCATGACGGTCATCTGCTCGCCGGTGAGCCGGCGGGCGACCATGCCGCGCAGGCCGTCCCCGCCGCCGGTCAGCTTCTTGAAGCTCATCTGGCCGGTGTAGGCGACCATCGAGCCGTGTCTGGCCTTGACGGCCTCGCCGGCCAACTCGACGGCGAGTACCCGGGATCCCTGGAGTCTGAACTGTGCCACGGCCGCAATCTAGCGGGCGCGGCCGGTGCAGGGGGAGGGGCGGGGGCGGAACTGGTACCGGTCTGCGACAAACGCGCCGGTCACGCCCGCGCGTGCGCCCCCCGAGCGGCGTGCGGGACGGCGCCGGCCGCCTCCTCGACCTCCAGCAGCGAGGCCGAGTGGCGCTCCGCCTCGAAGGCCACCACACCGCCGCGCAGCCCGAACAGCCGCTTGGACAGCATGATCCAGAGCACCGCGGCGATGTTCAGCACCAGCGTGCCGATCTTCACGGCGCTGACGTGCTCGCTCAGCTCGTAGCCCTCCAGCGGCAGGAAGGCGGCGGTGGCCACGACGGTGAGGTACTCGGCCCAGCGCCTGCCCAGCCAGAGGCCGACCGCCTCGACGATCTCGATCAGCGCGTAGGCCACCAGCGCGCCCGCGACGATCAGCAGGGTGCTCTTCCTGTAGTCGAAGGTCTTGCGGATGGTGTCGACGATCGGGGAGTGTTCGAGGTCCCAGTGGAAGTGGTCGGTGACCGGCCGGAAGACCGACAGGTTCTCGTCGAACACCCGGTGCACGGCGTCCTGGCTGTTGGAGAACTTCCAGACGGCCCAGGCCACGCTGATGATCAGCAGGCCGCGCAGCACCCGCTCGACGGCGAGGAAGCGCAGGATGAAGAGGTCCCGCAGGGCCTTGCCGCGCGGCACCAGCGGGGCGTCCTGCGCCGGGCCGGAGCCGTGCGGGGCGCCGAGCGCGAAGTCGCCGCAGCGCAGGCAGCGCCAGGCGTCGCCGAGGGCGGTCGCGGCGTGCAGCCGGGCGGCCAGCTCGGGCTCGGTCGGTGCGTAGGTGGTGTGGCCGCGCTTGGCGCAGGTCCTTCGGTCCCAGTCCCGCTTGAACATGTGGTCGCTACCCCCGGTCGTCCGATGTCTACGGCGCCCGGTGCGTCGGGCGCGGGCAGCAGGATAGGGGCAGCGGGTGACGGGCCGGCGCGACCCGCCGGGTTCTGGCGCACAGCTGTGACACGGACACGACGGCCGTGGGGTCGGACGCGACGGCCGTGGCGCCGGGGCCGGACACGGCGGCTGTGACGTCGGGCACGGTGCCCACCCCGGCCGGGGCTTCGGACAGGTGCTCGGTGATAATGGCCGGAAGGCTTGTGAGTCGCTTCACAAGCAGGTCCGCCGCCGACCCCCGTATTGAGGTACCCATCGTGAACAGCAGCGCCGTCCACCGCCTGCGCCTGGTCTCCGGCCCCGAAGGGGTCTCGTTCATCCTGCTGCTGATCTGCTCCGTGCTGAAGCGGACCACGTCCTTCGACGGCGTCCCGATGATGGGCATGGTCCACGGGATCCTGTTCATCCTGTACGTCGTCTTCTGGATCCAGGCCTGGCAGGCGCAGAAGTGGGACGCCAAGCGCGGCGTGCTGCTGTTCGTCCTCTCGGTGCTGCCCACCGGCGGCTTCTTCGCCGAGCGGATGCTCGCCAAGGAGGAGCGCGGCGAGCTGAAGCCGGCCACCGCGTAGGGACGCACCCCCACTGCGCGACGGTCGACAGGCTGCCGCGGCCTCCTCTCCCAAAGGGCCGCGGCAGCCTGTCGCCGTTTCTTACCGGGGGTGGCTGGGGGTGGCTAGTTGACGTTGACGCCGCTCCACGCGGCCGCCACGGTCTTGTACTCGGTGCTGGTGGCGCCGTACAGGTCGGTCGCGGCCTTCAGGGTCGCCGTGCGGGCGGCCTTGTAGTTGGTGGTGGAGGTCATGTAGACGGTCAGCGCGCGGTACCAGATCGCGGCCGCCTTGGTCCGGCCGATGCCGGTGACCGTCGAGCCGTTGGAGGTCGGGCTGTTGTAGCTGACCCCGTTGACCACCTTGGCGCCGCTGCCCTCGGACAGCAGGTAGAAGAAGTGGTTGGCGATGCCCGAGGAGTAGTGGACGTCGAGGTTGCCGACGCCCGAGTACCAGGAGTCCGCGGAGCTGCCGTCCTTGGAGGGCTTGTCCATGTAGCGCAGCGGCTTGCCGTTGCCGAAGATGTTGAGCTTCTCGCCGATCAGGTAGTCCGGCGGGTCCGCGGGCAGGTTGGCCGACCACTCGACCATGGTGCCGAAGATGTCGGAGGTGGCCTCGTTGAGGCCGCCGGACTCGCCGGAGTAGTTGAGGTTCGCCGTGGCGGAGGTGACGCCGTGGGTCATCTCGTGGCCGGAGACGTCGATCGCGGTCAGCGGGTTGGTGTTGCCGGAGCCGTCCCCGTACGTCATGCAGAAGCAGGAGTCGTCCCAGAACGCGTTGACGTAGTTGGAGCCGTAGTGGACGCGGCTGGCGGCGCCGACGCCGTTGTTCTTGATGCCGTTGCGGCCGAAGGTGTTCTTGTAGTAGTCCCAGGTGGCCGCGGCGCCGTACTGGGCGTCCACGGCGGCGGACTCGCGGTTGGAGGCCAGGCCGTTGCCCCAGGAGTTGCTGGTCTTGGCGAACAGCGTGCCGTTGCCCGAGGTGGCGCCCTTGAGGTCGGTGGTGGACTGGCCGCCGCGGGTGGCGTCCTTCAGCGAGTAGGTCGAGCCGCTCTGGGTGGTGGTCAGCGTGACGGTGCCGACGTTGACGCCCTTGCCGGTGCCGGTCGCGGTCTGCACCTGCTCGCGGGTGGACAGCACCTGGCCGGTGGCGGCGTCGGTGACGACCTGCTGGCTGCTCGGGGTGCCGTCGGCCCGCTCGCCGCGGACCACCGTGCGGTGGGCCAGCCGCGGCGCGCCGTCGGCCGCCCACACCACCAGCTCGGCCGCGCCCGCGCCGTCGACCCGGCTGAGCGCCGCCTCGTCCTCGTCGGCGGCCGTTCCGACGGTCGCCCGCACCGCGGCGGTGGCCCGCTCGGCCGCCTGCCCGGCGGCGAGGCCCGGGGCCAGGCTCGGCAGCGACAGGCTGCCGTCGAAGGCCCGGTCGACCGAGTCCACCGAGCCGTCGGCGCGCTGGTGGACGACCAGGTCGCCGCCGAGCACCGGCAGGCCGGCGTAGGTCCGCTCGTAGCGCAGGTGGCGTTCGCCGTTGGCGTCCGCGACGACGTCCTTGACCACCAGCCGCTCCTGGCCGCCGAGGGCCAGGGCCTGGGCGACCGGGCTGCTCTGCCCGGCGGCCACCGCGAGCAGCGCCGCGCGCTGCTGCTCCGGCGACGGGGCGGCGGCCTGGGCGGCGGGGACGATGGCGATCTGGATCACGCCGGCGAGCAGGGCGGTGGCGGAGAGTACGGCGCCGGCTGTCAGCTTTCGCTTCACGTGCGGGGGTTCCTTCCACGAAACCGCGTGTGCGCGCGGTTGCGCCGCGTACCGGGGCGCCGGGGTTGGCGCCGTTGGGGCGGTAGGGCGCGGACGTGCTGCTCCCGTGCGGTACCTGACGATCCGTCGATGGGTGGGGGTGACGGATGTCGGACGGGGCTTGGGCAGAAGCATGACAATCGATGGCAGGAAATGACAGACCACGGACAGGGATTGGCCGGGATCCGCCAGTATTGGTGCGGATGGTTCGGCTGCCGCCCAGTGCCCGCTACGGGCGGTTCGTCCGGCTGGCGGGACTTCGCCACCCGGGGAGCGGGGCGGGCGGGAAGGGCGGGGGAGGGCGTGGGCATGCAAGGGGGGTGTGCGGACGTCCGGGACCGCCTTCCGCGGAGGCCCCGGACGTCCTGTCACCGTGCGCGGTACGTCAGTTGACGTTGACGCCGCTCCACGCGGCCGCAACCGCCTTGTACTCGGCGCTGGTGGCGCCGTACAGGTCGGAGGCGGCCTTCAGGGTGCCGGTGCGGGCACTCGCGTAGTTGGTGGTGGAGGTGAAGTAGACGGTCAGCGCGCGGTACCAGATCTGCGCGGCCTTGTCCCGGCCGATGCCGGTGACGGCCGAGCCGTTGGAGGTCGGGCTGTTGTAGCTGAAGCCGTTGATGCTCTTCGCGCCGCTGCCCTCGGACAGCAGGTAGAAGAAGTGGTTGGCGATGCCCGAGGAGTAGTGGACGTCCAGGTTGCCGACGCCCGAGTACCAGGAGTCCGCCGATGCGCCGTCCTTGCTGGGCTTGTCCATGTAGCGCAGCGGGGAGCCGTCGCCGTTCAGGTTGATCAGCTCGCCGATCCAGTAGTTCGGCGGGTTGGAGGGCAGGTTGGCGTAGAACTCGACCATCGTGCCGAAGATGTCGGAGGTGGCCTCGTTGAGGCCGCCGGACTCGCCGGAGTAGTTGAGGTTCGCCGTGGCGGAGGTGACGCCGTGGCTCATCTCGTGGCCGGCCACGTCGATCTCGGTGAGCGGGTGGGTGTTGCCGCTGCCGTCGCCGTAGGACATGCAGAAGCAGGCGTCGCTCCAGAACGCGTTCACGTAGTTGGAGCCGTAGTGCACCCGGCTGGTCGCGCCGACGCCGTTGTTCTTGATGCCGTTGCGGCCGAAGGTGTTCTTGTAGAAGTCCCAGGTGGCGGCCGCGCCGTACTGGGCGTCCACGGCGGCGGACTCGCTGTTGGAGGCCAGGCCGTTGCCGAAGGCGTTGGTCGAGTTGGCGACCAGCGTGCCGGTGCCCGAGGTCTTGTTCTTCAGGTTGACGGTCGACTGGCCGCCGCGCGTGGCGTCCTTCAGCTGGTACGAGGTGCCGCTCTGGGTGGTGGTCAGCGGGACGCTGCCGACGAAGACGCCCTTGCCGGTGCCGGAGGCGGTCTGCACCTGCTCGTGGGTGGACAGCACCTGGCCGGTGGCGGCGTCGGTGACCAGCAGCTGGCTGCTGGGGGTGCCGTCGGCGCGCACGCCCTCGACGGTGGTCCGGTACGCCAGGCGCGGGTTGCCGTCGCTCGCCCAGACCACCAGCTCGGCCTTGCCGGTCTGGTGCACGGCCGCCAGCGGGGACTCGTCCTTGTCCGCGGCGACGCCGACGGTGGCCTGGACGGCGCCGGTGGCCTGCGCGGCGGCCTTGTCGGCCGGGATCTGCGGGGCCAGGCTCGACAGGCTCAGCTGTGCGGAGACCGCCTTGTCGACCGACTGCACCGCGCCGCGGGCGTTCTGGTGGACGACCAGGTCGCCGCCGAGCACGGGCAGTCCGGCGTAGGTGCGCTCGAAGCGCAGGTGCCGGGTGCCGTCCTGGTCCACCACGGCGTCCTTCGCCACCAGTTGCTCCTGGCCGCCGAGGGCGAGGGCCTTCGCCAGCGGGCCGGACTGGCCGCCCGCCAGGGCGAGCGCCGCCGCTTGCTGCTCGGCGGCCTGCGCCTGCGCCGCGGGGATCGGGCTGGCCTGGGCGGCGGTGCTCACCTGGACGACGCCGGTGAGCAGGGCGGTGGCGGAGAGTACGGCGACTGCTGCGAGCTTTCGCTTCACGGACGAGTCCTTCCGGGTAACCGCGTGTGGGCGGTCGCGCCTCGTCCCGGGGGCCGGGGTCGGCACCTGAGGGGCGGGACGGGCGCTGACGTGCGGACCCCGTGCGGTCGAGCGGCGAGCCACCGGTGGGTGGGGGTGGTGGCTACCGGACGGGGTTGGCGGAAAGCATGACAATCGAGCAAATCAAATGACAGGTCTTGCTCATGAATTGGCCAAGTCCCGCCAGCCGGAAGGATTGTGAACGGGCGGACAAAAGGTGCGAATCACCCTGCCTTTCAGCGGGTTACCATCCGAACCGAGGCCTGATAGTGCGGCTGCGGACCGATCGGCCGTCAACTCCGCTGCGCCCCGCCCCCGTTGCCGTGCATTCACACCGGTGCAATGTCCTGGTATGGACCTGGCCGCCCTTTTGGCGGGTTCCCGCCACGCGTCGCGCTTGTCCACCATCAGGACGGCTGGTAGCACCCGTCCCGTCCGCCGGTACGGTAAGGAGGTGCCCAAGCCCCTAGCCCTCGACTTCGACCCGATCGCCCGCGCCGACGAGCTCTGGACCCGCCGCTGGGGCGGGGTCCCCTCGATGGCGGCGATCACCTCGATCATGCGAGCCCACCAGATCCTGCTCTCCCGGGTCGACGCGGTGCTCAAGCCGTACGGGCTGACCTTCGCCCGGTACGAGGCGCTGGTGCTGCTGACCTTCAGCCGGACCGGCGAGCTCTCGCTGTCCAAGATCGGCGAGCGGCTCATGGTCCACCCGACCAGCGTCACCAACACCGTCGACCGGCTGGAGCGGGCCGGCCTGGTCGCCCGCCGCCCCAACCCGCTGGACGGCCGCGGCGTGCTCGCCGCGATCACCGGCCGCGGCCGCGAGACGGTCGAGGAGGCCACCCGGGAACTCATGGCGATGGAGTTCGGGCTGGAGGAGTACGACACCGAGCAGTGTCGGCAGGTGTTCGAACTGCTCAGGCCGCTGCGGATCGCCGCCGGCGACTTCACCGACGAACGCGACGAGGGGGCTGCGCCGGAGCGGCCGTGAGGACGGCTACCCTCGTGGGAGCGGTGCGCGGATCCGGGCGTACCGGTCGATCCCTGCCGAACGAGGCGATGAAGAGTATGAAGGCGACCCCCCTGCTGGGCTGGTACCGGGCCCTGGCCATTGCGACCGGTGTGGCCCTGCTGGTGTTCTGCGGCTTCATGGTCGCGAAGTACGGCTTCGGCGCGGCCGAGGACCTGACCACGTACGTCGCGATGCTGCACGGCTACCTGTACATCGGGTACTTCGTGGTGACCTTCCTGCTCGGGCAGAAGCTGAAGTGGCCGCTCGGCCGGATGATCCTGACCCTGGCCGCCGGCTGCATCCCGTTCGCCTCCTTCGTCTTCGAGCGCAAGGTGGTCCGCGAGGCCGCCGAGCGGCTCCCGGCCGGCGGCGACGCCCGCCAGCCCGCCGGCGTCTGATCCGACGCCCCGGCGAGTGCCCCTTCCCCCGCGGGGGAAGGGGCACTGCGCGTTTGCGGCCCCCGGCGTTTCGACCCCGGCATCCATCGACAGCTACTGGGACGTCCGAGTAAATTAGTAGGACGTCCTAATAGCTGTGCCGCCCCGGTGCCGTGGCGGCCGTACGGAGCGGAGTTCGGGGTCATGGACGCCGAGGAGATCGAGCGCGGACGGCAGCGCTGGCAGCAGCGGTACGACAGCGCCCGCAAGCGGGACGCGGACTTCACCACCCTGTCCGGCGACGAGGTCGAGCCGATGTACGGGCCCGCCCCCGGGCAGGCCGTCGAGGGCTTCGAGCGGATCGGCTGGCCGGGCGAGTACCCCTTCACCCGCGGGCTGCACCCGACCGGCTACCGGGGCCGCACCTGGACCATCCGCCAGTTCGCCGGCTTCGGCAACGCGCAGCAGACCAACGAGCGCTACCGGATGATCCTGGAGGCGGGCGGCGGCGGCCTCTCGGTCGCCTTCGACATGCCCACCCTGATGGGCTACGACTCCGACGACGCCAAGTCGCTCGGCGAGGTGGGCCACTGCGGCGTCGCCATCGACTCGGCCGCCGACATGGAGGTGCTGTTCAACGGCATCCCGCTCGGCGAGGTCACCACCTCGATGACGATCAGCGGCCCGGCCGTCCCGATCTTCTGCATGTACCTGGTCGCCGCCGAACGCCAGGGCGTCGACCCGGCGGTGCTCAACGGCACCCTGCAGACGGACATCTTCAAGGAGTACATCGCCCAGAAGGAGTGGCTCTTCGCCCCCGAGCCGCACCTGCGGCTGATCGGCGACCTGATGGCGTACTGCGCCCAGGGCATCCCCGCGTACAAGCCGCTGTCCGTCTCCGGCTACCACATCCGCGAGGCCGGGGCGACGGCCGCGCAGGAGCTCGCGTACACCCTCGCCGACGGCTTCGCCTACGTCGAGCTGGGCCTGTCCCGGGGCCTGGACGTGGACGTCTTCGCGCCCGGCCTGTCCTTCTTCTTCGACGCGCACCTGGACTTCTTCGAGGAGATCGCCAAGTTCCGCGCCGCGCGCCGGATCTGGGCCCGCTGGATGCGCGACCGCTTCGGCGCCAAGACCGACAAGGCGCAGTGGCTGCGCTTCCACACCCAGACCGCCGGCGTCTCGCTGACCGCGCAGCAGCCGTACAACAACGTGGTCCGCACCGCCGTGGAGGCGCTGTCCGCGGTGCTCGGCGGCACCAACTCGCTGCACACCAACGCCCTGGACGAGACCCTGGCGCTGCCCTCCGAGCAGGCCGCCGAGATCGCCCTGCGCACCCAGCAGGTGCTGATGGAGGAGACCGGCGTCGCCAACGTGGCCGACCCGCTGGGCGGTTCCTGGTACGTCGAGGCGCTCACCGACCGGATCGAGCAGCAGGCCGAGGCGATCTTCCAGCGGATCCTGGACAAGGGCCGCGAGGACCACGGGATCGGCCCGATCACCTCCGGCATCCTGCGCGGGATCGAGGAGGGCTGGTTCACCGGCGAGATCGCCGAGGCGGCCTTCCAGTACCAGCAGTCGGTGGAGAAGGGGGACAAGCGCGTGGTCGGCGTCAACTGCCACCCGCGCAGCGTCACCCCCGAACTGGAGATCCTGCGGGTCAGCCACGAGGTCGAACGCGAGCAGGTGCGGGTGCTGCGCGAGCGCAAGGAGGCCCGGGACGAGGCGGCGGTGCGGGCCGGGCTGGACGCCATGCTGGCGGCCGCGCGCTCGGGCGAGTCGATGATCCCGCCGATGCTGGACGCGGTGCGTGCCGAGGCGACCCTGGGCGAGATCTGCAACGCGCTGCGCGAGGAGTGGGGGACGTACCGGGAGAACGCGTCCTTCTAGGACGCGCCGGTGGGCCGCCCCGTACGGAGCTTCTTCGTGCGGGGCGGCTTCGCCATGCGCTCAGTCGCCCAGCAGGCTGGGGAAGGGGCCGAGCAGCAGGTTGGTGAAGCGGCGGGTCCAGTCGGCGGTGATCGGCTCGCCGCTGACCAGGACGCGGTGCTCGACCGTCCCGGCGATGGTGTCGAAGATGATGTCGATCTCCTCGCGGGCCGTCCGCGGGTCGGCGTCCGGGGCGAGTTCGCCGCGCACCTGGGCGGCCGCCCGGCCCTGCCGGACCAGGCGCTTCTGCGGGTCGACGATGGCCTCCCGGATCCGGCGGCGCAGGTGCGGGTCGCGGGTGCCCTCGGCGAACAGCGCGAGCAGCGCGGCCTGGGTCTCGGGGCGGGCCAGCAGGTCGGCGAACTGGGCGACCACCGCCTCGATGTCGGCCCGCAGGCTGCCGAGGTCGGGCATCACCAGGTCGTCGAAGAGGCTGGCGACGGCGTCCACCACGAGTTCGTTCTTGGACGGCCAGCGGCGGTAGAGGGTGGTCTTGGCGACCTTGGCGCGGGTCGCGACGTGGCCCATGGTCAGCCCGCCCCAGCCGAGTTCGGCGAGGGCCTCGCGGGTGGCGTCGAGGATGGCGCGGTCGGCGGCGGCACTGCGCGGGCGCCCCTTGGCCCTGGTCGTGGCACCCGCCGAGGGGGCGGGGCCGTCCGCGGTCTCCGGGCCCGTGACGTCCGGGTTCGCGGGGGGCTGGGGGGCCGGCAACCGGGCCTCCTTGCGCTCTACTGGTGAGTAACATGGGTGGGGCTGGTAACGGTAGCGGCTGTTCGCCCGTTCGGGCAGCCGGGCCGCCCCGGAAAGTGGGGCAGGTCACGTCGCGGAACCGCCGGTGGGGCTTGCGGCCGGGACCCCGGCTCCAGTTACGCTACGACTCGTAGCGAAAGCAGTGACAACCAGGCGCCGCACCCGTGGGACGGGGCGGCGCGGGCGCGGGTGGGGATCCGCGCCGAACGGTTCAGGCTACCGGGGGAGGGCCACCGCGCCCGGGAATCCGCGCCGCGCGGCCCGCGCGGGGCGACTTTCCCGAGGTTGGTTGCCCGCAGGCGGCGCGGACGGGGGAGGATGGTGCCATGCAGCCACGGAATTCGCGTCTCAACAGCTCCGCCCTGCGCGGTGCGGTCGACCTCGCCGCAGTGAAGGCAGCCGGCGAGGCTGCCCAGAAGGCCGAGCAGGCCCGGGTCGAGCGGGCCCGCCAGGCGGCCGCCGACGAAGCGGCCGGAGTCGCCCCCGAGCAGTCCGCCTACGCGCTCGTCATCGACGTCACCGAGGACACCTTCGAGTCCGAGGTCGTCCAGCGCTCCACCGAAGTGCCGGTCGTCATCGACTTCTGGGCCGAGTGGTGCGGCCCCTGCAAGCAGCTCAGCCCGATCCTGGAGGGCCTGGCCGAGGAGTACGCCGGCCGGTTCGTGCTCGCCAAGATCGACGTGGACGCCAACCCGCTGATCTCCCAGCAGTTCGGCATCCAGGGCATCCCGGCCGTGATGGCCGTGGTGGCCGGCCAGTTGGTGCCGCTGTTCCAGGGTGCCGAGAGCGCGGCCAACGTCCGCAAGGTGCTGGACCAGCTGATCCTGGTCGCCGAGCAGCGCTTCGGCGTGGTCGGCGGCGCCGGGGCTCCGGGCGAGGCGCCGGACGCCGCCCCGCAGCGGCCGGAGGACCCGGCCCTGGCCGCCGCGCACGACGCGCTGGACAGCGGCGACCTGGGCGGCGCCGTCCAGGCCTACCGCAACGTGCTGGCCGACCAGCCGGGCAACACCGAGGCCAGGCTGGGCCTCGCCCAGGCCGAACTGCTGCAGCGGATCGAGAGCGTGGACCCGCAGGCCGTCCGCGCCGCGGCCGCGGCCGACCCGAAGGACGTCGAGGCCCAGCTGCGGGCGGCCGACCTGGACCTGGTGGGCGGTCACGTCGAGGACGCCTTCGGCCGGCTGGTGGACACCGTCGGCCGGACCGCCGGTGAGGACCGGGACGCCGCCCGGCTGCGCCTGCTGGAGCTGTTCGAGGTGATCGGCACGGAGGACCCGCGGGTCACCGCGGCTCGCACCGCGCTGGCGCGCGTGCTGTTCTGACGCTGCCTCCGGTCCGGGCCCGGCTGGTCCCGGGCGGGCCTTGGCACGGCGGATGACCTGCGGTGTCGCCGGGTGATTTGGCGACAATCCGGTCAACCGGACAGAGGTTTACCAAATCTTGACAACACCCGTGGACAGTCACACTTGGTGACTGTCCGCGGGTGTTTCGTTCGTGTTTCCGGCGGATTTCTTCGTCACGTTTCCTTCAAGGCGTCACGCACGGTGCATGCCGCGCCGATTTCATGATCAACGCTGTCGGCTGTTGCATTACCCGTCAGTAAGGAACCTCTTGTGCTTCGCCCGGGATTCGAGCACGATCGGCGACGCCCGGTCCCTGACTCCACACCCTCCGATCCGGTCGGCCACGTGGAGCGCGGGATCCCCACCGGGTGATCCGCCGGCCCCGGTCGGCGGTAGGGAGGGCAGGGGGGTATCCGCGGTCCCACGGCGGTTCCTGTCCTTCGACCGGCCGCGCGGCCCTGCGCGGTCGCTGGTTGTCGCTCGGGGGTGATCGCCGATGTCGTCGGTCCTGCCCGCCGCCCCGCAAGGACGGCCGGTGGAGGGACGGGAGTGCCGCTGTGTGCCGGCCGCTCCCGCGTCCGACGACGCCCAAGGCGCTCTCCGCTACCGAGGACGTAGCTCTCTCCCATCCCAGTCCCCCACCGGCGCGGGCGCGCCGCCGGGGAGCCGGAGATGTACGTCCTAGAAGGAGGACTCGCATGTCCCAGACCTACGGCAAGACCCGCTGGAAGCGCTTCGCCCTGGTGATGGTGCCGAGCATCGCGGCCACCGCGATGGTCGGCGCCGCCATGGCCAACAACGCGCTGGCGGCTTCGTTCAGCGTCTCCGGCCAGAGCTTCAAGGTCACCACGCCGGAGCTGCACGGCAAGAACTTCGCCCAGTTCGGCTCGATCGACGCCGAGGTGAACGGCACTCCGCACCCGGTCGCCGTCTCGGCCTTCGACGAGGCCACCATCAAGGGCCTCTGCCAGTCGGTGGTGACCGACCCCAACGTCATCCCCGGCCTGCCGTGGAAGCTGCCCAAGATCGTCCTTCGCCTGGAGGCGGGCAACAGCGACGACGTCAAGAAGCAGGTCTACGCCAAGAACCTGCTGATCGACCTCGACCAGCTGAACGCGGACGCCGAGTTCACCAACATCAACATCGGCCAGGACGCCTCGACCCTCAAGGGAGAGGCCACCCAGGGCTGGAAGTCCAAGCTCGGCGGCCTGCCGTCCGGCGCGACCGGCTTCGCCCAGGCCGCCGACAAGGCCGACCTGTACAACGTGCAGCAGACCGCCTGGGCCACCTCGGCCGGCACCTTCAAGCTCCCCGGCCTGAAGCTCGCGCTGCACACCGACGGCACCGGCGAGTGCTACTAGGCCGTTGACGGGCGGCGGACCGGGCCCGGTCCGCCGCCCCGACGGCACCTGAGGGACCGGTGGCGGCGCGTGCGCCGTCGCCGGATCCCGTGTCTCGTCCATCCCTCGTTCACACCATCGAGGAGCTGCACCGTGTCCAGCGCCCTTGCCTCATTCCGGCCCGCCGAGCACGAGAACCCCGTCCAGTGGCTGCGCCGGGTGTTCCGTACCTTCCGTCGGACGCGGCCGTACTACGGCGGCCTGCTGGCCATGATCGCCGGCGTCCCGATCATGTACTTCCCGTACGCCAAGCTCTCGTTGGGCGGCATGACGGTGGCCATGGCCACCACGGCGGGCGCCGGATCGCTGATCATCGGCGTGCTGCTGATCGTGCTCGGGCTGACCGCGTGGTTCCAACCGACCGTGCGGGTCTTCGCGGGAGTCGCCACCACCCTGCTGACGCTGGTCTCGATCCCGGTCTCCAACCTGGCCGGGTTCGGCCTGGCGCTGCTGCCGGGTCTGATCGGCGGCGGCCTGATGGCGTCCTGGGCGCCGCTGCCGGAGCCGAAGGCGGCCGAGACCGCCGTCGCCGCGAGCGTCGCCACCGAGGCCCCTGCTCCTGAGGCCCTCGCCTCCGAAACCCCTGCCTCCGAGGCTGCTGTCGCCGAGACCGCGGTCGTCGCCGAGAGCGTCGCCACCGAGCCCGCGGCCGCCGAAGCGCCCACCGCGAAGCTGCCCGCACAGGCCGCGTCGAACGAGCAGGCCGTCGCCGTGGACCCGAAGGAGGCGCGGTGAGCGCGTCGGAGGACCAACCGCAGCGCGCCGGTCGACACGCAGCGCCGCGCACACCCGTCCGGGTCCGGCTGAGAGGTCGCGCGCTGGCGATGGCCGCGGTGCCGACGGCGCTGCTGATGGCCGCCGCGTACACCCCCAACCCGGCCGTCGCCGAGTCCACGGCGGGCAAGCCCTGCGGTACCGCGCCCGCCACCGTGCCGGACGTCGCGCCGCTGGAGACGCCCGTCCCCAAGAGCGAGCTGCCCGAGCCACCGCCCGGTCCGTCCACGGCGCCCTCGACGGTGCCTTCCACAGCGCCTTCGACGGGGCCCTCGACGGGGCCGAGCGCGATCCCCACCCAGACGCCGACCACCACGCCCACCCAGCAGCCCTCCGCGCCGGCCGGTACGCCGAGCGCCGACGCGACGCCGACCGGCGCCCCGACCGGCGCGGCCACCACCCCGGCGACCACTCCGCCGGCCGCCCGCTCCGCCGCCACCGGCGGTTCGGACACGGTCCACCGGGCCGGGCTGATCGACGACGTCCTGGGCGGCGTCAACCACCTGCTGGACCCGGGTGGTTCACCGAGCCCGACGCCGAGCGCCAAGTCGACCGGCACCCCCGCGCCGACCACCACCCAGGCCCCCGCGCCGACCACCACCCAGGCCCCCGCGCCGGCCGCCCCGGCCCCGCGCGCCGGGACGCCGGCCCAGCCGCAGGCCCCGACGGCCGGGGCCCCGGCCGACGCGCAGCCCGGCACCCCGCCGCCCGCCGCCGGCAGCGGCGGCGAGCAGACCCCGGCGGGCGACCAGGCCTCGCCCGCCGCGACGGCCCCCGCCGCCGGTGGCCCGGCCGGCGCCACCACGGGGAAGCCGAGCGGCAAGGCGAGCCCGAAGACGGCCCCCGCCACCCCGTCCGGGGCCGCCACCGACACCCCGTCGTCCTCGCCGAGCGCCAACCCCGACTGCGCGGTGGACGCCAGCGGCCTGACCGCCGGCGCGCCCGCCACCGGGGACGTCGTCCCGCAGCAGAACTGGACGCTGGCGACCAGCCGGCTGGCGCTGCACGGCGCGGCCTTCCACGGCGTCTACGACGTGCGGACCCCGACCGGCACCAAGCGGGTGCTGAAGTTCGTGGTGGACACCGTCGACATCGACAACCTCGACATGTCGACGTTGCAGGGCAACGGCAAGACCTTCCACGTGAAGGGCGCCCCCGGCTCGACCTCGACCATGCGCAAGGGCCCGGTCACGATGTACGTGGAGCGGTTGTCCGGCCACCTCTCCAAGGTGCTCGGCCTGCCGATCCCGATCGACCTGGGCGAGATCACGCTCACCCCGGACACCCTGCCGCGCTGGCTGTACGACCTGATCGGCTCGATCCCGATCCCGCTGGACCTGGAGCTGACCGGGGTCACCGCCAAGCAGGCCGGCCAGTTCGGCGGCACGCTGACCATCCCCGGCATGCGCCTGTTCAACGACGACGCGCCGTACAGCGACAAGTAGACGCGCCGTACGGCGACGAGTAGGCGACCGGCAGTCGCGCCACGGCGGCGGCGACGTCGCGAGAACGCCCGTGGGGCGGCCCTCCACCGGAGGACCGCCCCACGGGCGTCGGTGCCACGGGGGTGTTACTCGCCCCGGGTGCCCAGGTGGTGCACCTGGACCATGTTGGTGTTGCCGGGGATGCCGGGGGGCGAGCCGGCGGTGACGATGACGGTCGCGCCCTCGGCGAGCTGGCCCATGCTGAGCAGCTCGCGGTCGACCTGGGCGACCATCGCGTCGGTGGACCCGACCTGCTCGGTGACGTGCGCCTCGACGCCCCAGCTCAGCGAGAGCTGGTTGCGGGTGGCGACGTCCGGGGTGAACGCGATCACCGGGATCGGCGAACGGTAGCGGGACAGGCGGCGGGCGGTGTCACCGGACTTGGTGAACGCGACCAGCGCCTGGCCGTTCAGGAAGTCGCCCAGCTCGCACGCGGCGCGGGCGATCGAGCCGCCCTGGGTGCGCGGCTTGCGGCCCGGGTTGAGCGGCTGGAGGCCCTGGGACAGCAGCTCCTCCTCGGCCCTCTCGGCGATCCGGCTCATGGTGCGGACGGTCTCGATCGGGTACTTGCCGACGCTCGACTCGGCGGACAGCATGACCGCGTCGGTGCCGTCCAGGATGGCGTTGGCGACGTCGGAGACCTCGGCGCGGGTGGGGCGCGAGGCGTGGATCATCGACTCCATCATCTGGGTGGCGACGATGACGGGCTTGGCGTTGCGGCGGGCCAGCGTGATCAGCTGCTTCTGGACCAGCGGCACCCGCTCCAGCGGGTACTCGACGGCCAGGTCGCCGCGGGCGACCATGATGGCGTCGAAGGCGAGGACGATCTCCTCCATGGCCTCGACGGCCTGCGGCTTCTCGATCTTGGCGATGACCGGCACGCGGATGCCGACCTCGTCCATGACCTCGTGGACGTCCTTGACGTCGTCCGCGTTGCGGACGAAGGACAGGGCGACCATGTCGACGCCCAGGCGCAGCGAGAAGCGCAGGTCGTCCTTGTCCTTCTCGGACAGGGCGGGCACGTTCACGGCCGCGCCGGGCAGGTTGATGCCCTTGTTGTTCGAGAGCACGCCGCCCTCGATCACCACGGTCTTCACCCGCGGGCCGTCGACGCTGACGACCTCCAGGGCGATGACGCCGTCGTTGATCAGGATCGGGTCGCCGGGCTTGACGTCGCCGGGCAGGCCCTTGTAGGTGGTGCCGCAGATGTGCTGGTCACCGGGGACGTCCTCGGTGGTGATGGTGAACTCGTCGCCGTTGTCGACGGTCACCGGGCCGTTGGCGAAGGTCGCCAGACGGATCTTGGGACCCTGGAGGTCGGCCAGGACGCCGATGGCCTTGCCGGTGTCCTCCGAGACCTGGCGGACCTTGCGGTACCGCTCCTCGTGGTCCGCGTGGTTGCCGTGGCTCATGTTCAGTCGGGCGACGTTCATGCCCGCCTCGACGATGGCCTTCAGCTGTTCGTAGGAGTCCGTCGCCGGACCCAGGGTGCAGACAATTTTCGCTCGGCGCATATGGATCAGTCTATCCGTTCGTGTTATAGGTGCATTCGGCACGAATCGTGAGGAATCGCCAACGAAGGATCCCGAGGGGCGAGACGGCGTCCAGTCAGTCCCCGGACGGCCGGTGGACCAGGGCGAAGGCCTGTCGGGCGATCTCCAGTTCCTCGTCGGTGGGCACCACGGCGACCGCCACCCGGGCGTACGCGGGCGAGATGATCCGGGCCTCGCCGGAGCGCACCGAGTTCAGCTCGGGGTCGACCGCGATGCCCAGTTCGTCCAGCCCGGCGGTGGCCGCCGCGCGCACCGGCGCCGCGTTCTCCCCGACGCCCGCGGTGAACGCGATCGCGTCCACCCGGCCGAGTACGGCGTAGTAGCCGCCGATGTACTTGCGCAGCCGGTGGATGTACGCGTCGAAGGCGAGCTTCGCGTCGGCGTCCCCGGCCTCGGCCCGGCGCATGATCTCGCGCATGTCGTTGTCGCCGCACAGGCCGCGCAGACCGCTGCGGCGGTTGAGCAGGTCGTCGATCTCGTCGATCGACAGCCCGCCCACCCGGTGCAGGTGGAACACCACACCGGCGTCGATGTCGCCCGAACGGGTGCCCATGACCAGGCCCTCCAGCGGGGTCAGGCCCATCGAGGTGTCCAGGCAGCGACCGCCGGCGACCGCCGAGGCGGAGGCGCCGTTGCCCAGGTGCAGCACGATCACGTTCACCTCGGCCGGGTCCTTGCCGAGCAGCCGGGCGGTGGCCCGCGAGACGTACTGGTGCGAGGTGCCGTGGAAGCCGTAGCGGCGTACCCGGTGCTCGTCGGCCACGGCCTTGTCGATCGCGTACCGGGCCGAGAACTCCGGCATCGAGGCGTGGAAGGCGGTGTCGAAGACGGCCACCTGGGGGAGGTCCGGGCGCAGCGCGCGGGCCACCTCGATGCCGGTGATGTTGGCCGGGTTGTGCAGCGGCGCGACCGGGATCAGCCGGCGGATCTCCTTGAGCACGTCGTCGGTGACCACGGTCGGCTCGGTGAACCGCTTGCCGCCGTGCACCACCCGGTGGCCGATCGCGGCCAGCTCGGGGGAGTCCAGTCCGAGGCCGTCGGCGGCCAGCTCCTCGGCGACGGCCTTCAGGGCGGCGGAGTGGTCCGGGAAGAGCTGCGGCAGCTCGCGCGGCCCGCCCGCGTGCGGGGTGTGCACCAGCCGCCCGCCGGGCTCGCCGATCCGCTCCACCAGGCCGGAGGCCAGCCGGGCACCGTCCAGCATGTCGATCAGCTGGTACTTCACCGACGAGGAGCCGGCGTTCAGCACGAGAACGCGCGTTCCATCGCTCATGCGGCCACCTCGCTGCGCTCGGCGGTCGCTTCGCGAAACGCGCACCTCTTGATGATTCGCTCGCTGCGCCCACTCATGCCTTCGGCTCCTTCTCGTCCTGGGCCTGGATGGCGGTGATCGCGACGGTGTTGACGATGTCCTGGACCAGCGCGCCGCGCGAGAGGTCGTTGACGGGCTTGCGCAGGCCCTGGAGGACGGGGCCGACCGCAACCGCGCCCGCCGAGCGCTGGACCGCCTTGTAGGTGTTGTTGCCGGTGTTGAGGTCCGGGAAGATCAGCACGGTCGCCCGGCCCGCCACCGCGGAGCCCGGCAGCTTGGTGGCCGCGACGTGGGCGTCCACCGCCGCGTCGTACTGGATCGGGCCCTCGACCAGGATGTCCGGCCGCAGCTCGCGGACCAGCTCGGTGGCCTTGCGGACCTTGTCGACGTCCGCGCCGGAGCCGGAGGTGCCGGTCGAGTACGAGAGCATCGCGACCCGCGGCTCCACCCCGAACTGGGCGGCGGTGGCGGCGGACTGGATCGCGATGTCGGCCAGCTGCTGGGCGTCCGGGTCGGGGTTGACCGCGCAGTCGCCGTACACCAGCACCTTGTCGGCCAGGCACATGAAGAAGACGCTCGACACGATGGCCGCGCCCGGCGAGGTCTTGATCACCTCGAAGGCAGGCCGGATGGTCGCGGCGGTGGAGTGCACCGCGCCGGAGACCATGCCGTCCGCGATGCCCTCCTGGACCATCAGGGTGCCGAAGTACGAGACGTCGGTGACCACGTCCAGCGCCAGCTCGACGGTCATCCCCTTGTGGGCGCGCAGCCGGGCGTACAGCTCGGCGAACTGGCGGCGCAGCGGGCTGGTGGTCGGGTCGACGATCCGGACCTGGGCGCGGTCGCCGCCCGGCTGTTCCTGCGGGAGGTCGATGCCGAGGCCCGCGGCCTTGCGGCGCACCGCGTCGGCCTCGCCGAGCAGGGTGAGGTCGCAGATGTTGCGGCGCAGCAGGATCTCGGCCGCGCGCAGCACCCGCTCCTCGGTGCCCTCCGGCAGGACGACGTGCCGCCGGCTCGCCCGGGCCCGCTCCAGCAGCTCGTGCTCGAACATCATCGGGGTGACGCGTTCGGACCGGCCGACCTCGATCAGGTTGGTCAACTCGGCCGTGTCGACGTGCAGTTCGAACAGTCCGAGGGCGATCTCGGCCTTCCGCGGACTGGCCGCGGTGAGCTTGCCCTCCAGGTGGGTGAGGGTCGCGGCGGTCGGCCAGCTGCCCTCCGGGACGACCGCGACCGGGGTGCCGGGGGCGAGCCGGGCGGCCAGCGCCATCACGTTCGGGCCGGGGTGCTGGCCGAGCGTCAGCAGCACGCCGGCGATCGGCGGGGCGCCGGCGGCGTGCGCGGCCAGCGAGCCGATCACCAGGTCGGCGCGGTCCCCGGGGGTGACGACCAGGGCGCCCTCGGTCAGGGCGTCCAGGAAGGTGGGCAGCATGGCGCCGCCGAAGACGAAGCCGCGGACGTCCCGGGCCAGGCCGGCGGCGTCCCCGAGCAGGACCTCGGCGCCGGTCGTCTCGACCAGCTGGGCGACGGTCGGCGCGGCCAGCGCCGGCTCCTCCGGGATGACGTAGGCGGGGATCGGCAGCTTCTCGGTGAGCTTGCGCTGGATCCGCTGCTTGGCACCCGGGGTGACCCGGTTGGCGATCATCGCCAGGGTCTCGCAGCCCAGGTCGGTGAACGCCCGGTGGGCGTTGCGGACCTCGGCGATGACGGCCTCCGGGTCCTCGGCGTGCCCGCCGACCACCGGCAGCACGGCGGCGCCGAACTCGTTGGCCAGCCGGGCGTTGAAGGCCAGTTCGTCCGGGATGTTGGTGTCGGCGAAGTCGGTGCCGAGCACCAGCACCGCCTGGCAGCGCCGCTCCAGCGCGCGGAAGCGGTCGACCAGGGTGGAGACCAGCTCGTCCTGCCCGCGGGCGGCCTGCAGCGCGGCGGCCTCCTCGTAGCTGAGCCCGTACAGCTCGGAACTCGGCAGGTCGATCCGGTACCGGCCGCGCAGCAGCTCCACCACGTGGTCCGAGCCCGGCTCGCCCACGGCCTGGCGGCCGGCAGGCGCCCCCGCGTGCGCGTGCACCAGCGGCCGGAACACCCCGACCCGGTCCACCTGGCGGGTGAGCAGTTCCATGACCCCGAGTTCGACCGCCTGCCGGCCGTCCCCCCGGTCGATACCGGTCACGTACACGCTGCGCGCCACGTGGGTGTCTCCGTCCCGTCGTCTCGGAATATGGCCATATCGACCATACCTTCGCACCACGAACGGGCGTCCGCGAGCAGAGCGGCCCGGCGGGGGCAAGGGCTGAACGTCCTGGGCTCGGGGTTTGCGCCGCGGCCCGCCCTTGATGTACCTACATGATGTAGTTACATTGGAAGGCATGGAGACCATGGGACTGCGTGAGCTCAACCAGAACCCGTCCAAGGCGGTCGCGCGGGTCCGGGCCGGCGCGACGATCGTCGTCACCGACCGCGGGCGGCCCGTGCTGAGACTGGTGCCGGAGGAACCCCCGGCGACGACCCTCGAACGCATGATCGCGGCCGGCGAGGTCACCCCGCCCGCCGAGGAGGGCATGCCCGAGCTGGCCCTCGACCTGCTGCCGGACATCAGCAGCCTCTCGGACCTGCTGGTGGAAGACCGCGAACGGGAGCGGAACCGTTGATCTACCTCGACTCCTGCGCGCTGCTGAAGTGCATCAAGCCGGAGCCGGAGACGGCCGCACTGCGGGCGTGGCGGCAGGCGCTGCCCGCCGGGACCGAGCTGATCACCAGCGCGCTGGCCCGGCTGGAGATCGCCCGCACCCTGCTCCGCGCGGGCCTGGCCCACCAGCAGGTCCCCTACTACGTGGACCAGGCGCTCCGGGGCAGCCACCAGGTCGACCTCAGCAGCGCGGTGCTCGCCCGGGCGCTCTCCTACCGCACTCCGCGCCTCGGCTCGCTGGACGCGTTGCACCTGGCCAGCGCGGACCCGTTCCGCACGGAGCTGACCGAGTTCATCACCTACGACCGCGAGCTGGGCAGGGCCGCGGAGGACCTCGGCTTCCCGGTGTCGGCACCGAGCTGAGGGCCTGCCCGGCCGGGCAGGCCCTCAGAGGGTGTTCGATACCGATTTAGGCTGCCGCGAGGGGTTTCGGGCGGAGGTATTGCCCGGTTCTGTCCGGGCTGGCTGTCAGGCGGTTGGTCATGGAGTTCACCATGGCCCACTGGATCATCGAGCGTGACCGGTCCGGCAGTTCCTCATAGTCGCGGTGAAGCCGTCGATACCGGGACATGATCCCGAAGGTCTGCTCCACG
>NZ_JBHXMU010000017.1:0-142038 GCF_042720685.1 Kitasatospora sp. NPDC058492
AACGCTCGACTGGGAAACCCCAGCCGAGCGCCTGCATAAACTGCTCGCGGCCTGATCAAACCGACCACGTGTTGCAACGACCCCTAGAAACCGCCCGGAACCGACGGGGGCCTTCACCACGACGCGTCTCAGCGGTGGTTGAGCGCCGGGTTGACGGTCACCTCGACCCGCTGGAACTCCTTGAGCTCGGTGTAGCCGGTGGTGGCCATCGCGCGGCGCAGCGCCCCGAACAGGTTCATGGTGCCGTCGGGGGTGTGCGAGGGACCGGTCAGGATCTCCTCGGTGGTGCCGACCGTGCCGAGGTCCACCCGCTTGCCGCGCGGCAGCTCCTCGTGGACGGCCTCCATGCCCCAGTGGAAGCCCTTGCCGGGCGCGTCGGTGGCGCGGGCCAGCGCGGCACCGATCATCACCGCGTCGGCGCCGCAGGCGACGGCCTTCGGGATGTCGCCGCTGTAGCCGACGCCGCCGTCCGCGATCACGTGCACGTAGCGGCCGCCGGACTCGTCCATGTAGTCCCGGCGGGCGGCGGCCACGTCGGCGACGGCGGTGGCCATCGGCACCTGGATGCCGAGGACGCCCCGGGTGGTGTGGGCGGCGCCGCCGCCGAAGCCGACCAGCACGCCGGCCGCGCCGGTGCGCATCAGGTGCAGGGCCGCGGTGTACGTGGCGCAGCCGCCGACGATCACCGGGACGTCCAGCTCGTAGATGAACTGCTTGAGGTTGAGCGGCTCCGCGCCGCTGGACACGTGCTCGGCCGAGACGGTGGTGCCGCGGATGACGAAGACGTCGACGCCGGCGTCCACGACGGCCTTGGAGAACTCGGCGGTGCGCTGCGGCGAGAGCGCGGCGGCGGTGACCACACCGGAGTCGCGGACCTCCTGGATCCGCTGCTTGATCAGCTCGGCGCGGATCGGCGCGGCGTAGATCTCCTGGAGGCGGCGGGTCGCGGCGGCCTCGTCGGTGATCGTGGCGATCTCGTCGAGCAGCGGCTGCGGGTCCTCGTAGCGGGTCCAGAGGCCTTCGAGGTTCAGCACGCCGAGGCCGCCGAGGCGGCCGATGGCGATGGCCTGCTGCGGCGAGACCACGCTGTCCATCGGGGCGGCCAGGAACGGCAGCTCGAAGCGGTAGGCGTCGATCTGCCAGGCGATCGAGACCTCCTTCGGGTCCCGGGTACGGCGGCTGGGGACGACGGCGATGTCGTCGAAGGAGTACGCCCGTCGGCCGCGCTTGCCTCGCCCGATCTCGATCTCAGTCACTTCGAGCCCTTCTGGTTTGTTGCTCATGCCCGCCGGGTCACCCCGGCCGCCCCCAGTATCCCGCACCCCGGTTGCCTCGCGCGCTCGCCTCCGGGGCGCGGGGCCCGCCCCCGGGCGCGCCGAAGGGCCCGGCGCCGCGGTGCGGCGACGGGCCCTTGGGAAGCGCGGACTCAGCGGTTGGAGTAGTTCGGCGCCTCGACGGTCATCTGGATGTCGTGCGGGTGGCTCTCCTTGAGGCCCGCCGAGGTGATCCGGACGAAGCGGCCCTTGCTCTCCATCTCGGCGATGGTGGCGGCGCCGACGTAGCCCATGGTCTGGCGCAGGCCGCCGACCAGCTGGTGCAGCACGGCCGACAGCGGGCCGCGGTAGGGCACCTGGCCCTCGATGCCCTCGGGGACGAGCTTGTCGTCCGAGGCCACCTCGGCCTGGAAGTAGCGGTCCTTGGAGTACGAGCGGCCCTGGCCGCGGGACTGCATCGCGCCCAGCGAGCCCATGCCGCGGTAGGACTTGAACTGCTTGCCGTTGATGAACATCAGCTCACCCGGGGACTCCTCGCAGCCGGCCAGCAGCGAGCCCAGCATCACGGTGTCGGCGCCGGCGGCCAGCGCCTTGCCGATGTCGCCGGAGTACTGCAGGCCGCCGTCGCCGATGACCGGCACGCCGGCCGCCTGGCAGGCCACCGCGGCCTCGTAGATGGCGGTGATCTGCGGGACGCCGATGCCGGCGACCACGCGGGTGGTGCAGATGGAGCCGGGGCCGACGCCGACCTTGACGCCGTCCACGCCGGCGTCGATCAGCGCCTGGGCGCCGTCACGGGTGGCCACGTTGCCGCCGACCACGTCGATCCCGACGGCCGACTTGATCTTCCCGATCCAGGCCAGCGCGTTGTGGCTGTGGCCGTGCGAGGTGTCCACGACCAGGAAGTCCGCACCGGCCTCGACCAGGGCCTGGGCCCGGTCGAACGCCTCGGCGCTGGCACCGACGGCGGCACCGACCAGCAGACGACCCTCGGCGTCCTTGGCGGCGTTCGGGTACTGCTCGGCCTTGACGAAGTCCTTGACGGTGATCAGGCCCTTGATCCGGCCCTCGTCGTCGACCAGCGGCAGCTTCTCGATCTTGTGGCGGCGCAGCAGCGCCATCGCGTCCACCCCGGAGATGCCGACCTTGCCGGTGATCAGCGGCATCGGGGTCATGATCTCGCGGACCTGGCGGCTGCGGTCCGACTCGAAGGCCATGTCACGGTTGGTGACGATGCCGAGCAGCTTGCCGGCCTCGTCCGCGATCGGCACGCCGGAGATGCGGAACTTGGCGCACAGCGCGTCGGCCTCGGCCAGCGTGGTGTTCGGGCCGACCGTGATCGGGTCGGTGACCATGCCGGACTCGGAGCGCTTCACCAGGTCGACCTGGTTGGCCTGGTCCTCGACCGACAGGTTGCGGTGCAGCACGCCGACGCCGCCCTGGCGGGCCATCGAGATCGCCATCCGCGCCTCGGTGACCTTGTCCATCGCGGCGGAGAGCAGCGGGATGTTGACGCGCACGTTCCGGGAGACCCGCGAGGAGGTGTCGACCTGGTTCGGCAGCACCGCGGAAGCCCCGGGCAGCAGCAGGACGTCATCGAACGTGAGCCCGAGCATGGCGAACTTCTCGGGTACGCCTGCGGCGTTGTAAGACATTTGGGGGGTACCTTCCGTGGCCGGCCTATTCCGCTCACGCCCTGAGGGTGGGGCGCGTTCATCGCTCACTCGCAGCAGACCGCCGAAGCCGGGTGGTTTTGGAGGAACCTCCAGGGGAACCCCGCGCGCACCCGCGAAACTTTGGCAACCCGCCCAGGCGCCGATACCCCATGGTACTGGCACGGCGAATGTGTCCTCGTGTGCCCTTGACAACACCGGCCCCCCGTGGCTCATTCCGGCCGGTCAGGACCTAGGAGGACTCCTCCGCGAGCGCCCGCAGCCGGCTGAGCGCCCGGTGCTGGGCCACCCGGACGGCGCCCGGGGACATCCCCAGCACCTCGCCGGTCTCCTCCGCCGAGAGCCCGGCGGCCACCCGCAGCAGCACCAGTTCGCGCTGACGGGCCGGCAGGTTGGAGAGCAGTTCCTTGGCCCAGGCCGCGTCGCTGCTCAGCAGCGCCTGCTCCTCCGGGCCGAGCGCCTCGTCCGGCACCTCCGGCAGGTCGTCCTGCGGGACGACCGTCGAGCCGGGCCCGCGCATCGCGGCCCGCTGCAGATCGGCGATCTTGTGTGCGGCGATGCCGTAGACGAAGGCCTCGAACGGCCGCCCCTGGTCCTTGTACCGGGGCAGCGCGCACAGCACCGCGACGCAGACCTCCTGCGCGACGTCGTCCACGTGGTGCCGGGCGCCGCCGGGCAGCCGCACGAGCCGGCCGCGGCAGTAGCGCAGCGCCAGCGGATGGACGTAGGCGAGCAGGGCGTCGATGGCCGGGCCCTCACCGCGGACGGCGGCCGCGACGAGCTCGCCCACCAGCGGGGAGCCGCCCGCGCCGAGCACCGGCGGTCGACCGGGGCCGGGCACCGCGCCGGGGCCGCCGGGGTCGGCGTACGACGGATCGCCACCCGGGCCGGAGGGCTCGGCCTCCACCGGGTCCGCCTGGCCGGCCGCACCGGCGACGTCGTCACGCATCGGTCCATGGTGCCTGGTCGCGCGGGAAAACGCGGCACCGCGTCCGGAGTTGTGCACCGGAACGTTATGCGCTGCGGTGCCGTACGGCGTGCCGCCGCGCACCACCGGCCCCTCCTGCACCGTGCCGCCTCCCGCCCCGCCGCCGTCGGTGGTCCCGTCCTTCGCGCCGTCCGCCGAATGTGCTGCGGCCGTGTGGTTCGCCGCAGTGCCTGTCCGCTGGTCCCCGAGGTGCTCCACTACTCCATGGTGCAACCTCGGGACCGTAACGTCACACGCCCGGACGGCGTCCGTCCCGGGAACCGCCGGCGGCGCGCCGCAGCCGGCGGCGCCACCGGCGGTCAGCGGACCAGGCCCCAGCGGAAACCCAGCGCCACCGCGTGCGCGCGGTCGGAGGCCCCGAGCTTCTTGAACAGCCGTCGGGCGTGGGTCTTGACGGTGTCCTCGGACAGGAACAGCTCGCGGCCGATCTCGGCGTTGCTGCGGCCGTGGCTCATGCCCTCCAGCACCTGGATCTCACGCGCCGTCAACGTGGGCGCCGCGCCCATGTCGGGGCTGCGCAGCCGGCGCGGGGCGAGCCGCCAGGTCGGGTCGGCGAGGGCCTGGGTGACGGTGGCCCGCAGTTCGGCGCGCGAGGCGTCCTTGTGCAGGTACCCGCGGGCGCCCGCGGCCACCGCGAGCGCGACCCCGTCGAGGTCCTCGGCGACGGTGAGCATGATGATCCGCGCGCCCGGATCGGCGGACAGCAGCCGCCGGACCGTCTCGACCCCGCCGAGGCCGGGCATCCGGACGTCCATCAGAACGAGATCGGAGCGGTCGGCCACCCAGCGGCGGAGGACCTCCTCCCCGTTCGTCGCGGTGGTGACCCGGTCCACACCGGGTACGGTCGCGACCGCGCGGCGAAGCGCCTCGCGGGCGAGCGGGGAATCGTCGCAAACGAGAACGGAAGTCATGACCGTCGTCCTCCGCAGCTGATCCGCGTCACGTTGAGCCTCCTGGCTGGTACGAACCTCTCCGACACGGCCGATCGGCGACAGAGTCCGTGCTGATCGCCTCAAATTCCCCGCGATCGTTCCCGACGTCCGGCGCCCGCTAACCGCCTCCGCACTTCCAACGACCGTCACTCGAATGAGTTACGGCCTTCGGGGCCATCTCCACCACTGTACGTGGCCAACCCATTACCGATCAGCCGCATCGCGGTGCACACGCCGCACTTTTGCCCAGCTCGCGCGCGGTGGGCGCACGACCCGCACACCGGTGCGGAGTGTCGCGCGCCCGTCGGCCACCCGAATGCCACGCCCGCGCCCGCCGAACCCCTTGCCCACTTTGCCCGTTTTTATAGCTTTCGTATGGTCATTGACTGTTGTGCCACTCTGTGGGTGACTTGTCCATGGAGTTGCCGTAAGTCATATTTCCAGGTGTCCACACCAGTGCATCGACGCCCGCCGCGCCGCCCAGCAGCAGCCCGCTGAGCGCCGGCCCACGGCCGACGAGCCTCTGAAGGGAATGAGCCATGGCAGATTTCTCCCGCCTCCCAGGTCCCAACGCGGACCTCTGGGACTGGCAGCTCTCCGCAGCCTGCCGTGGCGTGGACAGTTCGCTCTTCTTCCACCCCGAGGGCGAACGCGGGGCCGCGCGGAGTTCGCGCGAGGCCAGTGCCAAGGAGGTCTGCATGCGCTGCCCGGTGATCACCGAGTGCGCGGCGCACGCGCTGGCGGTCCGCGAGCCGTACGGCGTCTGGGGCGGGATGACCGAGGACGAGCGCGAGGAGATGCTGGGGCGTTCGCGGCACCGGCTGGTGGAGGTCCCGCTGACCCCGCCGGCGATCGCGCGGCGCTAACCCCGCCTCCACGGCGCGCCGTGAAGAAACGTTTCCTCGCGGCGTTTCGGGCTGTTCAAGCCCGGTCCAGAACGCTCAGGCCCCAGAGGTCAGCGCCCGGCCGACCCCGCCAGCCGCTCCAGCATCAGCGCCACGGCCGGCACCTCGGCCAGATCCGGCAGGGTCAGCGCGACCACCTGCCGCACCGCCGGCGCCCCCGCGGCCGTCCGCACCGGCACCGTCGACACCCCGTCCGGGCGCACCGACTGCAACGCCAGCCGGGGCAGCACCGCCACCCCCAGTCCGGCCGCCACCAGGCCGACCACCGCCGGATAGTCGTCGGTCGCGAAGTCGATCCGGGGCTCGAAGCCCGCCGCCGCACACAGCTCCACCAGGTGCCCCCGGCACTGCGGGCAGCCCGCGATCCACTGCTCCCCCGCCAGCTCGGCCAGCTCCACCGGCCTGCCGCGCCCCGCCAGCCGGTGCGCGGCGGGCAGCAGGCCCACCAGCGGGTCGTCCAGCAGCGGGGTGACCACCAGATCGGACCAGTCGGAGCCGGCACTCAGCTGCTGCGCCTCCAGGTTGGCCTCGGCCCGCGCCTCGCGCGGCGTCCCGTGCGCGGGCGCCGGCAGCGCGGCGCCGCCGTCGGACTGCGGGTAGCGGAAGGCCAACGCGATCTCGCACTCGCCGCCGCGCAGCATCGCCAGCGACTCCGGCGGCTCCGCCTCGACCAGCGACACGCGCACCCCCGGATGGCTGTCCCGCAGCCGGGCGACCGCGGGCGGCACCAGGGTGGAGCTCGCGGTCGGGAAGGAGACCAGCCGCACCCGGCCGGCCCGCAGCCCGGCGATCGCGGCGATCTCCTCCTCGGCGGCGGAGAGCCCGGCCAGGATCCCGGTGGCGTGCTTGAGCAGCACCCGCCCCGCCTCGCTGAGCTGCATGCCCCGGCCGCAGCGGACCACCAGCGGGGTGTCCACCGACTTCTCCAGGGCCTTCATCTGCTGGCTGATGGCGGGCTGCGTACAGCCCAGCTCGCGGGCGGCGGCGGAGAAGGAGCCGGTGCGGGCGACAGCACGCAGGACGCGCAGGTGACGGGCCTCGATCATGCCTTAGTTATAAGGCAATCTTTGCCAATGGCAAAATTCTACTGATGATTGAAGCCTCAAACGCCGGACACGCCGGAGGCCCGGCCGCACCCCGAGGGGCGCGGCCGGGCCTCCGGTCGACCGTCAGGCGTCAGTGCGAGTGGCCGTGACCGTGGCCGTGGCCACCCTCGGTCTCCTCTTCCTTCTTCTCCACCACGAGGGTCTCGGTGGTGAGCAACAGGGAGGCGATCGAGGCCGCGTTCTCCAGCGCGGAGCGGGTGACCTTGACCGGGTCGATGACGCCGGCCTTCACCAGGTCGCCGTACTCGCCGGTGGCCGCGTTGAAGCCCTGGCCGACCTCCAGCTCGGCGACCTTGGAGGTGATGACGTAGCCCTCCAGGCCGGCGTTCTGGGCGATCCAGCGCAGCGGCTCGTGCAGCGCCTTGCGGACCACCGCGACACCGGTCGCCTCGTCACCCGACAGGCCCAGGCCGCCGTCCAGCACCTTGGCGGCGTGCACCAGGGAGGCGCCGCCACCGGCGACGATGCCCTCCTCGACCGCGGCACGGGTCGCCGAGATGGCGTCCTCCAGGCGGTGCTTGCGCTCCTTCAGCTCCACCTCGGTGGCGGCGCCGACCTTGATGACGCAGACGCCGCCGGCCAGCTTGGCCAGGCGCTCCTGCAGCTTCTCGCGGTCCCAGTCGGAGTCGGTGGCGGCGATCTCACCCTTGATCTGGGCGACGCGGCCGGCCACGGCCTCGGTGTCACCGGCACCGTCGACGACGGTGGTCTCGTCCTTGGTGATGGTCACGCGGCGGGCGGTGCCCAGCACGTCCACGCCGACCTGGTCGAGCTTGAGGCCGACCTCCTCGGAGATGACCGTGCCGCCGGTCAGGGTGGCCAGGTCGCCGAGGATCGCCTTGCGGCGGTCGCCGAAGCCCGGGGCCTTGACGGCGACCGCGTTGAAGGTGCCGCGGATCTTGTTCACCACGAGGGTGGACAGCGCCTCGCCGTCGACGTCCTCGGCGATGATCAGCAGCGGCCGGGAGGCACCGCCCTGGAGGATCTTCTCCAGCAGCGGCAGCAGCTCCTGGATGGAGGAGATCTTGCCCTGGTTGATCAGGATGTACGGGTCCTCCAGGACCGCCTCCTGCCGCTCCGCGTCGGTGACGAAGTACGGCGACAGGTAGCCCTTGTCGAACTGCATGCCCTCGGTGAAGTCCAGCTCCACGCCGAAGGTGTTCGACTCCTCGACGGTGATGACACCGTCCTTGCCGACCTTGTCGATCGCCTCGGCGATCAGCTCGCCGACCTGGGTGTCCTGGGCGGAGAGGGACGCGACGGCGGCGACGTCGTCCTTGCCCTCGATCTCGCGGGCCACCGAGAGCAGGTGCTCGGAGACGGCGGCGACGGCCTTGTCGATGCCCTTCTTCAGGGCGGCCGGGCCGGCACCGGCGGCGACGTTGCGCAGACCCTCGTTGACCAGGGCCTGGGCCAGCACGGTGGCGGTGGTGGTGCCGTCACCCGCGACGTCGTTGGTCTTGGTGGCGACCTCCTTGACGAGCTGCGCGCCAAGGTTCTCGTACGGGTCGTCCAGCTCGACCTCACGGGCGATGGTGACACCGTCGTTGGTGATGGTCGGGGCGCCGAACTTCTTGTCGATGACGACGTTGCGGCCCTTGGGGCCGATGGTCACCTTGACGGTGTCGGCCAGCTTGTTGACACCGCGCTCCAGCGAGCGGCGGGCGTCCTCGTTGAACTGCAGGATCTTCGCCATGTTCCCTATTCCCTCGGGGCTTCGGCCGGCCCACCGGCCGCCGGACTACGTGAACCAACAACCACGCCCCGGGCCCCTGTCACTTGGGACACGGATCCGGGGCGGGTCGGAACGACTTACTTCTCGATGATGGCGAGAACGTCGCGAGCGGAGAGAACCAGGTACTCCTCGCCCTGGTACTTCACCTCGGTGCCGCCGTACTTCGAGTACAGGACGATGTCACCGACGGCGACGTCGAGCGGCAGACGCTGGCCGTCCTCGAAGCGACCCGGGCCGACGGCCAGGACGACGCCCTCCTGGGGCTTCTCCTTGGCGGTGTCCGGGATAACCAGGCCGGAGGCCGTGGTGGTCTCGGCGTCGAGCGGCTGGACCACGATGCGGTCCTCAAGCGGCTTGATGGCAACCTTGCTGCTGGTGGTCACGTCCGAGCTCCCCTTCGGAGATTACGGGGTTTCTAACGGGTAGGAGCGAACCTGCGGGCCTGCCGTCGCGGGGGTCAGGCACACGTCTTCGCGTTAGCACTCCCCCAGTGGGGAGTGCCAAGGACGACCATAGGCCGGTGTTAGCACTCAGTCAACCAGAGTGCCAACGGCGCGCCCGGGCATCCCGAACCGCGGGCGCGGAGCCGTACACCCGTGCGACCGCCCCGCCCCACCGCGCCGGCACCGTCGGAGCCGGTGGGGCGGCCAACCCGCCAGAATGGCCCCGTGGACACCGAGAACCTCCAGCCCCTGCTGACCCCCGAGGGCCAGGCCCTGCTCGCCGAACTGCGCGAGTTCACGCCCGAGGAGGAGCTGGCGCTGGCCACCAGGCTGCGGCGGGAGCACCCGGCCGAGCTGGTCTCGGCGGCCTTCGGGCAGGCCCGGCTGCGGCAGCGGGCGCGGGCGAAGTTCGGGGCGGACGCCGACCTGATGTACTTCACGCCCAACGGCGTCGAGCAGTCCACCCGGCGCAGCGTGGCCGAGTGGCGGGCGCGCCGCTTCGCCGAGCTGGGCGTCCGCCGGCTGGCCGACCTGTGCTGCGGCATCGGCGGGGACGTGCTGGCGCTGGCCAGGGCCGGGATCGAGGTGCTGGCCGTCGACAAGGACCCGGCGGCCTGCGCCGCCACCGCCGCCAACGCGGCCGCGCTGGGCCTGACCGACCTGGTCCGGGTGCGCTGCGCGGACGTCGCCGAGGTGGACGTCACCGGCTACGACGCGGTGTTCACCGACCCGGCGCGGCGCACGGCGCGCGGCCGGGTGTTCGACCCGGAGGCGTACGCCCCGCCGCTCTCCTGGGCGATCGAGGCCGGCCGCCGGACCCCGATCGGCGCGCTGAAGGTGGCCCCGGGAATCCCGCACGAGGCCGTCCCGGCCGACGCCGAGGCGGAGTGGGTCTCCGACCACGGCGACGTGAAGGAGGCGGTGCTCTGGTTCGGCACCGGGGCCGCCCGCCCGCACCGCGCCACCCTGCTGCCGCAGGCCGCCAGCCTCACCGGCGGCGACCTGCCCGACCCGCCGGCCGGCCCGGTCGGGCGCTACCTGTACGAGCCGGACGGCGCGGTGATCCGGGCCCACCTGGTGGCCGAGGTGGCCGAGCAGGTGGGCGGCCGGCTGATCGACCCGAAGATCGCCTACCTCACCTCGGACCGGCTGGTCGCCACCCCGTACGCGCACGCCTTCGAGCTCACCGACGTGCTGCCGTTCCACACCAAGCGACTGAAGGCGCTGCTGCGCGAGCGCGGGGTCGGCACGGTGGTGATCAAGAAGCGCGGGATGGCGATCACCCCGGAGGAGCTGCGCCGCCAGCTCAAGCCCTCCGGGCCGAACGCCGTCACGGTGATCCTCAGCCGCACCGACAACGGGCCGCTGATGATGCTCGGCCGGCCCGCCTGAGGCGGCCACGAGGCGGGCGCCCGGACTACGAGGCGGGCGCACCGACTACGAGGCGGGCGCCTGGATGTAGTCCTCCAGCCGGGCCACCGAGAAGCCCTGCTCCTGGATCCGGGCCAGCAGGTCGCCGAACATCTGGGTCATCGTGGCGCCCTTGAGCTCCTTCGGGCCGCGGAAGTGCGCCAGGATGATGTCGCCGGACTTCAGCTTCTTGTCCGCCGCTTGGTACTGCATGTCGTGGATCTGCATCGACTCGCGCCAGAGCACCATCGCGCGCGGGCCGCACTGCTGGACCGAGTTGTTCAGCGTCGGGGTGTTGGCGCCGTCCCCGAACGGCGGGCGGAACAGCAGCGGGGCGGTGCCGTACTGCTGGGTGAGCGCGGACTGCGCGTCGCAGATCTCGGACTTCTGCTTCTCCGCCGGGATCTTGCTCATCACCGGGTGGTCCACGGTGTGGTTCTGGATGTGGTTGCCGAGCGCCTGGAGCGGCTTGAAGTAGCCGTAGTCGTTCTTGACGATGTCCCGGGTCAGGAACATCGAGATCGGCACCTTGAGCTCGGTCAGCATCTCGACGAACTTCGGGTCCTTCTCGGCGCCGTCGTCGATGGTGATGAAGACGACCTTGTCGCTCGTCTTCACCTCGCTGAACACCGGTACGGGGCCGGTCCGTTCGAGCTTGATGGGCTTGTCCGCGGGCGGCGCGGGGGCCGGCGCCAGCGGCTTGAGGTTCCACTTCGCCCAGGCCGCCGGGTCCCCGCCGGCCGGGGCCGCGGTGGTGGGCGCGCCGGCCGGGCTGGTCGGCACGGCGCCGCCGCCGGCGGGCTGGGGCGTGGCCGCCGAGCTGCCGCCGGCCGCCGCCGGGGCGGCGGCGCCCCCGTTGTCGCCGCATCCGGTGGCCAGGGCCAGCAGGGCCAGCGCCCCCACCGCGTACGTCCTGGTCCTGCTCCGACCGTCCCTGTTCACCGCAGCGCGCTCCCGGTTCCCGTCCAGCTTCTTCTCAGCTATGCACGGTAGCGGTCGGGGCGGCGGTTCCCGGACAGCGCCTATTCGACGTGCTCGCTGGTGAAGGACCAGCGGTGCACCGGGCGGCCGAGCAGGTCGGCCGGCGGGTCGGCGACCGGCACCGGCTCGCCGGTCCACCAGGTGATCAGCAGCACCCGTTCGCCGGGCGCGCCGAGCAGCTCGGTGCGGACCAGCCCGGCCGAACCGCGCACCGCGGGCAGCGCCACCTCCCGCACCCAGGAGGCGAGTTCGGCCCCGCGGCCGGTGGCGGCGCGGGCCTCCCACATCGCGGCGACGGTCACTCGGCGCCGCCGGTGAGGGCCCGGTACGCCTGGCCGTGGACGTCGCCGTGCCGGACGTCCGCAGCCGGCACGTGCGCCTCGGTCACCGGCAGCGAGGAGTCGGCGGACAGGTCGAGCGCGGACGGCGTGCGGTCACGCCACACCATCTCGGAGCCCAGCGCGGCCACCATCGCGCCGTTGTCGGTGCACAGGCCCGGCCGGGGCACCCGCAGCCGGATGCCGGCCCGGTCGCAGCGCTGCTGGGCCATCTCGCGCAGCCGCGAGTTGGCGGCCACCCCGCCGCCGATCATCAGGTGGTCGACGCCGTTGTCCCGGCACGCCTTGACGGCCTTGCGGGTGAGCACGTCGGTGACGGCCTCCTGGAAGGACGCCGCCACGTCGGCGATCGGCACCTCCTCGCCGGCCCGGCGCTTGGCCTCCACCCAGCGGGCGACGGCGGTCTTCAGGCCGGAGAAGGAGAAGTCGTACGCGGGGTCGTTGCGGCCGCTCAGGCCGCGCGGGAAGGCGATCGCCTTGGGGTCGCCCTCGCGGGCGGTGCGGTCGACCACCGGGCCGCCCGGGAAGCCCAGGCCGAGCACCCGGGCGACCTTGTCGAAGGCCTCGCCGGCCGCGTCGTCGATGGTCGCGCCGAGCGGGCGGACGTCGCTGGTGATGTCCTCGCTGAGCAGCAGCGAGGAGTGCCCGCCGGAGACCAGCAGCGCCATCGTCGGCGACGGCAGCCGGCCGTGCTCCAGCTGGTCGACGCAGATGTGCGAGGCGAGGTGGTTGACCCCGTACAGCGGCTTGTCCAGCGCCCAGGCGTACGCCTTGGCGGCGCTGACACCGACCAGCAGCGCGCCGGCCAGGCCGGGGCCGGCGGTGACCGCGATGCCGTCCAGGTCGCTCGCCTTGACGCCGGCGGTGTCCAGCGCGCGCTGGATGGTCGGGACCATCGCCTCCAGGTGGGCGCGACTGGCGATCTCCGGGACGACGCCGCCGAAGCGGGCGTGGTCGTTGACGCTGGAGGCGACCGCGTCGGCCAGCAGCGTGGTGCCGCGCACGATGCCGACGCCGGTCTCGTCGCAGGAGGTCTCGATGCCGAGGACGAGCGGTTCGTCAGCCATGGCGGGTGTCCTTAAGGTCCTTCGGGTCAGTGCTGGGGTGGTCGAGGCGCATCACCAGCGCGTCGACGTTGGCGGGCTGGTAGTAGCCGCGCCGGATGCCCACCGGTTGGAAGCCGAAGCGCTCGTACAGCTGCTGGGCGCGCGGGTTGTCCACCCGCACCTCCAGCAGCAGTTCGGCGCAGCCGCGGCGGGCGGCCTCCCGGATCAGGTCGGTGAGCAGCGCCGCGCCGAGGCCGGCGCCCTGGTGGCGCTGGTCGACGGCGATGGTCTGGACGTCGCCCTCGCCGGCGATCGCCATCAGCCCGGCGTAGCCGACGATGGCGCCGTCCGCGTTGGTGGCGACGGTGTAGTGGCGGGTGCCGCCGGGGTGGGTCTCGGCCAGCTCGGACCAGTACATCCCGGTGGACCAGGCGTCCTCGGGGAAGAGCCGCAGCTCAAGCTCCATCACCGGCGCTATGTCCCACCAGCGCATCGGGCGCAGGGTGGTGCCGTGTTTCACGCCGGGAGCACCGCCTTGCCCCCTAGAATATTCTTGAAGGCGGCCGGCACCTGGGCGTCCGGGCGGCGCAGGTACAGCGGGACGTTCGGCAGCAGCTCGCGGCCGGCCGCCAGCTCGGCGGCGGCGAAGCCCGCCAGGGCGCCGGCCGACACGTGCTCGGGGCCGTGCGCGCCGGGGAAGCTCTCGGGGTAGAGCAGCGCGCCGGCGCCGACCGAGCGCGGCTGCGGGGCCAGCTCGGCGGGGCGGTCCACGCCGGGGCCCTCGGTGCGGTGGCCGTCGGCGTCGTAGGAGGCCCAGTAGACCTCCTTGCGGCGCGCGTCGGTGGCCACCGTGAACGGCTGCCCGGCCAGGCCATCGGCGCGGGCCTGGTGGGCGATCGCGTCCAGGGTGCAGACGCCGTGCACCGGCAGCCCGAGGGCGTGGCCGAGCGCGGCGGCGGTCACCAGGCCGACCCGCAGGCCGGTGTACGGGCCCGGGCCGACGCCCACCGCGATGCCGGTGAGCCGGTGCTTGTCGACGCCGGCCGCCCGCAGGACCCGGTCGATCGCGGGCAGGAGCAGTTCGCCGTGGCGCCGGGCGTCGACCTGGTGGGTCTCGGCGAGGACGGCCGTGCCGTCGTGGACGGCGGCGGTGACGGCGGGGGTAGCGGTGTCGAACGCGAGCAGCAGCACGGGTCAAGGTTAGACCGACGTTCGTCCGACCGGCCGATCGACCAGGTGTGCCATCCAGGAACACACATCCGGGGCGCCGCGACCCGGCCGGACGGACCTGGCACGATGGGGCCGTACGTAAAGGGACGGCGGCGGGAGCGGCACGTGGCGAAGATGGGTCCTGGTGTGGTGGTCACGGGGCTGACCCTGGGGGCCCTGGCGGTGGTGAGCCTGCTGGCCTTCCAGGCCAACGGCGCTCAGGACCGGGCGGCCGGCGCCAAGCCGACCGCCAGCACCACGACGTCCAGCGGGCCGGCCGCCTCCGCGACGCCGAGCGCCTCGGCCACCCCGACGGTCCCGCCGCTGCCGACCACCTCGGGCAGCGGGACCAGGGTGGTCTACTCGATCAGCAGCCACTACGTCTGGCTGATCGACCCGAAGAAGAACCCGCAGGTCACGCCCGGTTTCCCGGTCACCCCGGGCTCGGTCGAGCCGGCTCCGGGCAGTTACTCGGTCTACAGCCGCACCCCGACGACCACCGGGACGGACGGCAAGCAGATCGAGCACGTGGTGCGCTTCGCGCAGCAGAACGGCGTGGTGTTCGGCTTCAGCGCCGCCGTGGACGGCGCGACCCCGACCGCCGAGCCGAACGCCAAGACCGGCGGCATCCGCAGCGGTCGCCCGGACGGCCAGTTGCTCTGGGACTTCGCGCCGAACGGCACCAAGGTGGTCGTGGTCGCCTGAGCCCGGCTCGGGCGTGTCAGGCCGCGCGGGGTGTGCCCGTCTCCGGCTCCTCGGCCCGCCGGGGCTCCGGCTCGGGCGGGGTGGACACCGCCTCGGCGGCCGCACAGGCGGCCAGCAGCGCCCGCATCGGCGCCCCCTGGACGCGGCGGGCGGACTCTCCGGCCCCGGCGCCGTGCCCGGCGCGCTTCGGGGCGGGGGTGGTGCTCGACATGGCGCCTCCCTAGTTAGGCAGACCTAACCGCAGCACCCATCCCACCACGCCCGGCACCCCGCCCGCAACACTTCCCGACAGCCCGTCGGCAAAACGGCGCACACCCGGGCGCGGGCCTCAGCCGAGCGCCTCCAGCGCGACACCCGCCCAGCGCGGACCGAGGCCGGTCAGCACCACCCGGCGCGGGTCCAGGTCGTCCTCGTCGGCGGTGTCACCGAGGGCGCGCTCGATCCGCACCTCCAGCCGGTCCTCGGACAGCCGCTCGACCTTGCCCTCGCCCCACTCGACCACGACCACCGACTCCGGCAGCGAGACGTCCAGGTCGAGGTCCTCCATCTCGTCCAGGTCCCCGCCGAGCCGGTACGCGTCCACGTGCACCAGCGCCGGGCCGCCGACCAGCGACGGGTGCACCCGGGCGATCACGAAGGTCGGCGAGGTCACCGCCCCGCGGACCCCCAGCCCCTCCCCCAGGCCCCGGGTCAGCGTGGTCTTCCCCGCCCCCAGTTCACCGGAGAGCAGCACCAGGTCCCCGGGCCTCAGCAGCGCGGCCAGCTCCCGGCCGAGCCGGCCCATCCGCTCCGGGGTGGGGACGGTGAGAGTGGCGTGCGAGCCCATGCGCGTGTCTTGCCCTTCGGTCCGTACCGGCGTGCCGACCGCCGGCCGCCACCGCTACCGTGCCACATCGCCGGCCCGGCGCGCGCCGGAAGGGGTCAGGGGCCGTCCAGGACCGCCGGGGGCGGCGCGGCGGCGGCGAAGCCCGCGGCCCGGCGCAGCAGCGCCACCAGCTCGTGGTCGACCAGCTCCGGGCGCTCCAGCATCACCAGGTGCCCGGCGCCCTCCACCAGCACCAGCTCCGCGCCGGGCAACCGCTCGGCCATCGCCTCGCTGTGCGCCGACGGCGTCAGCAGGTCCTTCGTACCGGCCAGCACCAGCGTCGGCAGGCCGCTCAGGGCGGCGAGCGCCGCGTACTTCTCGTGCGCGGCGAACACCGGGTAGAACTCGGCGACCACGTCGATCGGGGTGGCGTCCAGCAGCTGCTCGGCGAACCGCACCACGCCCGGGTCGACGTCCCGCCCGCCGAAGGAGAACCTCCGGTAGAAGACGGCAGCGACGTCCGCACCCAGCCGCCGGCTCGCCTCCACCAGCTCGACCTGACGGCCCAGCAGCCGCATCACCCCGGGCGCGACCTTCTTGAACAGCTTCGCGCCGGCCGACGGCAGCCCGAGGCTGACCTCGTTCCAGTCCCCCGCCAGCGTGCCGATCAGCGCCACCCCGGCGACCCTCTCCCGGAACAGCTCCGGGTGCTGGTCGGCCAGCGCCATCACCGTCATGCCGCCCATCGAGTGGCCCACCAGCACCAGCGGCCCGGTCGGCGCGACGGCGTCGATCACCGCCTTGAGGTCGCCGCCCAGCTGGTCGATGCTGGCCGGCTCGCCGGCCAGGAAGGAGCGGGAGCGCTCGGAGCGGCCGTGGCTGCGTTGGTCCCAGAAGACCAGCCGCAGTCCCTCGCGCAGCGCGGCCCGCTGGAAGTGCCAGCTGTCCTGGTTGAGGCAGTAGCCGTGGCAGAACAGCACGGTCAGCGGCTCGGCGCCGGAGGTGCCGCCGTCCGGCTCGTCGTTGGAGGTGCCGCCGTCCGGCTCGTCGTTGGAGGTGCCGCCGTCCGGCTCGGGGCCGGTGCCGTCCAGCTCGACGTACAGCTCGGTGCCGTCCGGCGCGGCCACCGTCCGCGGGCGCCCGCGCAGCGAGCCGTACGGGGCCTCGGCGTCCAGCTCGGCCCGGGCCCGGCGGCGGGTCGCCCGGCCGACGGTCAGCCGCTCTATCGCCACCCCGGCGGCCGCCCCGGCCGCCAGCACGCCGACCGAGATCCCGATCACACCGGCCCGGCTCACCCCGGAGGCCGCGCCGGCCGCCTTGGCCACCGCCGCGACCGGGCCGCTCTCGGCCGGTCCCTCCGTCATGCGCCCGGGCCCTCGGTGCGGCTGCCGCCCAGGTAGCGGCGCGGGACCCTGGCGCCGATCCGGGTCACGATCTCGTACGAGATGGTGCCGCAGGCCCGGCCCCAGTCCTCGGCGGTCGGCTCGCCCTGCTCGCCGTTGCCGAACAGCAGCACCTCGTCGCCGACCGCGGGGGTGTCCCCGCCCAGGTCCACGACGAACTGGTCCATCGCGACCCGGCCGGCGATCGTGCGCCACTTGCCGCCGATCTGCACCGGGCCGGTGCCGCTGGCGTGCCGCGGGATGCCGTCGCCGTAGCCGACCGGGACCAGGCCCAGCGTGGTCGGGCCCGGCGTCACGTAGTGGTGGCCGTAACTGACCCCGTGCCCGCCCGGAACGTGCTTGACCAGCGCCAGCCGCGCGGTCAGCGCCATCACCGGGCGCAGCCCGAAGTCGGCCGGCGACCCGACCTCCGGCACCGGCGACAGCCCGTACGCGGCCAGGCCGGTGCGGACCAGGTCGAAGTGCGACTGCGGGAGCAGCAGGGTGGCCGGCGAGTTCGCCAGGTGCCGCACCTCCGGGCGCAGCCCGGCGGCCTCGGCCCGGGCCAGCGCCGCGTGGAAGGAGTCCAGCTGGGCCTGGATCGACGGGTGGCCCGGCTCGTCGGCGGCGGCGAAGTGCGACCAGACGCCGACCACGGTCAGCAGCCCCTCCGCCTCGGCGCGGCGGGCGGCGGCCACCAGGTGCGGCCAGTCGTGCGGCTGGCAGCCGTTGCGGCCCAGACCGGTGTCCGCCTTCAGGTGCACCCGGGCCGGGATGCCGGTCTCCCGGACGGCCGGCAGCAGCTCGTCCAGCGCCCACTGGCCGCTCACCGAGATGTCGATGTCCGCGCGCAGCGCCTCCCGCCACGGCCCGCCCGGCGTCCACAGCCAGCACAGGACGCGGGCCTGCTCCGGGCGGATGCCCGCGGCCCGCAGTGCCAGCGCCTCCTCGGGCGTCGCGCAGCCGAGCCAGCCGACCCCGTTCGCGACCGCCTCGCGGGCGCACTCGACGGCGCCGTGGCCGTAGGCGTCCGCCTTGACCGCGAGCATCACCGCCGAGCCGCCGACGCGCTCGCGCAGCGCGGCGAGGTTGCCGCGCAGGGCGGCCAGATCGATGGTCGCCTCGGCCCTTACGCCGTCGGTCAGGGTGGCCGTGCCGGTCGTGTTCGCAGTTGTCATCAGGGTCAGTCTCCCAGACATCCCGGAGTCCTCGCCGAACGGCCCGTCCGTGCGGCGGCCGGTGCCAGGGCCCCCGGCACCGCGCCGACCTGCGGCGCACCGCTCGTCACCCTGTTCCGGACGCGCACGCAGGACCGATCGGTTCCGCACCGCCCGTCCCGGCCGCACCGCCCGCCCCGGGCCTACGCCTCCCGCACCGCCCGCCACACCGCGGGCAGCGCCTGCGCCACCGCCGGCGCCGTCACCGGCGCGCCCGGGTCGCCCGCCGCGTGGCGGCCCGCCAGGCCGTGCAGGTAGGCGCCCACCGACGCGGCGTCCAGCGGCGCCAGACCGGCCGCCAGCAGGGAGCCCGCCAGGCCCGCCAGGACGTCGCCGCTGCCTGCGGTGGCCAGCCAGGACGTGCCGGTCGGGTTGACCCGGACGGCGCCGCCCGGGTCGGCGATCACCGTGGTGGAGCCCTTGAGCAGGACCGTCGCCCGGTAGGCGGCCGCCAGCCGGCGGGCGGTGGCCAGCCGGGCGGCGGCCAGCGAGTCGGCGGGCGGCGGCGCGGCGCCGTCGGCGCCCGCGAGCAGCCGGGCGGCCTCGCCGGTGTGCGGGGTGAGCAGGGTGGGGGCCGTCCGGCCGGCCAGCGCGTCCGGGCCGAGCCGGGCCAGCTCGGTCAGCCCGTCCGCGTCCACCAGGACCGGGACGTCGCTCGACAGTGCCTCGGCCAGCGCCTGCCGCGCCCCCTCGCCGCCGCCCGGCCCGACCACCCAGGCCTGCACCCGCCCGGCCCCGGCCGGCCCGCCCTCGGTGACCAGCACCTCCGGGAAGCGCCGCACCACCTCCTCGGCCGCCGTGCCGACGTACCGGACGGCACCCGCACCGCCGTGCAGCGCCCCGGCGACCGCCAGCAGCGCCGCGCCCGGGTACGTCGCCGAACCGGCCGCCACCCCGACCACGCCCCGCCGGTACTTGTCGCTCTCGGCGCCCGGCAGCGGCAGCAGCGCCGCCACGTCCGCGTGCTGCAGGGCCGTCACCTCCGGCGCGGGCGGCTCCAGTCCGATCCCGACCAGTTGGACGGCGCCCGCGTAGGAGGCTCCCGGGTCGACCAGCAGGCCCGGCTTGTACGTGCCGAAGCAGACCGTGACGTCCGCGCGCAGCGCCTCGCCCGGCACCTCGCCGGTGTCGGCGTCGACCCCGCTGGGCAGGTCCACGGCCACCACGACCCCGCGCCGCCCGGCCCGCGCGTACGGCCGGGCCCCGTCCCGCAGCCCGCCCCGGCCGCCGATGCCGACGATGCCGTCCAGCACCAGGTCGGCGCGCGAGAAGTCGGCCAGGCCGACTTCCTGATCCAGCACCACCCGCCCGCCGGAAGCCCGCAGCGCGGCCAGCCCGCCCGCGTGCGCACGCTCCGGCGCGAACAGCACCGCCGTCACCCGCGCGCCCCGCCGGGCCAGCGCCGCCCCGGCGTACAGGGCGTCACCCCCGTTGTCCCCGCTGCCGGCCAGCACCACCACCCGACTGCCGTACACCCGCCCCCGACGCCCCGCCAGCAGCCGGGCACAGGTCGCCGCCAGCCCGGCGGCCGCCCGCTGCATCAGCGTCCCCTCCGGCAGCCGCGCCATCAGCGCGGCCTCGGCGGCCCGGACGACTTCCACCCGATGGGCATGACGCATGCGAGGGCTCCTTCAGCAGTCGACGTACCGCCGACGCTAGCCCGCGCCACCGCCCCACGGCAGGCCGAGCTGCGGGACACTTTCGAGTGACAACCACTTCGATCCCCCACCGGTGTCAGTCCACGCGCCTACCTTGTGGCTCGGCACGGACCCACAGGAGGGAGAAGGGCCATGGTCGCCATGCCAGCTGTCGAGGGCCCGCGAGGCCGGGACAACCTCATCCAGGCGTTCCTGGAGTTGGACACCCCGCCCGGCTACAAGGCAGAGCTCATCGAAGGGGAAATCGTCGTGACGCCACCGCCGGACGGAGAGCACGAGACCGCGTTTTCCCTGCTCGCCAAGCAGTTCTTCCGCAAGGCCGCGATCGACCTGGATCTCCTCGGCAACAAGGGCCTGATCGTACCGACCGGACGGTTCATCCCCGATGGAACCGTCTGCCCGGTCAACCACTTCCTGAACGCCGGTTCGTGGGCCGACGCCGACGGCGTACTGCTCGTCTTCGAAATCACGTCCACGAGCCCGCGCCTGGACCGCGAGCAGAAGCGTCGCGGCTACGCCGCCGCTGGCATCCCCTGCTACCTACTGGTCGACCGCAGCGAAGGCATGGTCACGTTGTTCTCCCAACCCGAGGACAACGACTACACCGACAAGGATCCGGTCCCCTTCGGCAAGCCGATCGACCTGCCCGCCCCCTTCTCGTTCACGCTCGACACGGCGCCCCTGCGGTAGGGCACAGCCACCGCAGGGGCACCACGCCGTACTACTCGACGGTGACCGACTTGGCCAGGTTGCGCGGCTGGTCGACCTCGTGGCCCTTGGCCGTCGCCAGCTCGCACGCGAAGACCTGGAGCGGCACGGTGGAGACCAGCGGCTGGAGCAGGGTCGGGGTGACCGGGATGCGGATCAGGTGGTCCGCGTACGGGACGACCGCCTCGTCGCCCTCCTCCGCGATCACGATGGTGCGGGCGCCACGGGCCCGGATCTCCTGGATGTTGGAGACGATCTTGTCGTGCAGGATCGACCGCCCGCGCGGCGACGGGACGACCACGACGACCGGCAGCCCCTCCTCGATCAGCGCGATCGGGCCGTGCTTGAGCTCGCCCGCCGCGAAGCCCTCGGCGTGCATGTACGCCAGCTCCTTGAGCTTGAGCGCGCCCTCCAGGGCCACCGGGAAGCCGACGTGACGGCCGAGGAACAGCACCGAGCGCGCGTCGGCGAGCGAGCGGGCCAGCTCGCGCACCGGCTCCATGGTCTCCAGGACCTGCTCGACCTGCTTGGGCGCGTCGCCGAGCTCCTTGATGACGGCGAAGATCTCGTCGCCCCACTTGGTGCCGCGCACCTGGCCCAGGTAGAGGGCGACCAGGTAGCAGGCGACCAGCTGGGTCAGGAACGCCTTGGTGGAGGCGACGGCGACCTCGGGGCCGGCGTGGGTGTACAGCACCGCGTCCGACTCGCGCGGGATGGTGGAGCCGTTGGTGTTGCAGATCGCCAGCACCTTGGCGCCCTGCTCCCGGGCGTGCCGCAGGGCCATCAGGGTGTCCATGGTCTCGCCGGACTGGGAGATGGCGATGACCAGCGTGCCCGGGCCCATGATCGGGTCGCGGTAGCGGAACTCGGAGGCGACCTCGACCTCGCAGGGGATGCGGGTCCAGTGCTCGATCGCGTACTTGGCGATCATGCCGGCGTGGAAGGCGGTGCCGCAGGCGACGATGACGACCTTGTCGACCGAGCGCAGGTCGGCGTCGGAGATGCGCAGCTCGTCGAGGATGAGCCGGCCGTCGGTGCCGATCCGGCCGAGGAGGGTGTCGGCGACGGCCTTCGGCTGCTCGGCGATCTCCTTGAGCATGAAGTAGTCGTAGCCGCCCTTCTCGGCGGCCGAGGCGTCCCAGTCGACGTGGTACTCGCGCACGTCGGCCGGGGTGCCGTCGAAGTTGGTCACCGTGACGCCGTCCCGGCGCAGCTCGACGACCTGGTCCTGACCCAGCTCGACGGCCTCGCGGGTGTGCGCGATGAACGCGGAGACGTCGGAGGCGAGGAAGTTCTCGCCCTCGCCGCGCCCGACCACCAGCGGCGAGTTGCGGCGGGCGCCGACGACCACGTCCGGCGCGTCGGCGTGCACGGCGACGAGGGTGAAGGCGCCGTCGAGGCGGCGGCAGACCACGCGCATGGCCTCCGCGAGGTCGCCGTCGTAGGCCTCGCCGAGCAGGTGGGCGACGACCTCGGTGTCGGTCTCGGAGCGGAGGGTGTGGCCGCGCTCGGCGATCTCGGCCCGCAGCTGGGCGAAGTTCTCGATGATGCCGTTGTGCACCACGGCCACCCGGAGGTGGTCGTCCAGGTGGGGGTGGGCGTTGGCGTCCGTCGGGCCGCCGTGGGTGGCCCAGCGGGTGTGGCCGATGCCGGTGGTGCCGCCGGGCAGAGGGGTCTCGGCGAGCGACTTCTCCAGGTTGGCGAGCTTGCCGGCCCGCTTGTCGGTGACCAGACTCCACTGCCCGTCGGAGTCCTGCGCCTGCACCGCGACACCGGCCGAGTCGTAGCCCCGGTACTCCAGTCGCTGCAGGCCTGCGATTACTACGTCGAGGGCGGACTGCGCGCCCACGTATCCAACAATTCCGCACATGCGTGCCAGCATAAGGGCGGTTCTGAGGCCCTTTTCCCGATTCCCGCGAACAGTGCGTGACCGACACCACAACCACGGTGAACGCCGCCACAGCTCACAATGGAGCATGTGCTGACCGAACTCTGTACGCGGGGCGCCGCCACGCCCGGCCCGTCGCCGTCCCCCTACGTGGACCTCAGTCGGGCCGAGTGGAGCGCACTGCGCGAGCGTACGCCGCTGCCGCTGACCGCCGAGGAGGTGGAACGGCTACGCGGCCTCGGTACCGCCCTCGACCTGGACGAGGTCCGCGACGTCTACCTGCCGCTGTCCCGGCTGCTGAACCTGTACATCCACGCCACGCACGAGCTGCGCGGCACGCTGGGCACCTTCCTGGACACGCCGGACACCGAGCGCACCCGCACCCCGTTCATCATCGGGGTGGCCGGCTCGGTCGCGGTCGGCAAGTCGACGACGGCCCGCCTGCTCCAGGCCCTGCTCGCCCGCTGGCCCGAGCATCCGCGGGTCGAGCTGGTGACCACGGACGGCTTCCTGCTGCCCAACGCCGAGCTGCGCCGCCGGGGCCTGATGGCCCGCAAGGGCTTCCCGGAGTCGTACGACCGCCGGGCGCTGATGCGCTTCGTCGCGGACGTGAAGGCGGGCAAGGAGCGGGTCACCGCGCCGGTGTACTCGCACCTGGTGTACGACATCGTGCAGGGCGAGCGGCTCACCGTGGAGCGCCCGGACATCCTGATCGTCGAGGGCCTGAACGTGCTCCAGCCGGCCCTGCCCGGCAGCGACGGGCGCACCCGGCTGGCGGTGGCCGACTACTTCGACTTCTCGATCTACGTCGACGCCCGCACCGACGACATCGAGCACTGGTACCTGGACCGCTTCCGCAAGCTGCGGCAGACCGCCTTCCAGGACCCGAACTCCTACTTCCGCCGCTTCACCGAGGTGCCGGAGGAGGAGGCGATGGAGTACGGCCGGCAGGTCTGGCGCACCATCAACAAGCCGAACCTGCTGGAGAACGTGCTGCCGACCCGCGGCCGGGCCACCCTGATCCTCCAGAAGGGGGCGGACCACAAGGTCCGCCGGGCGCTGCTGCGCAAGCTCTGACACCGATGCGACGGAAGGGGCCCCCCCGGCGGCGGGGCCCCTTCCGTCGTGCCGGGCTCAGCCCAGGTGCGTCCGCACGGCCTCGGCCAGCCGCTGCGCGACGGACTCGGCCTGCACCGGGTCGGCGGCCTCGACCATGACCCGGACCAGCGGCTCGGTGCCGGACGGGCGCAGCAGCACCCGGCCGGTGGAGCCCAGTTCGGCCTCGGCCTCGGCGACCGCGGCGGCCAGCTCGACGCTGGTGTTCACCCGGCTCTTGTCGACGCCCTTGACGTTGATCAGCTGCTGCGGCAGACGGGTCATCACGGCGGCCAGGTCGGCCAGCGGCTGCTTGGTGCTGGCCAGGCGGGCACCCAGCATGAGGCCGGTCAGGGTGCCGTCGCCGGTGGTGGCGTGGTCGAGCAGGATGACGTGGCCGGACTGCTCGCCGCCCAGCGCGAAGCCGTGCTCCTTCATCGCCTCCAGCACGTAGCGGTCGCCGACGGCGGTCTCCACCAGGTCGACGCCCTCGCGCTCCATCGCCAGCTTGAAGCCGAGGTTGGACATCACGGTGGCCACCGCGGTGTTGCGGCGCAGGGTGCCGGCGTCCTTCATGGCGACGGCCAGGATGGCGATGATCTGGTCGCCGTCCACCTCGTTGCCGTCGGCGTCGGCGGCCAGGCAGCGGTCGGCGTCGCCGTCGAGGGCGATGCCGAGGTCGGCGCGGTACTCCGTCATGGCGGCCTGCAGCCGGTCCAGGTGGGTGGAGCCGACGCCGTCGTTGATGTTGAGGCCGGTGGGCTCCGCCCCCAGGGTGTGGACGACCTCGGCACCGGCCCGGGCGAAGGCCTCGGGGGCGACGTAGGCGGCCGCGCCGTGGGCGCCGTCGATGACGACCTTGATGCCGTCGAGGCGGTTGGGCAGCACGCCGATCAGGTGGGCGACGTACTTGTCGAAGCCCTCGGTGTACTCGCGCACCCGGCCGACGGCGGCGCCGGTCGGCCGGTTCCAGTCCTCGCTGCCGAGCGTGTGCGTGCGGTAGTGGGCCTCGATCGCGTCCTCGATGCGGTCGTCCAGCTTGTGGCCGCCGCGGGCGAGGAACTTGATGCCGTTGTCGGGCATCGCGTTGTGGCTGGCGGAGAGCATCACGCCGAAGTCGGCGCCGAGCGCGCCGGTGAGGTACGCCACGGCCGGGGTCGGCAGCACGCCGACCCGGAGCACGTCGACGCCGGCGCTCGCCAGGCCGGCGATGACGGCGGCCTCCAGGAACTCGCCCGAGGCACGCGGGTCCCGACCGACCACCGCGACCGGCCGGTGGCCCTCGAAGGCGCCGGCCTCGCCGAGCACATGGGCCGCCGCGACCGACAGCCCGAGCGCGAGCTCGGCCGTCAGGCCCACGTTGGCCACCCCGCGCACGCCGTCCGTACCGAAGAGTCGTCCCACTGTCCCGTCCTCCATCACCACTGCTCGGAACCCAACCGATGGCACCCGGCCGCCGCACGATAGCCGGGGAACACGTCGCCCCGGAGTACACGTGGTACTCCGGGGCGACGGTTCGCGCAACCAGGGGGTGCGCCGCCAGGGCGGGCCGCACCCCCAGGGGCGCGATTAGCGCTTGCTGTACTGCGGCGCCTTGCGGGCCTTCTTGAGACCGGCCTTCTTGCGCTCGACGGCGCGGGCGTCACGGGTCAGGAAGCCGGCCTTCTTCAGCGCGCCGCGGTTGTTGTCCACGTCGGCCTCGTTCAGGGCACGGGCCACGCCGAGGCGCAGCGCGTAGGCCTGGCCGGAGACGCCGCCACCGGAGATGCGGGCGACGACGTCGTAACGGCCGTCAAGCTCGAGGAGCTTGAAGGGCTCGTTCACGGTCTGCTGGTGCACCTTGTTGGGGAAGTAGTTCTCCAGGGTGCGACCGTTGATCTTCCACTGGCCGGTGCCGGGGACGATGCGCACGCGGGCGATCGCCTCCTTGCGACGGCCGAGGCCGGCGCCCGGGATGGCCTCGCCGAAGCGGCCGGCCAGCGACTCGGAGGTGTACTCGCCCTCGGAGGTGTACTCGCCCTCGACAGCCTCAACGGCCTCGTCGAAGTCGACCTCAAGGGTCTCGGTGGTTTCAGTGGTCTCGGCCACGGTGTTCCTCAGCTCTTTTCAGTGTTGGGGGGCTTGGTGGCCGAATTACTGCGCGACCTGGGTGATCTCGAACGGCACCGGCTGCTGGGCAGCGTGCGGGTGCTGGTCGCCCGAGTAGACCTTCAGCTTCGAGAGCATCTGGCGGCCCAGGCTGTTCTTGGGGATCATGCCCTTGATGGCCTTCTCGACGGCCTTCTCCGGGTTGTTCGCCAGCAGGTCGTCGTAGCGCACCGACCGCAGACCACCCGGGAAGCCAGAGTGGCGGTAGGCCAGCTTCTGGGTCTTCTTGTTACCGGACAGGTGCACCTTGTCGGCGTTGATGATGATGACGAAGTCACCAGTGTCAACGTGCGGCGCGTAGATCGCCTTGTGCTTACCCCGGAGGAGGTTGGCGGCCTGGGAAGCCAGGCGGCCGAGCACGACGTCGTTCGCGTCGATGACGTGCCACTGACGCTGGACGTCGCCGGGCTTGGGGCTGTACGTACGCACGGTCGTATGCCTTCGCTTTTCAGTGAGTGAGTCCTGACAGGAGCACCTGGGACGGCAGAGCAGCCTGGTCAACCTTGGACGCAATTCAAGGGGGACCGCTGGTCGTCGAACCTGATGTCTCCGGCGTACCGACCTCTCACGTGAGATAGAGCGAGCCAATACGCACATCAAGCGTCCAGGTTACCGGGCGGGCGGGTGGGGGTCAAAAATCGGCTTCCCCCACCCCCGCCGTCACTCAGCGTTCGCGCTCCACCCGGCTGACGTCCCAGACCGGCTCGGGCGACTCGTAGACCCGGCCGTCGGCGCCGAACACCAGGTAGCGGTCGAAGGTCTTGGCGAACCAGCGGTCGTGGGTGACGCACAGCACGGTGCCGTCGAAGGCCTCCAGCCCGGCCTGCAGCGCCTCGGCGCTGTCCAGGTCCAGGTTGTCGGTCGGCTCGTCGAGCAACAGGGCCGTCACACCGGAGAGTTCGAGCTTGAGGATCATCAGCCGGGCCTGCTGCCCACCGGACAGCGACTCGAACTTCTGCTCCTCCTGCCGGTCCAGCTCGTAGCGGCGCAGCGCGCCCATCGCGGCGCTGCGGCTGAGCGCGTGCTCCTCCTCGACGATCGAGCGCACCGTCCGGCCGAACAGCTCCGGATGGGCGTGGGTCTGCCGGAAGTGGCCGGGGACGACCCGGGCGCCGAGCTTCCAGGTGCCTGTGTGCGCGACGCTCGCGTCGCCCGCGAGCAGCCGCAGGAAGTGCGACTTGCCGGAGCCGTTGGAGCCGAGCACGCCGACCCGCTCGCCGTAGAACACCTCCAGGTCGAAGGGCTTCATCAGGCCGGTGAGCTCCAGCTGCTCCACGGTGAAGGAGCGCACGCCGGTCCGCCCGCCCTTGAGCCGCATGGTGATGCTCTGCTCGCGCGGGGGCTCCTCCGGGCGGCCGGCCTCCTCGAACTTCTTCAGCCGGGTCTGGGCGGCGGCGTAGCGGGTGGCGAGCGCGTGGCTGACGGAGGCCGCCTGGCGCAGGGTGACGACCAGCTTCTTGAGCTTGGCGTGTTCCTCGTCCCAGCGCCGGCCCAGCTCCTCGAAGCGCGCGAAGCGGTCCTTGCGGGCCTCGTGGAAGCTGTCGAAGCCGCCGCCGTGCACCCAGACACTGCTCCCGGCCGCGCCGGACTCGACGGCGATGATCTTGTCGGCTGCCTCGGAGAGCAGCTCGCGGTCGTGCGAGATGAACAGGACGGTCTTCGAGGTGGCCTTGAGGGCCTCCTCCAACCAGCGCTTGCCCGGGACGTCCAGGTAGTTGTCGGGCTCGTCGAGCAGCAGCACCTCTTCGGGGCCGCGCAGCAGCGCCTCCAGGACGAGCCGCTTCTGCTCACCGCCCGAGAGGGTGTTCAGGCCGCGCCACTGGGCCTTGTCGAAGGGCATCCCGAGGGCCGCCATGGTGCAGACGTCCCAGTCGGTCTCGTAGTCGTAGCCGCCGACGTCGGCCCAGTCGGAGAGCGCCTGGGCGTAGGCCATCTGGGTCTTCTCGTCGTCCTGGGCGATCATCGCCAGTTCGGCGGCGTCCACCGCGCGGGCGGCGACGGCGATCCGCTCGGGGGCGACGGACACCAGCAGGTCGCGGACCGAGGCGTCCGGCGCCAGCGCGCCCGGGGTGGCCCGCTCGTCCTCGCGGCCGGTGGTGCCGACGAACTGGCGCATCACGCCGAGCCCGCCGCTGATCGTCACCGTGCCGCCGTGCGGCTGGAGGTCCCCCGCGATCATCCGCAGCAGGGTGGTCTTGCCGGCCCCGTTGGCGCCGACCAGGGCGACCGCGGCGCCCTCGCCGACCCGGAAGGACGCGTCGTCGAACAGCACCCGCCCGTCCGGCAGGTAGTACTCCAGGTGCGAAATCTCGACGTGTCCCATGCGGACGATTGTCCCAAGCCGACGCGCCCGGCCCAAACGGATTACCCGACGGGCGGCTGACCGGGCAGTGTGCGCAGCCGCCTGGCCTGGCGGTTCCGCTCGGCGAGCCGGTCGTCCGGCGGGTAGCCGACTTCCTCAAGGGTGAGCCCGTACGGCCGGATCACGTTGACGGCCGAGTTGCGGACCCCGCCGGCCAGCACCTCGCCGGGGAACTCCACCGGCCGGTGCCCGTCGCCGACCAGCAGCATCGCCCCGACCAGCGCCCGGACCATGTTGTGGCAGAACGCGTCGGCGCGGACGGTGGCGACCGCCAGCGAGCCCTCCTGGGCGGCGTAGGAGTCCACCGGGACGCGGTCCCAGTGCAGCTCCAGCAGGGTGCGGATGGTGGTGGCGCCCTCACGCTTCTTGCAGTACGCGGCGAAGTCGTGCTCGCCGAGCAGCAGCTTCGCGGCCTCGTTCATCCGGTCGACGTCCAGCGGGCGGTCGTGCCAGAGCACGTGCCCGCGCAGCAGCGGGTCGACCCCGCCGGGGTGGTCGGCGACCCGGTAGGCGTAGCGGCGCCAGATCGCCGAGAAGCGGGCGTCGAACCCGGCCGGCGCCTCGCCGACCCGGTAGATCCGGATGTCCCCGGGCAGCCGGCCGGCCAGCCGACGCATCAGCTTCTCGCGGTGCGCCTCCCACAGCTCGGCCGGCAGGTCGACGTGCGCGACCTGGCCGCGGGCGTGCACCCCGGCGTCGGTGCGCCCGGCCACGGTCAGCGGGAACAGCTCGGGGCTGCGGGTGACGATCTGCAGCGCGCTCTCGATCTCCTCCTGGACCGTCCGGCGGCCGCCGCGCTGGCGGGCCCAGCCGGAGAACTCGGCGCCCTGGTAGGCGAGATCGAGCCGGACCCGGACGCACCCGTCGGCCGGGCCGTCCTTCACCGGCGGCTGCTCGGCGCAATCGTTGACCACAATCCACTCCAGACAGAAGGAACGGGCCCGCTCCCCCACGGATGGGAGAGCGGGCCCGCGACCACACCTAGCGGTGTCAGGCCTGCTCGGCCTCGACGGCCTCGTCGGCCTTGGCCTCGACCTTGGCGTCGGCCTCCTTGACGGCGCGCTTGGTGGCGCCCTCGGCCTCGCCGACGGCGGTCTGCGCGACGGTCAGCGCCTCGACCAGCTCGATCACGGCCATCGGGGCGTTGTCGCCACGACGGGGACCGATCTTGGTGATACGGGTGTAACCACCCGGGCGGTTCTCGTAGCGCGGCGCGATCTCGGTGAAGAGGGTGTGCAGCACGGCGATGTCGGTGATCGTCTTGCGCACCAGGCGACGGTTGTGGATGTCGCCCTTCTTCGCCTTGGTGATCAGCTTCTCCGCCAGCGGGCGCATCCGACGGGCCTTGGCCTCGGTCGTGGTGATGCGGCCGTACTGGAACAGCTCCCGGCACAGACCGGCGAGCAGCAGCGGCTCGTGGTGCGGGCCGCCGCCGAGGCGGGCACCCTTGGTGGGACGCGGCATGGATGACTCCTTGAATCTCCGACTACGGCCGTATCAGGTACCGCAGCGGGCGTCCGGGCACTGTTGCCCGGACGACTTTCACGACGACGGGGGCGGTTCGGTGGAACCGCCCCCGCGGCCAAATCTCTTAGTACTGCTCGGTCTCGGCGTAACCCGCGTCGTCCAGGTCGTCGGCGCCGAAGGCGTCGGCGGCGGCGGTCGGGTCGAACCCGGGCGGGCTGTCCTTGAGGGCCAGGCCCATGCCGGCCAGCTTCGCCTTGACCTCGTCGATCGACTTCGCACCGAAGTTGCGGATGTCGAGCAGGTCGGCCTCGGAGCGGGCGACGAGCTCACCCACGGTGTGGATGCCCTCGCGCTTGAGGCAGTTGTAGGAGCGGACGGTGAGCTCCAGCTCCTCGATCGGCAGCGCCAGGTCGGCGGCCAGGGCGGCGTCCGTCGGGGACGGGCCCATGTCGATGCCCTCGGCGTCGATGTTCAGCTCGCGGGCGAGACCGAACAGCTCCACCAGGGTCTTGCCGGCCGAGGCCATGGCGTCACGCGGACGCATGGCGGGCTTGGTCTCGACGTCGACGATCAGCTTGTCGAAGTCGGTCCGCTGCTCGACACGGGTGGCCTCGACCTTGTAGGTGACCTTCAGCACGGGGCTGTAGATCGAGTCGACCGGGATGCGGCCGATCTCCTGGCCGGAGGCCTTGTTCTGGACGGCGGAGACGTAGCCGCGACCGCGCTCGACGGTCAGCTCCATCTCCAGCTTGCCCTTGCCGTTCAGCGTGGCGAGGACCAGCTCCGGGTTGTGCACCTCGACACCCGCCGGCGGGGCGATGTCGGCGGCGGTGACGACACCCGGGCCCTGCTTGCGCAGGTACATCACGACCGGCTCGTCGTGCTCCGAGGAGACGACCAGCTGCTTGATGTTGAGGATGAGGTCGGTCACGTCCTCCTTGACGCCCGGCACGGTGGTGAACTCGTGCAGGACGCCGTCGACGCGGATGCTGGTGACAGCGGCACCCGGGATCGACGACAGGAGCGTGCGGCGCAGGGAGTTGCCGAGGGTGTAGCCGAAGCCCGGCTCCAGCGGCTCGATCACGAACCGCGAGCGGAACTCGTCGACGACCTCTTCGGTCAGCGAGGGGCGCTGAGCGATAAGCATGGGGGGTATTCCTCCAGTTGTCTTCGGCACCCACTATTTGATGCCGACAGGACCAAGCGTACGGGGTCCCGCGAACAGCGACGAATCACCGCGTGGGACCCCGTACGAAGGTTCAAAGCAGGTACTGCGAGCCCGAAGGCGCTGCGTCAGACGCGGCGGCGCTTCGGCGGACGGCAGCCGTTGTGCGGGGTGGGGGTGACGTCCTGGATCGAGCCGACCTCCAGGCCGGTGGCCTGGAGCGAGCGGATCGCGGTCTCGCGGCCGGAGCCCGGACCCTTGACGAAGACGTCAACCTTGCGCATGCCGTGCTCCTGCGCGCGACGGGCAGCGGCCTCGGCGGCCATCTGCGCGGCGAACGGGGTGGACTTGCGCGAGCCCTTGAAGCCGACGTGACCGGCGGAGGCCCAGGAGATCACGTTGCCCGCAGGGTCGGTGATCGAAACGATGGTGTTGTTGAACGTGCTCTTGATGTGCGCGTGGCCGTGAGCGACGTTCTTCTTTTCCTTGCGGCGGATCTTCTTCGCGCCGGCAGCCTGACGACCCTTGGGGGGCATAAGTCTGTTCTCCTACTGAGGTGGTCGGTCCGCTGACCCGCGGGCCGGAGGGATGTCCGGTTACGGGACGGACTACTTCTTGCCCGGCTTCTTCTTACCGGCGATCGCGCGACGCGGGCCCTTGCGGGTACGCGCGTTGGTGTGGGTGCGCTGACCGCGGACCGGCAGGCCGCGGCGGTGACGCAGACCCTCGTAGCAGCCGATCTCGACCTTGCGGCGGATGTCGGCGGCCACCTCACGGCGGAGGTCACCCTCGACCGTGTAGTTGGCGTCGAGGTACTGGCCCAGCTTGACGAGGTCTTCCTCGGAGATGTCGCGAACGCGGACATCCGGGTTGACACCGGTCTCGGCCAGGGTCTGCTGGGCGCGGGTACGGCCGATGCCGTACACGTAGGTAAGGGCGATCTCGATCCGCTTCTCACGGGGGAGATCAACGCCGGCGAGGCGTGCCATTCAAGGCTCCTGTATTTCTTCAGAGGTCTTGCGTGCTACCTACTCCTTCGCCTCTCGACGATGGAGCCCCGGCCTCTGACCGGGGGCGGCAGTCCGTCCCTTCACTGGGACGGATCGGGTAGCCCACTTATGACGTTTTCGCGTCGCGCGAAGTACTACGAGAAATGCTGGGGAGAGATCAGCCCTGGCGCTGCTTGTGGCGCAGGTTGTCGCAGATCACCATGACCCGGCCGTGGCGGCGGATCACCTTGCACTTGTCGCAGATCTTCTTGACGCTCGGCTTGACCTTCATGTTCAGGTTCTCCGGGTCTAGATCTGACGTTCTTACTTGTAGCGGTAGACGATCCGCCCGCGCGTGAGGTCGTAGGGGCTGAGCTCCACGACGACCCGGTCGTCCGGCAGGATGCGGATGTAGTGCATGCGCATCTTGCCACTGATGTGCGCGAGGACCTTGTGACCGTTCTGCAGCTCGACCCTGAACATCGCGTTCGGAAGAGACTCGATCACGGTGCCCTCGATCTCAATGGCGCCTTGCTTCTTAGCCATGAACTGCGAGATCCACCTTCCGGGACCGGCTACCGTATGCGGCACGCTCGTGCGAACCTGGGTTCACCCCGCCCCCGAAGGGAAGAGGGCGTGCTGAAGCACGCTACGAGTGAGCCGACGGTCCATCCTACGCCAGCGCGTCCGGTGGGCCAAAACGAGATCCCCCGAAGGCGGCCACCGTGACGTTCCGGCTGGTCCCGGCGGGTCAGAACCCGGCGGTGACCTTCAGCGGCTCGACGTGGGCGGTGCAGGCCGCGCAGCGGCGGGCGGCCTCGGGGATCTCGGTCAGGCACTCGGGGCAGGGCCGCTTGGGGGTCTTCGCCTTCTTCGGCAGGTATCGCGCGGTCGCCTTGGTGACCGGCAGCACGACGCAGAAGTACAGCACCGCCGCAGTCATCACGAAGGCGATCAGCACGTTGAGGAACTGGCCGTACGGGAACGTGACCCCGGCCACCGTCGCCTTGTACGAGCTGAAGTCGCCGGCCGCGCCGACCACGACGCCGACCAGCGGGGTGAGGAAGGCCGACACGAAGCCGGTCACCACGCCGGTGAACGCGGCGCCGATGACCACACCGACCGCCATGTCGACCACGTTGCCGCGCATCATGAAGTCGCGGAATCCCTTGAGCACTGCACTCTCCCGATCGATCGAAGCTGCTGAAGCCACTACTGAAGCCACTGCCAGCCGATAAAAATAGGACAAAAGCCCTGGAGGTCCAAACCCCCAGGGCCCTGATCCGTTGTCAGCAGCGGAAGTTGGCCGCTCAGCCGACCGTCGTGAGACTAGCCGAGCGGGTCCGGGGCGGCGGTGATGCCCAGCTTCGCGAGCTCCGCCTTGCCGCCGTCGAAGGCCGTCAGGACCAGCGGGCCCTGCTCGGTGACGGCCACCGAGTGCTCCCAGTGCGAGGCCCAGGTGCCGTCGTTGGTGACGACCGTCCAGTCGTCCTCCAGCACGGCGGTGTGCGGGGTGCCCAGCGAGACCATCGGCTCGATCGCCAGGACGGTGCCGGGGATCAGCTTCGGGCCCTTGCCGCGGCCGCGCTCGACGTAGTTCAGCACGTGCGGCTCCATGTGCATCGCGGTGCCGATGCCGTGGCCGCCGTAGCCCTCGGTGATGCCCCACTTGCCCTTGGGGGGCAGCGGCTGGCGGCGGATGAAGCCCTCGATCGCCTTGGAGACGTCGACCAGGCGGTTGTTCTTCTTCATCTGGGCGATGCCGGCCCACATCGAGCCCTCGGTCACCCGGCTCAGCATCTCGACCTCGGGGCGGACCTCGCCGACCGCCACGGTGATCGCCGCGTCGCCGTGCCAGCCGTCCAGGATGGCGCCGCAGTCGATCGAGATGACGTCGCCCTCCTGGAGCACCCGGTCACCGGGGATGCCGTGCACGACCTCGTTGTTCACCGAGGCGCAGATCACCCCGGGGAACCACAGACCGCCGTGGTCGGCGCGGAAGTTGGAGGTCGCACCGTGGTCGGTGATGACCTTGTCCGCGATGTCGTTGAGCTCCTGGGTGGTCACCCCCGGGGCGACCGCCTCCCGGCAGGCCTTCAGCGCCTCGGCGACGACCAGCCCGGCCGCTCGCATCTTCGCGATCTGCTCGGGGGTCTTGATCTCCACCATCTGGTCACGCCTTCCACGTTCTGTTTGCCACTGCCTACCACCGTACGACGCCGTACGGCCGCGCCGCCCGGGATCGGGGAGCGCGGCCGTACGGCGTCGCCGGGAAACTCAGTTGTCCTGCTTCAGCGCCTCGATCGCGCGCCGGGTGACCTCGTCCACCTTGCCGAGGGCCGAGATGGTCGCCACCAGGCCCTGCTGGACGTAGTAGTCGATGATCGGCTCGGTCTCCGTGTGGTAGACCTCCAGCCGGGTGCGCACCTTGTCCTCGGTGTCGTCCGAGCGCTGGTACAGCTCGCCGCCGCACTCGTCGCAGACGCCCGCGGCCTTCGGCGGGTTGTAGTCCACGTGGAAGACGTGGCCCCCGTCGTTGCGGCACAGGCGGCGGCCGGCGATCCGGCGGACCACCTCGTCCTCGGGGACCTCCAGGTCCAGCACGCCGTCCAGCTTGATCCCCTGCTCGGCGAGGAACTCGTCGAGCGCCTTGGCCTGGCCGAGGTTGCGGGGGAAGCCGTCGAGCAGGAAGCCGCCTGCGGCGTCCTCCTGGAGCATGCGGTCCTTGGCCATCCCGATGGTGACCTCATCCGGCACCAGGCGGCCCGCGTCCATGTAGCTCTTGGCCTCGAGCCCCAGCGGGGTGCCCTGACCGATGTTGGCGCGGAACAGGTCGCCGGTGGAGATGTGGGGAATGGACAGGGTCTTGGCGAGCAGGTGCGCCTGAGTACCCTTCCCGGCCCCGGGAGGACCAACGAGGACGATACGCATCAGCGGAGGAACCCTTCGTAATTGCGCTGCTGGAGCTGGCTCTCGATCTGCTTCACAGTTTCGAGTCCGACGCCGACGACGATGAGCACGCTGGTGCCGCCGAACGGGAAGTTGGTCTGCTGTCCGAAGGCGACCAGGGCGATCATCGGGATCAACGCGATCAGGCCCAGGTAGAGCGAACCCGGCCACGTGATTCGGGTCAGCACGTAGTTCAGGTACTCGGCCGTCGGTCGGCCGGCCCGGATGCCCGGGATGAAGCCACCATACTTCTTCATATTGTCGGCAACTTCTTCGGGGTTGAAGGAGATCGCGACGTAGAAGAAGGCGAAGAAGACGATCAGCAGGAAGTAGGTCGCCATGTAGATCGGGTGGTCGCCCTTGACGAAGTGCTGGGTGACCCACACCGCCCAGCCCGACTGGCTACCGGTCAGCTGGACCACCAGGGCCGGGATGTACAGCAGCGACGAGGCGAAGATGACCGGGATGACACCGGCCTGGTTCACCTTGAGCGGGATGTAGGTCGACGTGCCGCCGAACGCCCGCCGGCCGATCATCCGCTTCGCGTACTGCACCGGGATCCGGCGCTGGGCCTGCTCGACGAAGATGACCAGCATCACAACGATGATGCCGACCGCGACCACGGACAGGAACTCGACCCAGCCGCCACCGATGGTGCCGGAGCCCTTGATCGCCCACATCGAGGACGGGAACTGCGCGGCGATCGAGGTGAAGATCAGCAGCGACATGCCGTTGCCGATGCCGCGGTCCGTGATCAGCTCGCCCAGCCACATGATCACCGTGGTGCCGGCGGTCATCGTGATCACCATGACGGCGATCCGGAACACGCTCGTGTCCGGGACGATCTGGTTGCCCACCGGGCAGCCGGAGAACAGCGCGCCGCTGGAGGCCGTCGCCACGATGCCGGTGCCCTGGAGCACGGCGAGCGCGATGGTCAGGTAGCGGGTGTACTGGGTGATCTTCGTCTGGCCGGCCTGGCCCTCCTTCTTCAGCGCTTCCAGTCGCGGGATCACGACCGTGAGGAGCTGGAGGATGATGCTCGCGGTGATGTACGGCATGATGCCGAGCGCGAAGATCGTCAGCTGGAGGAGCGCGCCACCACTGAACAGGTTGACGAGCCCGAAGAGGCCGTTGTTCTTGGTGTCCTTCACACACTCGTTCACGGCCGTGAAGCTCACGCCGGGGATCGGAATGTGTGAGCCCAGGCGGAACAGCACCATGATGCCCAGCGTGAACAGCAGCTTCTTGCGCAGGTCGGGCGTCTGGAACGCCCGCGCGAACGCACTGAGCACGGTGCCTCCTGCGCCTCCCGCGCGTCGTCGGCGGGAGGGTCGGTCCTGAATGGGAGTTTTGGCGGTACGGGCTCCCGTACAGACGGCACAGGCGAGCCTACGCGCAGCCTACAAGGGAACTCCACGGACTCTAACAGTGCGCAGCCACTCGGAAGAAGCGCGTACCGCCCCTCCCCCACTCACGGGGTACGGGATGCCCGGGTTTGCCACACAAAAGAACGAGGACACGTCAACGGAATGCCCGGAAAACGCGATGCCCGGAAAACGCGCGAGCCCCGCACCTCCCGAAGGAGGTGCGGGGCTCGCACGGAAGTCAGCGGGCTCAGACGAGCTCGGTGACGGTACCGCCCGCGGCGGTGATCTTCTCGGCGGCGGAACCGGAGACGGCGTCGACCGTCACCTGCAGCGCAACCGAGATCTCGCCGGTGCCGAGCACCTTGACGAGGGAGTTCTTGCGAACCGCGCCCTTGGCGACCAGGTCCTCGACGGTGACCTCTCCACCCTGCGGGTAGAGCTCGGCCAGCTTGTCGAGGTTGACGACCTGGAACGTGATCTTGAACGGGTTCTTGAAGCCCTTCAGCTTCGGCAGGCGCATGTGGAGCGGCATCTGGCCACCCTCGAAGCGCTGCGGAACCTGGTAGCGGGCCTTGGTGCCCTTGGTACCACGACCGGCGGTCTTACCCTTGGAGGCCTCACCACGACCCACGCGGATCTTGTCGGTCTTGGCACCCGGGGCGGGACGCAGGTTGTGGATCTTGATCGGGTTGTCGCCCATGATCAGTCCACCTCCTCAACCGTCACCAGGTGACGGACCGTTTGGGCCATCCCGCGGATCTCGGGACGGTCCTCCTTCACCACGACGTCGTGCATGCGCTTGAGACCAAGCGAACGCAGGGTGTCACGGTGATTCTGCTTGCTGCCGATGTACGACTTGGTCTGCGTGATCTTCAGGCGAGCCATCAGGCGCTCACCCCTGCAGCACGCGCCCGCAGCAGAGCAGCGGGAGCCACGTCCTCCAGCGGCAGGCCACGACGAGCGGCGATCTCCTCGGGGCGCACGAGGCCCTTCAGAGCAGCCACGGTGGCGTGCACGATGTTGATCGCGTTGTCCGAGCCGAGCGACTTCGACAGGATGTCGTGAATGCCGGCGCACTCCAGGACGGCGCGCACCGGACCACCGGCGATAACACCGGTACCGGGGGCGGCGGGCTTCAGGAGCACGACGCCGGCGGCCTTCTCACCCTGGATCGGGTGCGGGATGGTGCCCTGGATACGGGGGACCTTGAAGAAGTTCTTCTTGGCCTCCTCAACACCCTTGGCGATGGCGGCCGGAACCTCCTTCGCCTTCCCGTAACCGACACCCACGGTGCCGTCACCGTCGCCCACCACGACCAGCGCGGTGAAGCTGAAACGACGACCACCCTTGACAACCTTGGCGACACGGTTGATCGCGACAACGCGCTCGACGTAAGCGGTCTTCTCGACGGCGGGGGCGTTGCCCCGGTCGTCACGCTTACGGTCGCGCCGCTCGCCACCGCCGGTGCCACCGCCGGCGCCGCTACCGCGGCGCTGGGGTCCAGCCATTGGAATTACCTCTCTCGATTACGTCCGTCGACTGAGTCGACGAGCGGCTTAGAAGTCGAGCCCGGCCTCGCGAGCCGCGTCCGCCAGGGCGGCGATGCGGCCGGCGTACCGGTTGCCCGCGCGGTCGAAGACGACCGACTCGATGCCGGCGGCCTTGGCGCGCTCGGCGACCAGGCTCCCGACCTTCTTGGCCAGCTCGGTCTTGTCGCCCTCGGCGCCCTTGATGGACACGTCGAGGGTGGACGCCGACGCCAGGGTGTGACCCTTGGCGTCGTCGATGACCTGGGCGACCATGTGACGGTTCGAGCGCGTCACGACGAGGCGCGGACGCACCTCGGTGCCGACGACGCGCTTGCGAACGCGGATCGCGCGGCGCTTGCGAGCGGCGCTCTTGTAGGCGTTGCCCTTGCCGATCTTGACAGAGACGCTCATCGCTTACTTACCACTCTTTCCGACCTTGCGGCGGATGACCTCGCCCGCGTACTTGACGCCCTTGGCCTTGTACGGGTCGGGCTTGCGCAGCTTGCGGATCTTCGCGGCGACCTCGCCGACCTTCTGCTTGTCGATGCCGTCCACGTGGAACTTGGTGGCCGACTCGACGACGAAGGAAATGCCCTCAGGGGCCTCGACCAGGATCGGGTGGCTGTAGCCCAGCTGGAACTCCATGTCGGAGCCCTTCGCCAGAACTCGGTAGCCGACACCGCTGATCTCCAGCGACTTGCGGTAGCCCGCGGTCACGCCGGTGATCATGTTCGCCACCAGCGTGCGGGAAAGGCCGTGCAGGGCCTTCGACAGACGCTCGTCGTTGGGGCGGGTGACGAGCAGCGTGCCGTCCTCGCCCTTACCGATCTCGATCGGCGCGGCGACAACGTGGGTGAGGGAGCCCTTGGGGCCCTTCACCGAGACCGCCCGGCCATCGATGGTGACGTCCACGCCAGCGGGGACCTGGATGGGCAGCCGTCCAATGCGCGACATTGCTGTACCTCCGTTTCCCGAATTACCAGACGTAGGCGAGAACTTCTCCGCCTACGCCCTTCTTGGCGGCCTGCTTGTCGGTGAGGAGACCCGAGGACGTGGAGATGATCGCCACGCCCAGGCCGCCGAGCACCTTCGGCAGGTTGGTGGACTTTGCGTAGACCCGCAGGCCCGGCTTGCTGATCCGCTTGATGCCAGCGATCGAGCGCTCACGGTTGGGGCCGAACTTGAGCTCGATGGTCAGCTTCTTGCCGACCTCGCCCTCAACGGGCTCCTCAACCTTGTAGGAGGAGATGTACCCCTCCTGCTGCAGGATCTCGGCGACGTGCGCCTTGATCTTGCTGGCCGGCATCGCCACGGAATCGTGGTACGCCGAGTTAGCGTTACGCAGACGCGTGAGCATGTCTGCGATGGGGTCGGTCATGGTCATGATGGCCTCAGGCCTCTCTCGCCGTGGTTTCTCCGCGCCAGGTCCCCCCGCCGCACTCCGAGGAGTGCGGCAGGGGCACAGACGCAGGGGACCTGCGGCGTCGTAAGACTGGGTGCGAGCCCTCCGAAGAGGGTCGACGGCAGCTATGGAGCTCCCGCGACAGGGGGCCCGACCTCACTACCCTACGGGATTCCGTACGCAGCCCCAAAAAAGGGGCGCTGTGGGGTCGGGCACACCTGCTTCGCTATGGCATTACCGCGAGGTCCTGGACTACCAGGAGCTCTTGGTCACGCCCGGCAGCTCGCCGCGGTGCGCCATCTCACGAAGGCACACACGGCAGAGGCCGAACTTGCGGTACACCGAGTGCGGACGGCCGCAGCGCTGGCACCGGGTGTAGGCCCGGACGCCGAACTTCGGCTTGCGCTCGGCCTTCGCGATGAGGGACTTCTTCGCCATGTGGTTACGCCTCCTTGAACGGGAAGCCCAGAGCGCGCAGGAGCGCCCGGCCCTCGTCGTCGGTCTGGGCGGTGGTCACGACGGTGATGTCCATACCGCGCTGACGGTCGACCTTGTCCTGGTCGATCTCGTGGAACATGACCTGCTCGGTCAGACCGAAGGTGTAGTTGCCACGGCCGTCGAACTGCTTCGGGGAGAGGCCACGGAAGTCACGGATACGCGGCAGGGCCAGCGACACCAGACGGTCCAGGAACTCCCACATGCGGTCACCGCGGAGGGTGACGTGGGTGCCGATCGGCTGGCCCTCACGCAGCTTGAACTGCGCGATGGACTTGCGAGCCTTCGTCACCGCCGGCTTCTGACCGGTGATGGCGGTGAGGTCGCGGATCGCGCCCTCGATCAGCTTGCTGTCACGGGCGGCCTCGCCGACACCCATGTTGACGACGACCTTGACCAGGCCGGGCGTCAGCATGACGTTCTCGTACGAGAACTGCTCCTGCAGCTGACCCTTGATCTCGGAGTTGTAACGCTCCTTGAGACGGGGGGTCACCTTCTCAACAGTCGTCTCAGACATCAGATGTCCTCACCGGTTCGCTTGGCAACGCGGATCTTGTTGCCCTCGTCATCGAAGCGGTAGCCAACGCGGGTGACGACCTTCTTGCCGTCCTTCTCCACGACCAGCTGGACGTTGGAGACGTGCACCGGGGCCTCGACGGTGACGATGCCACCCTGAGTGCCCGGGCCCGGCTTGGTGTGCTTCTTGACCCGGTTCACACCCTCGACCAGGACCTTGTTCTCGGCGGGCATGGCCTGAATGACCTTGCCCTGCTTGCCGCGGTCCTTGCCGGTGATGACCTGAACCAGGTCACCCTTCTTGATCTTCATGCTGTTCGCCATGGGTTAGAGCACCTCCGGCGCAAGCGAGATGATCTTCATGAACTTCTTGTCACGCAGCTCGCGGCCCACCGGGCCGAAGATGCGGGTACCACGGGGGTCACCATCGGTGTTCTTCAGAACGACCGCGGCGTTCTCGTCGAAGCGGATGTACGAGCCATCCGGACGACGACGCGACTTCACGGTACGGACGACGACGCACTTGACGACGTCACCCTTCTTCACCGAACCGCCGGGGATCGCGTCCTTGACGGTCGCGACGATGACGTCCCCGATGCCGGCGTAGCGGCGACCGGAACCACCGAGAACGCGGATGCAAAGGATTTCCTTCGCGCCCGTGTTGTCGGCGACTCGCAGTCGCGACTCCTGCTGGATCACAGCTTTCTCCTGATCGTCAACGAGAGCTGACGGGCCGGCCGCTGCTCACACCAGCGCCCGCGAGGGGCCTGGTGCACATACGGCCGTACCGCATCAACTTCGTTACTTGGCCTTCTCGAGGATCTCGACGACGCGCCAGCGCTTCGTCGCGGACAGCGGGCGGGTCTCCGCGAGGAGGACCCGGTCGCCGATGCCGCAGGCGTTCGCCTCGTCGTGCGCCTTCAGCTTGTTCGTACGGCGGATGACCTTGCCGTACAGAGCGTGCTTGACGCGGTCCTCGACGGCGACGACGACGGTCTTGTCCATCTTGTCGCTGACGACGAGACCCTCACGGGTCTTGCGGAAACCGCGCGTCTCGTTGGTGTTCTCAGTCATCAGGCGTTCTCCACCGTCTCGATGCCCAGCTCGCGCTCGCGCATCAGGGTGTAGATCCGCGCGATGTCCTTACGGACGAGCTTGAGCCGTCCGTGGTTGTCGAGCTGCCCGGTCGCCGCCTGGAAGCGGAGGTTGAACAGCTCCTCCTTGGCCTCACGGAGCTTGGCAACGAGACCCTCGTTGTCCAGCTCGCGGAGGTCAGCAGCCTTGGTGCCGGCCGACATCAGCTCTCACCTGCCTCGCGCCGGATGATCCGGCACTTCATCGGGAGCTTGTGAGCTGCGCGGGTCAGCGCCTCACGAGCCACCTTCTCGTTGGGGTACGACAGCTCGAACATGACCCGACCCGGGTGCACGTTCGCGATCCACCACTCGGGCGAACCCTTACCGGAACCCATGCGGGTCTCGGCCGGCTTCTTGGTGAGCGGACGGTCCGGGTAGATGTTGATCCAGACCTTGCCGCCACGCTTGATGTGACGGGTGACGGCGATACGAGCGGACTCGATCTGCCGGTTCGTCACGTAGGCCGGGGTGACGGCCTGGATGCCGTACTCGCCGAAGGCGAGCTCGGTGCCACCCTTGGCAGCGCCACGGCGCTTGGGGTGGTGCTGCTTGCGGTGCTTGACCCGACGGGGGATCAGCATTGGAGTCAGGCCTCCGTTCCGGTGTTCTCGGCAGCCGGAGCCTCCGCGGCCGCGGCCGCGGGGGCCTCGGACGCGGCGGGGCGACGGCCGCGGCCACCGCGCTCGCCACCACGGCGCTCGCCACCGCGGGCGGGACGACCACCCTCGGGACGGGCCGGGCGGTTGCCCGAGCGGGCAGCGGCGTTCTCAGCGCGGACCTCGGCGATGTTCTTGACGTCGCCCTTGTAGATCCAGACCTTCACACCGATGCGGCCGAAGGTCGTCTTGGCCTCGAAGAAGCCGTAGTCGACGTTCGCGCGCAGGGTGTGCAGCGGCACACGGCCCTCGCGGTAGAACTCCGAGCGGCTCATCTCGGCGCCGCCGAGACGACCGGAGCACTGGACCTTGATGCCCTTGGCGCCGGACTTCATGGTGCCCTGCATCGACTTGCGCATGGCACGGCGGAAGGAGACGCGGGAGGACAGCTGCTCCGCGACGCCCTGAGCCACGAGCTGGGCGTCCAGCTCGGGGTTCTTGACCTCGAGGATGTTCAGCTGGACCTGCTTGCCGGTCAGCTTCTCGAGGTCGCCGCGGATGCGGTCGGCCTCGGTGCCACGGCGGCCGATGACGATGCCGGGGCGGGCGGTGTGGATGTCAACGCGGACGCGGTCGCGGGTGCGCTCGATCTCGACCTTGGAGATGCCGGCGCGCTCCATGCCCTTCGTCATCATGCGACGAATGGCAACGTCTTCCTTGACGTAGTCCTTGTACAGCTTGTCGGCGTACCAGCGGGACTTGAAGTCCGTGCTGATGCCGAGGCGGAACCCGTGCGGGTTAACCTTCTGGCCCATTACCGGGTCCCTTCCTTGCTGCTGACGACCACGGTGATGTGGCTGGTCCGCTTGCGGATCCGGTAGGCACGACCCTGCGCACGCGGACGGAACCGCTTCAGGGTCGGGCCCTCGTCAACGTACGCCTCGCTGATGACGAGGTCGTCCACGTTGGAGTGGTTGTAGTTGTGCGCGGCGTTGGCAATGGCGCTGTCGAGCACCTTGCCGACGGGCACGGTGGCGGCCTGCGGAGCGAAACGCAGGACGGCCTGGGCCTCCGTGGCCGGAAGGCCACGGATGAGGTCCACCACGCGGCGGGCCTTCATGGGCGTGACGCGGATGTACCGCGCCTGGGCCCTGGCTTCCATGGTTGTCCCCTTGCTGGTGTAAGTCATTGAGTCGGTAATCTCGCTGGCGACTAGCGACGCTTCGACTTGCGGTCGTCCTTGACGTGACCGCGGAAGGTACGCGTCGGCGCGAACTCGCCGAGCTTGTGGCCGACCATCGACTCGGTGACGAACACCGGGACGTGCTTACGGCCATCGTGCACCGCGATCGTGTGGCCGAGCATGGCCGGGAAGATCACGGAGCGACGGGACCAGGTCTTGATGACGTTCTGGGTACCCGCCTCGTTCTGCGCGTCCACCTTCTTGAGAAGGTGGCCGTCGATGAAGGGGCCCTTCTTGAGACTGCGCGGCATCTGACCTGCTCCTAGCGCTTCTTGTTGGTCTTGCGGCGGCGCACGATGAGGGCGTTCGAAGCCTTCTTCGGGCTACGAGTGCGACCCTCCTTCTGGCCCCACGGCGAGACCGGGTGGCGGCCACCAGAGGTCTTACCCTCACCACCACCGTGCGGGTGGTCGATCGGGTTCATGGCGACACCACGCACGGTCGGGCGAACGCCCTTCCAGCGCATACGGCCGGCCTTGCCCCAGTTGATGTTCGACTGCTCGGCGTTGCCGACCTCGCCGACGGTGGCGCGGCAGCGCGCGTCCACCAGGCGGATCTCACCGGAGGGCATGCGCAGGTGCGCCATCTTGCCCTCACGCGCCAGCAGCTGGATGCCGGCACCGGCGGAGCGGGCCATCTTGGCACCGCCACCGGGACGCAGCTCCACCGCGTGGATGGTGGTACCGACCGGGATGTTGCGCAGCGGCAGGTTGTTGCCCGGCTTGATGTCGGCGCCAGCGCCGTTCTCGATCCGGTCACCCTGCGCGATGCCGCGCGGCGCGATGATGTAGCGCTTCTCGCCGTCCGCGTAGTGCAGGAGCGCGATGCGCGCGGTGCGGTTCGGGTCGTACTCGATGTGCGCGACCTTGGCCGGCACGCCGTCCTTGTCGTGACGACGGAAGTCGATCACGCGGTAGGCGCGCTTGTGCCCGCCACCCTGGTGGCGAACGGTGATCCGACCGGCGTTGTTACGGCCGCCCTTGCTGTGCAGGGGGCGAACCAGCGACTTCTCCGGCGTGGACCGCGTGATCTCTACGAAGTCGGCCACGCTGGAGCCACGACGGCCCGGCGTAGTCGGCTTGTACTTGCGGATGCCCATTTGGCTCTCTCGTCCTCGTCCTTATCGACGATCACGATCTCCGTTAGGAGACCGGACCACCGAAGATGTCGATGCGGTTGCCCTCAGCCAGCGTCACGATGGCGCGCTTGGTGTCCTTGCGCTTGCCAAAGCCCGTCTTGGAGCGCTTGCGCTTGCCCTGACGGTTGAGCGTGTTGACGGACTCGACCTTGACCGAGAAGACCGCCTCGACGGCCTGCTTGATCTGGGTCTTGTTGGCACCGGGCGACACGACGAACGTGTACTTGTTCTCGTCGAGGAGCGAGTAGCTCTTCTCCGAGATGACCGGCTTCACCAGGACGTCACGGGGGTCCGTGAACGTCTTGCTCGTGATCTCTGCAGCCATCAGGCGGCGCTCCCTTCGAGCTCGCCCTCAGCAGCCACGGCCTTGGCGGACGCGGCGGGACCCGCCACGAAACGCTCGAAGGCGGCCTGGGTGAAGACCACATCGTCGGAGACGAGCACGTCGTAGGTGTTCAGCTGACCGGCGTCCAGGATGTGCACGTGCGGCAGGTTGCGGGCGCTCTTCAGACCCAGCTCGTCGGCACGCTCGACGACGAGGAGGATGTTCTTGCGCTCGGTGATCTTGCCGAACAGACCCTTGGCGGCCTTGGTCGACGGCGCCTCGGCCGCGATCACGTCGGTGACGACGTGGATGCGGTTGTGGCGGGCCCGGTCGGTGAGCGCACCGCGCAGGGCGGCGGCGATCATCTTCTTCGGGGTCCGCTGCGAGTAGTCGCGCGGCACGGGACCGTGCACGACGCCACCGCCGGCGAACTGCGGGGCGCGGGTCGAGCCCTGACGGGCGCGGCCGGTGCCCTTCTGGCGGTACGGCTTACGGCCGCCACCGCGGACCTCGGCACGAGTCTTGGTCTTGTGGGTGCCCTGACGGGCCGCAGCGAGCTGCGCCACGACGACCTGGTGCATCAGCGGAACGCTGACCTTCGCGTCGAAGATCTCGGCCGGCAGCTCGAGGCTGCCGGTCTTGTCGCCCGAGGGCGACAGGATGTCAATGGTGCTCATATCCTCACAGCCCCTTCGCCGCGGTGCGGACGAGGACGAGGCCGCCGTTCGGACCCGGGATTGCGCCCTTGATCAGGAGCAGCCCCTTCTCCGCGTCAACGGCATGGACGGTCAGGTTCTGGGTGGTCACGCGCTCGTGGCCCATCCGGCCGGCCATCCTCATGCCCTTGAACACGCGACCCGGGGTGGCGCAGCCACCGATCGAGCCGGGCGAGCGGTGCTTGCGCTGCACACCGTGACCGGCGCCGAGGCCCCGGAAGTTGTGGCGCTTCATGACACCGGCGAAGCCCTTGCCCTTGGAGGTGCCGGTCACGTCGACCTTGACACCCGCCTCGAACAGCTCCGCGGTGATCTCCTGGCCGAGGGTGTACTCGGACGCGTCCGAGGTACGGAGCTCGACCAGGTGGCGGCGCGGGGTGACACCGGCCTTGGCGAAGTGGCCCGCGAGGGGCTTGTTCACCTTGCGGGGGTCGATCTCGCCGAAGCCGATCTGGACGGCGTCGTAGCCGGCCGGACTGTCAGCGGTGTGGACCTGGGTCACGACATTGGGCCCAGCCTTGACGACGGTCACCGGAACGATCCGGTTGTTCTCGTCCCAGACCTGGGTCATGCCGAGCTTCTCGCCCAGGATGCCCTTAATCTGCTTAGCCATCTTCGGTGCGCCTCTCAGAGCTTGATCTCGATGTCGACGCCAGCCGGCAGGTCGAGACGCATGAGCGAGTCAACCGTCTTCGGCGTGGGGTCGAGGATGTCGATCAGACGCTTGTGAGTACGCATCTCGAAGTGCTCGCGCGAGTCCTTGTACTTGTGCGGCGAGCGGATGACGCAGTACACGTTCTTCTCAGTGGGCAGCGGCACCGGGCCTGCGACCTGCGCACCAGTTCGGATCACCGTCTCGACGATCTTCTTCGCCGAGGAATCGATGACCTCGTGGTCGTAGGCCTTGAGCCGGATGCGGATCTTCTGTCCCGCCATGGCTACTCAGTAGTCCTTTGTCCTTAGTCACTGCACGACCACCCTCCGACCCCCGCGCTCGGGCGTGTCGCGCTCGCGCTTGCAAAAAACCGGCGAAAAGCTCGTCGGTTTCAAACTTTCGGGGTGGGGGGGCCGGGCCGAGGCCCCGCATGCACTTCCCGGAAGATTCCCGTACTTTCGCCCCGCAGCTGCCGTGGCGTCGACTTCACGCTTAACGGCCATCACGGGAACGACGAGTACCTGGGACTCGCTTCCAGTCCTCCCGGCGGGAGGCGCACAGCATCGGCAACTCAACCGAGCAACTTGGACATACTGCCACATGGAGCAGCCCGGATGCCAATCGGGGCCGGTGAGGTCGCCCTCACCGGCCCCGATCGGGTGACCGTCCTCACCCGCGGCGCGCACCGCCGCGGACCCGCGTCACCAGGGTCGCTTGCTCCCGCAGGTCAGCGCCCACTCGTCGCCGGTCACGTTGGCGCACCACAGCTGACCCTTGTCGGGCTCGTTGTTGTACTCCTTGAGCTCCTTGTTCACCGGCGCGCAGTCGGTCGGCCCGGCCGGGTCGTACTTCGGGCACTTGCCGTCGCGGTTCACCAGGATGTGGGCGCGCCAGGCGTCCGCGCCCATGTCGATGCCCTTGGCCCCGGCGACCGGCACGTACTCGGGCTTCGTGGTCGGCATGTAGCGGTCCGCCGACCAGGAGGCGGCCATGGTGGCGAACAGCGCCACCGCGCAGACCGCGCCGGCGACCAGCCGGCCGGTGACCGCGGGCCGCAGGGTGAGCGGCGCCGGCCGCCCGACGGCGGCGACCCGCTGCACCGTGCGCAGCCAGCCGGCGCCCCGCTGGACGAGGAACATCAGGCCGAGCACCGCGAGGATCATCAACGCGTACAGGATGATCCAGGTCGTCCGCGGGTACAGCTGGATGGACTTGGTCTGGGCCATCTGGGAGGCGAACCAGAAGCGCAGCAGCCAGGCGCTGATCAGGGTGGCCGTCACGGTCCGGACGGTGATGCTGCGCAGCCCGAGGCCCAGCGCCAGCGCGACCCCGGCGAGCAGCAGCAGGGTGTAGGCGCTCTGCCCGGCGAGCTCACCGTGCCACGGGAAGTCGTGGTAGTTCAGGTCGCCGTTGCGGTCCGAGGCCCAGCCCATGATGTACGCCGGGTCGATGTACACCGAGAGGTACGCGTACCGGTCCTTGGCCTGGGCACCCAGCCGCACCAGCTCGTACAGCAGCGGCGAGCCGACCACGCCGGCGCTCACCAGCGTCACGCCGAGGAACAGCAGCACCCGCTTGATCCGGGCGGCGCCCTGGCGCCACGGGATGACGAACAGCGTCAGGACGAGGACGCCGGGCGCGGCCCAGACGAACCAGCCCGAGTACCAGAGGAACATCAGGCCGAACGAGACGCCGAAGCCGAGGCCGCGCAGCACCGTGGACCGGGTCGACAGCTCGTGCGACCGGCGCAGCTCCCGCAGGGCGGCGGCCAGCATCGGCACCATGACCAGCATCGTGACGTGGCTGTACGGCCGGATCGGGTCGAGGAAGAGGATCGCCGACGGGACGGCGATCAGCAGCGCCCAGACCGGCCGCAGCATCAGCCGCCAGGAGAGGTACGCCATCGGGCCGACCAGTGCGCTGCAGATCAGCTGGACGTCCTTCATGGCGTAGCCGACGCCGCCGACGCCGCCGTAGAACAGCTTCGACCAGACCGCCAGCAGCGCCGGGAAGCCGGGCGGGTAGACCCCGGGCAGGCCCTTGCCGCGCAGCATGTCGTTGGCCATGCCCATGAGGTTGCCCGGGTCGCCCTCCTGACCGCCGAGGCCCCACTGGGTGCCGTTCAGCGCCACCGCGATCCCGCCCGCGACCGCGCCGGTGGCCAGTCCCGCGACGGCCGCGCAGACCAGCCGCTGGGCCAGCTGGTACCGGGCCAGGCTGCCCCGGTAGGCGGCGTACAGCAGCACCGCCAGGATCGGCAGGCCCACGATGGCGGCGTACTTCTGGAGCATGGCCAGACCGCTGACCTGGCCCACCCGGTTCAGCGGGTTGACGTCGATGCGGGTGCAGAGCAGCGCGAAGCCGAACGCCGCCACGATCGAGACCAGGGCCTCGGCCGAGCGGACCGCCCAGGGGCGCTCCAGCAGGCCGTCGAGCCGTCCGGGGCGGGGCGCGATCGCGCCCTCCGGTTCGAGCGACCCCTTGCGGGAGCCGCCGACCGGGCTGGTGGCCAGATCAGTCATGTCAGTCACTTCCGTGCAGTGGCCACGTCCGATGAGTGGCGAAGAATGGCGCAGTGGACCGGCGATCAGCGGCCATCATAGGGCGCTTACCAGAAGCCGAGGCCTCGGGCAAGAACCCCGTTCCGGCCGTGTCGGGGCTGGGGCGTGGTGGTTCAGCAGGATCCGCCCGGTCGGTCGTCGGTGCTCCCCATGAGCACCCCCTCACCCATCCAGAGCCCAGCGGCCGACCGAAGCGCTTACTCCCGCCCCGTCGAATTCGGCCGGGCGCCTCGGGGGCGCCGTGACCCGGGGGCGTCCGGCCGGCTGCCGGCACCGCCCTCGGACCCGCTCGGGTCAGCTGCTGCGGACCGCGCGGCCGACCATGGCGCCGGCGTGGGAGAAGTCACCCGCGCCGAGCCGGCCGGCGGCGACCATCAGGGCGTGCAGGCGGGACGACAGGTGCAGGTCGGCCGAGCGCGCAGCGTTGGTCCAGCCCTTGGCGCGCAGTTCCTTGGAGATCAGCGAGTAGTACCGCAGCTCCTCGTCGAAGCGCTTGCCGTCCTTGACCCGGTTCGAGGAGTCGCTGGCCTGGTGGCGCCGGTAGCGGAACACCTCGCGCTCGTCGACCAGCAGGTTGCCGCCCTCCATCAGCATGTCGACCATGAACGCCAGGTCGTGGATGGCGTCGATGTCCGGGCGGTACGGGATCTTCGACAGCGCGGACTGGCGGTAGGTGAGCGACGGCGTGTACAGCCAGTTGCCGGACAGCAGGCTCTTCACCGCGGCCTCGCCGCTGATCACCCCGGCCTTGCGGGCCGGCGCGCTGATCCGGCGCTTGACCTTGTCGCCGATGCCGAGCGAGGGCACCAGGGTCCCGTCGCTGTCCATCACCCGCACGCCCGGCTGGACGGCGATCGCGTTCGGGTCGGCCCGCAGGCGCTCCAGGACGACGTCCAGGTAGTCGGGCTCCAGCAGGTCGTCGGCGCCCATCATCGAGACGAACTCGCGCTCGGCCAGGGTGGAGGCCTTGTAGGTGTTGCCGTTGGGCCCCAGCCGCTCCGCGTTGCGGATGTACCGGATCCGCTCGTCGTTCAGGCTCTCGATGTACTGGGGCGCCCGGAAGCCCGGGTACTGGTCGTCCACGATGGTCAGCCGCCAGTCCTGCTGGTGCTGGGCCCGGATGCTGTCGATGGTGGCGAACAGGTACTCCGGATCGCCGTAGTACGGGATGACGAAATCGACGCTCATGACGGCGCCGCACCTCCTGGTCCTGGATCACGCTTCGGTGCCGCCCGGCCGCGGCCAGCGGGCGCCCCAAGTCAACCAGCTTTGCCGGGCCCGTGCGTCAGCCGGTCGGCCCACACCGGCTCCGGGGGGCGGAAACCGGGTGTACAGAGGCCGCCAATCGGAAATTCTGGCACAAGGAAATACGCCCACCGGGCGGCCGGGGGATGAATGAACTCGGTAATGTCCGGATTTTCCGGAGCCCAAAAAGGCGGCACCTATTGGCGCCCCCTTCTTCCACAACGGATGAACGGGCGTCACCGTTCGGCTCGGTGGCCGACGGTCGACGGGATCGTTCGCCGGCCTCTCCGGCGGCACGCTCGCCCGCACGGCTGAGGGCCGGCACCCCGTCGGGGGTGCCGGCCCTCAGGCCTCGTGCCCTGTCGCGTGGAGCGCGATCAGTGGTCGGAGCCGACCGGAGCGTCGAGGCGGTCGTTGTTGTGGCGGACGCCCTCGGTGATGGCGACCGTACGGGCCAGGTCGGTGAGCTTCTTCTCCAGCGACCGGAAGCGCAGGTAGGTGTTGAGCGTCAGGAAGCCCATGGCGATGACCATCAGGTAGAGCACCAGGTCCGTGCCACGGCCGACGCCCAGCGCGGTGGCCAGCTTGGTCACGCCGGCCGGCCACAGGATCGCGATGACGTTGGCGACGACGAAGAGCGAGAAGGCGATGCGCTTCCACGCCCGGGTGTTCGCGGCGTCCCAGCGCCGGACGAACAGGAGGGCCATGCCCACGGCGGCCAGGACGAGGATCAGCTGGATCCAGAGGTGATTCATCGGCGGTTACGCTCCCGCAGCGAGATGTCGAAGAGGATGTTCACGCCGTTGATCAGGGACTGGCCCTTGGCGCGCGAGTAGTCGGTGTAGAGGATGTCCACCGGCACCTCTGCCACCCGGAGGTCCGAGCCGGCGAGGAAGGAGACGATCTCCGAAGCGTGGGCCATGCCGTTCATGGTGATCCGGATGCGGCTGGCCGCCTCCCGGTTCATCACGCGCAGACCGTTGTGCGCGTCGGTGAGCTTGAGCTTGCGGGCGGTCGGGCTGACCGCGGCGGCGGTGCGGAGCACGACCCGCTTGATCCACGGCACCTGGCCGGTCTGCTCGATGAAGCGGGAGCCGAGCACGATGTCGGCCTCGTCCTGGCGCAGCAGCGCCACCATCTTCTCCACGTCGGCGGTCTGGTGCTGGCCGTCCGCGTCGAAGGTGGCGAAGTACTCGGCGCCCTCCTGCTCCAGCGCGTACTTCAGGCCGGTCTGCAGCGCTGCGCCCTGGCCCAGGTTGACCGGGTGCCGCACCAGGTGGGCGCCGGTCGTCATGACGTGCTTCGCCGTGTCGTCGGTGCAGCCGTCGTCGATCACCACGATGTTGGGGAAGGTCTTGCGTGCCCCCTCCACGACCTCGGCGATCACCTGGCCTTCGTTGTAGGCCGGGATCACCAGCCAGACGTTGTCATAGTCGGACACAGGGGCTCCATGCTTGGCGAACGGCACGGCGTCGCGTGCCTCGGTCTGTCTGTCGGTGGTGATCACGGGCGTCGTCGGCCAATCACAGTCCGGTCCCCCACCGTCACGAGGTCCGCAGCGGTTCGGCCGCGCTCCTGCTGTCCAGCCCGGAGTGCCCGGAGGCGGCAGGGCTGGAGGGGAACGCGCGGTACAGCGCCCACAGCATCAGGACGGCGCTGACCAGCGCGCCGGCCAGGTACGCGAGCTCGGCACGGAGACCGACGTCGCCCGGGGAGAGGGCGACCGCAACCAATGCTACGGAACCGGCCGTCCAGCCCACCAGCTGTCGGCGGTGCTGGGCGCTCGACATCAGCGCCTGGCCGAAGACCGTCGCGAGGACGTAGCAGAGCGTGCCGAGGACGAGCCAGGTGAAGTCCAGCGGGTTGAGCAGGTCCTTGGCGTTGAAGAGCAGCGGGTTGAGCCAGGCGCCGAGCGCGATGACCGGCAGCCCGCCGCCGATGCACATGGCGGCGACGATCGCCGTGGTGCGGGTCAGCACCTTGCGGAACTCGGCGTGGTCGCCGGCCGCGGTGGCACCCGAGAGCGCGGAGACCATGGAGGCCTGGAGGGCGCTGTAGGCGAAGAGCGGCACGCGGGCCATCACCACGGCCTGGCCGAGGGCGAAGACCAGGGCGTCGGACGCCTCGGAGTGCTTCGGCGCGAGCAGGCGCACGCAGACGACGGTCGCGTTCACCACCAGCTGGCTGAGCATCACGGAGCCGATCAGCAGGCCGAGCCCGCTGGTGAGCTGGCGCCAGGACACCTCCGGCCCGGGGGCGCGGTCGGCGAGGATGCCGCGCAGGCCGATCAGCGAGGCGGCGACCGGGGCGACCACCAGGATCAGGCCGAAGGCCAGTGCCGAGTGCAGCCCGAGGACGGCGGTCAGCGCGGCCAGCCCGATGCGCAGGGCACCGTCGACGGCCAGCTGGGTGCCGTAGGGGCCGAACAGCCCGAGGCCGGCCAGCGCACCGCGGGAGACCGAGCTCACCGCGAGGCCCGCCATGCCGCCGGCGAGGGCCACCACGAGGGTCCGGTCGCCGCCGAACAGCTGGTCGGCGATCGGGCCGGCGGCGGCCGCCAGCACGGCGCAGGCCGCGGCCAGGATCGCCAGGGCGAGCAGCAGCATCCGCCGTACCGCGGGCAGTGCCCCCGCCCCGGACACCTTGCGGGCGGCGACCAGCCGCGTCAGCTCCAGTTCGACGGGCTGGAACAGGCCCCACCCGACGGACATCACGATCGTCCAGAGCATCGTCACCCTGGCTGCGCCGGCCGTGCCCAGGCTGTAGCCCACGAGCGCCATGTAGACGTACGCCGAGGCGCCGAGCACGACCGTCCCACCGACCACGAGCCGGGCCCCCGGGGGTAGCACCCCGAGCAGCTTGGCGATCGGGTTCTTCATCACATGATCACCGAATTAACCGGCCGACCTTGCCACACGTCTCCGCACGAGGCCGGCCCGGCCGTGCGATTGCTGTGAATAGTAGCGGGTAGCCGTGAACGTCCGATGACGGTGGGCCCCACCCTCAGACCCCCGGGAAGGTACGGGACCACGGCTCCGTCCACAGGTTCTGAGGATCGCTCAGCACCGTCACCGTGACACCCTGCGCCGCCAGGTCCCGCTTGATCCGGTCGCCCACGGAGCGGTCGGCGGTCAGGATGGTCGGCGGGACGGGCGCGGCCGGGAGCTTGTCGATGGCTCCCTTGAGGCGGCCCAGAGACTTCTGGTAGTCCTCCTCCTTCACCTGGGGGCCGCCGATGGACACCCAGTGGATGTCGTACAGCGCCGTCATGTCGCCCCCGCGCCGGTTCAGCAGCGAGGCGAGCCAGGTGGCCTTGAGGTTCTTGTAGTCGTCGTTGGCGAAGAGCGCGATCACCGGGCCCTTGCTCGATATGTCGAGCGCCTGCGCGCCCTTGGGGCCCATGTCCCCCTTGAACTCGCCGCGTCCCCAGGCCACCAGCGGGTTGCCGGACCAGGCGGACGGGTTGTCCTTGGTGGTCAGGAAGCCCCACTGCACGTTGGCGAAGAGGCTGAGCGCGGCGGCGACGGCGAGGCCGGATATCGCCAGCTCGCCGAGGCGGCTCGGCAGCGTGCGGCCCGTCCCCCGGTACGGGCTCTGCAGCATGGCCCCGACGGCGCCGAGGGATATCAGGCTGACCACGACGCCCACGGCCGTCATCTTGTGGAAGTAGTACGAGTACTTGCCGATGGTGTGCAGCTGGTAGGCGGCGAAGGCGCTGAGCAGCCCGCCGGTGCCGAGCAGGACCGCGAGGTGCGCCTGGCCGACGGCCGTCCGGCGGTTGCGCGGCATGACCGCGGCCAGCAGGCCGAGCAGCCCGCCGCCGATGAGTATGGAGCGGTCGGCCCCGACGCTCGGGCCGTTCATGTTCGAGGCACCGGCCACGTCGAGGTTGCCCAGCACGGACAGGACGCTCGGCAGCGCGGCCACGCCCAGCGCGCACGCCAGCGCGCCGGCGGTCCACCACCAGCGCCCGGCGAACTTGCGCCGGTGCGCCACCAGCGCGCCCAGCAGTGCCACGCCGACGAAGGCGCCGTAGATGTTGTACGCGTAGGTGACGGTGATCAGCCCGGCCGACGCGGCCAGCACGAACTCGGTGGTGCCCATCGCCGGCCGGATCATCACGGCCAGCGCGAGTGCGATCAGCAGCAGCCCGATGAAGGTCGAGTCGAAGCCGTGGACCATCAGGTCCATGTAGTTGCTCGCGAACATGATCGCGCCGACGGTCGCGCACACCGCCGCGCAGCGCCAGCCGCGCAGCCGCGGCCCGCCGATCCACCGGGCCGCCCAGACCAGTGCGGCGCAGAACAGCGCGTACCCCACCAGCAGGTACAGGAAGTACCGGTTCATGGTGTAGAGCATGTCGCCGGAGTCGGCGGCGGAGTGGACGAGGGTGTCCGTCCAGGCCAGCAGGAAGTGGGAGCCCTGCGGGTACGTCACCTCGGACGGCGGTATCAGGTAGGACCGGGCCGCCTCCTGGTGGAGGAAGTTGAAGCCGCCGACGTTCTGGATGCCGGAGAAGAAGGAGAAGTGCGCGAGCCGGTCCTCCGACGTGGCGAAGTAGGCGACCCGCTCGGCCGCCGACGTTCCCGCGATCGGGTGGAACAGGTAGTGCCAGACGCCGTAGCCGGTGCCCAGGACCAGCAGGTCGGACCAGCGGAAGCGCAACGGCAGGCGCGGGCCGCGGCGGGCGGCCCAGGCGGCGACCGTCACCACGCTGAACATCAGGCCGCTGGTGGCGACCGGCGAGAGGCCCCACGGCCAGAGCGAGAAGAGCAGGCCGAACGTCAGCACCGAACCGGCGAGCACCAGCCCGGCGACGAACAGCCGGTCGAGCAGCACGCCGCCGACCCGGAGCACGGCGGCTATGGAGAACAGCAGCAGCGGCAGCAGCAGGACGCCCAGGTCCAGCGCGACCAGCCCGGTCGGCACCAGCCAGGACAGGGCCAGCCCCCCGGCCAGGACGAGCGGGTTGCGCCTGGACCGTCCACTGGTGATCGGCTCGGGCGGCGGCCCCGGCGGTGCGGTCGGACGTTGAAGCTCGCGCTCAGGCGAGGAATGTACGGTCGACACGGTGCCGTGCCCCTTCGGTCAAGTCCCTGCCGCCCGTCTCCCCGGCCGGGTGCGGACTTCCACTACCGTCAGCGGGCAGGCTACGAGCCACAGCATACCGAGGGGCCCGTCGGCACGACGGGCTGAGGGGGCCGGGTGGACGGTCCGCGAACGGCCGGTAACGGGCGCCGTCGAGCGCCGGTTCAGCCCCGGAAGACCCAGATCTTCAGCAGCACGAACCGGGCCACCGTGGCCAGGCCGTTGGCGGCGACCAGTCCGGCGACCTCCACCGGCCGGGAGGCGTTCGGCGCCACCTGGTCCAGCAGGGCGAGCACGCCCGCGCTGAGGCCGAGCCCGATCAGGAAGGCCACCGCGCCCTGCAGCTGGTGCCGGACCATGCCCTGCGAGCCGGTGACCCCGAAGGTGAAGCGGCGGTTGGCCGCGGTGTTGGCCACCGCGCTGACGGCCAGCGCGATCAGGTTCGCCGCCTGCGGGTCGGTGAACCACCGCGCGGCGACGAACAGCGCCAGGTAGAAGACGGTGCTGAGCACGCCGATGACCAGGAAGGACGGCAGCTGGCGGCGGGTCGACGGGGCCGGCTCGGCGGGCTCCGCCGGTTCCTCGGTGACGGTCACCGGCCCGGGCCCCGCGTGTCGCCGTGCGCCGCGTCGTCCTGCGCCGGTTCGTCGTCGGCCGAGTCGTAGCCGACGAAGTAGGTCGGGCGGGCCTGCACCGCCGAGTAGATCCGGCCGACGTACTCCCCCAGCAGTCCGACGCAGATCAGCTGCACGGCGCCGATGAAGAGCATGCCGATGAACAGCGAGGACCAGCCGGGCACGGTCGCACCGAGCGCGTACGAGAGGGTGGTGTAGACCGCGAGGGCCAGGCAGACCACGAAGCTCACCAGGCCCAGCCAGGTGGCCAGCCGCAGCGGGGCGGCGGAGAAGTTGGTCACGCTGTCCAGTGCGAGCCGGACCATCTTGGACAGCGGGTAGTGGGTGCCGCCGGCCACCCGCTCCTCCCGGACGTACACCACCTCGCCGCTGGGGAAGCCGAGCCACGGCACCAGCAGCCGGTAGACGGGCTGGTGCTCGGGCAGCTGCTTGAGGGCCTCCACGGCCGCGCGGCTGAGCAGGCGGAAGTCGCCGGCCTGGTTGGGCATCCGCTTGCCGACCAGCTTGCGCATCAGCCAGTAGTAGGCGCCGGCCGTCCGGCGCTTGAAGGCGGTGTCGGTGGCGCGGTCCCCGCGCACGCCGTAGACGACGTCGAAGCCCTGCTCGCGGGCCAGGTCGAGCATCTCCGGGATCTTCTCCGGCGGGTCCTGGAGGTCGGCGTCGATGCTCACCACGTAGTCGCCGCGCGCCCGGTGGATGCCGGCGGTGAGCGCGGCCTGGTGTCCCGAGTTGCGGGCGAAGCGGACGATGCGGAACTCCGGCCAGTCCTGCCGGACCTTCTGCAGGACGACGGGGGTGGCGTCCGTACTGCCGTCGTCGACGCCCACGACCTCGTAGTCGACCCCGAGCCCGTCCAGGATCGGCCGCAGCCGCTCCACGGTCAGCGGGAGCGCCTCCTGCTCGTTGTAGATCGGCATCACGACCGACAACAGTGGTGCCGTTGGCATGCGTTGGATCCCACTTTCCGCGACGGCGGGCTGGACGGTCGCCCGACAATAACAGCCGGCCATGAGCAGGCTGTGAGAGCGGGTGAAGGCCTGATGAAGGCCGAAGGGCTCCGCACACCTGGGTGTGCGGAGCCCTTCGGTTCGCCTGTGCGGGACAGACAGGTCAGAACATCAATTACTTGATGATCTTGGTGACCTGGCCGGCGCCCACGGTGCGGCCACCCTCACGGATGGCGAACTTCAGGCCCTCCTCCATGGCGATCGGCTGGATCAGCGCGACCGTCATGGCGGTGTTGTCGCCCGGCATGACCATCTCGGTGCCCTCGGGGAGGGTCACGACGCCGGTCACGTCCGTGGTACGGAAGTAGAACTGCGGGCGGTAGTTGTTGAAGAACGGGGTGTGACGGCCACCCTCGTCCTTCGACAGGATGTAGGACTGGGCCTCGAAGTCGGTGTGCGGCGTGACCGAACCCGGCTTGATGATGACCTGGCCGCGCTCGACGTCCTCGCGCTTGATGCCACGGAGGAGCAGACCGACGTTCTCACCGGCCTGGCCCTCGTCGAGCAGCTTGCGGAACATCTCGATGCCGGTGACCGTGGTGGTGGTCTTGGTCTCCTTGATGCCGATGATGTCGACAGTCTCGTTGACCTTGAGGATGCCACGCTCGATACGACCGGTGACGACGGTGCCACGACCGGTGATCGTGAAGACGTCCTCGATCGGCATCAGGAACGGCTGGTCCACGGCGCGGGCCGGGGTCGGGATGGCCTCGTCCACGGCGGCCATGAGGCCGAGGAGCTTCTCGCCCCACTCCTTGTCGCCCTCCAGCGCCTTCAGCGCGGAGACGCGGACGACCGGCAGGTCGTCGCCCGGGAACTCGTACTCCGAGAGGAGCTCGCGGACCTCGAGCTCGACGAGCTCCAGGATCTCCTCGTCGTCCACCATGTCGGCCTTGTTCAGGGCGACGACGATGTAGGGGACGCCGACCTGGCGGGCCAGGAGGACGTGCTCCTTGGTCTGCGGCATCGGGCCGTCGGTGGCGGCGACGACGAGGATCGCACCGTCCATCTGGGCCGCACCGGTGATCATGTTCTTGATGTAGTCCGCGTGACCCGGGCAGTCGACGTGGGCGTAGTGACGCGCCTCGGTCTGGTACTCGACGTGCGCGATCGAGATGGTGATACCGCGCTGCCGCTCCTCCGGCGCCTTGTCGATCTGGTCGAACGGCGTGAAGGGGTTGATCTCCGGGTGAGCGTCGTGCAGCACCTTGGTGATGGCCGCGGTAAGGGTCGTCTTACCGTGGTCAATGTGACCAATGGTGCCGATGTTGACGTGGGGCTTCGTCCGCTCGAACTTCGCCTTCGCCACTGCAGTCCTCCTGAGGACAGTTCTGTACGCCGTGCTGACGTCAGTTGGTCTTTGATCGGGTTTGGGCCCGAGGTGCCGGAAGCACCTCGCACCGTCCCGCGGGGTGGGGGCCGGAGGCCCCCCGGGAGAATCCGACCGGATTCTCCCGGGACGCCTCCTAATAGCCTAAGGGTTCACAATCGTCCCGAAATATCGGGACGGCCGCGGCCTCGTAGGGAACCGGCTGGAGCCGGTCCTTACTCGCCCTTGGCCTTGGCGATGATCTCCTCCGCCACGGCCTTCGGAACCTCGGCGTACGAGTCGAACTGCATCGAGTAGCTCGCGCGACCAGAGGTCTTGCTGCGCAGATCACCGACGTAGCCGAACATCTCGGAGAGCGGCACCAGCGCCGTGACGACGCGGGCACCGTGACGCTCGTCCATGGACCGGATCTGGCCACGGCGAGAGTTGATGTCACCGATCACGTCGCCCATGTAGTCCTCGGGCGTGGTGACCTCGACGGCCATCATCGGCTCGAGGAGGACCGGCTTGGCCTTCCGCGCGCCTTCCTTGAACGCCATCGAACCGGCGATCTTGAACGCGAGCTCGGACGAGTCGACGTCGTGCGCCTGGCCGTCGAGCAGCTTCACGCGGACACCCTGCAGCGGGTAGCCGGCGAGGATGCCGAACTCCATGGCCTCCTGGCAACCGGCGTCGACCGACGGGATGTACTCCCGCGGCACGCGGCCACCGGTGACCTGGTTGACGAACTCGTAGCCCTCGGCCTGCTCGAGCGGCTCGATCGCGATCTGCACCTTGGCGAACTGACCGGAACCACCGGTCTGCTTCTTGTGGGTGTAGTCGATGCGCTCGACGGCCTGACGGATCGTCTCGCGGTACGCGACCTGCGGCTTGCCGACGTTGGCCTCGACCTTGAACTCACGCTTCATACGGTCGACCAGCACCTCAAGGTGCAGCTCGCCCATACCCGCGATGATGGTCTGGCCGGTCTCCTCGTCCGTGTTGACCTGGAAGGACGGGTCCTCCTCGGCGAGACGCTGGATGGCAACACCCAGCTTCTCCTGGTCACCCTTGGACTTGGGCTCGATCGCGACGCGGATGACCGGGGCCGGGAAGTCCATGGACTCCAGGATGACCGGGGCCTTCTCGTCGGACAGCGTCTCACCGGTGGTGGTCTGCTTCAGGCCCATGACGGCGACGATGTCGCCGGCGCCCACCGACTCGATCTCCTCACGCTTGTTCGCGTGCATGCGGTAGATCTTGCCGATGCGCTCCTTCTTGCCCTTCACGGCGTTCAGCACCGAGGTGCCGGACTCCAGGCGGCCGGAGTAGATCCGGACGAAGGTGAGCTTGCCCAGGTGCGGGTCGGACATGATCTTGAACGCCAGCGCGGCCAGGGGCTCGTCGTCCGAGGCCTTGCGGGTGATCTTGGTCTCCGGGTCGTTGGGCTTGGTGCCCTCAACCGACTCGATGTCCAGCGGCGACGGGAGGTACTTGACGACCGCGTCGAGCAGGGGCTGAACGCCCTTGTTCTTGAACGCGGTACCGCAGAAGATCGGCGTGAAGGCCGACTCCAGGGTGCCCTTGCGGATCGCCTCGTACAGCAGCTCCTCGGGGACGTCCTCGCCCTCCATGGCGAGCATCATCACGTCATCGCTGACGTTCGACACCTCGTCCAGGAGCATCTCGCGGTACTCGTTCGCCTGCTCCTGCAGCTCGGCCGGGATGTCGACGATGTCGTACATCTCGCCCTTGGCGGCCTCGGCGGACCAGACCAGCGCCTTCATGCGGACAAGGTCGACAACGCCCTTGAAGTCCGCCTCGGCACCGATCGGGAGCTGCATGACCAGCGGGGTCGCGCCGAGGCGGTCCACGATGGTCTTGACGCAGAAGAAGAAGTTCGCGCCCGTGCGGTCCAGCTTGTTGATGAAGCAGATGCGCGGGACGCCGTAGCGGTCAGCCTGCCGCCACACGGTCTCGGACTGGGGCTCGACACCGGCGACACCGTCGAACACCGTCACGGCACCGTCGAGGACGCGCAGCGAACGCTCCACCTCTACGGTGAAGTCGACGTGACCCGGGGTGTCGATGATGTTGATGGTGTTGTCGACGTCGTCGACCGTCCAGTGACAGGTCGTCGCGGCCGACGTGATCGTGATGCCGCGCTCCTGCTCCTGCTCCATCCAGTCCATGGTGGCAGCGCCATCGTGGACCTCACCGATCTTGTACGAGACGCCGGTGTAGAACAGGATCCGCTCGGTGGTGGTGGTCTTGCCCGCGTCGATGTGCGCCATGATCCCGATGTTGCGGACCCTGGCGAGGTCAAGGGAGGTTGCAGCCATGGTGGCTCGTTCTCTCTCTGTCTAGTGACGGGGTAGGGACTACCAGCGGTAGTGCGCGAAGGCCTTGTTGGACTCGGCCATCTTGTGGGTGTCCTCGCGACGCTTCACGGAAGCGCCCAGGCCGTTGCTGGCGTCGAGGATCTCGTTCATCAGGCGCTCGGTCATGGTCTTCTCGCGACGGGCGCGGGAGTAACCGACCATCCAGCGCAGCGCCAGGGTGCTGGCGCGGCCCGGACGGACCTCGACCGGAACCTGGTAGGTCGCGCCACCGACACGGCGGGACTTGACCTCGAGGGCCGGCTTGACGTTCTCCAGCGCGCGCTTCAGCGTCACGACCGGGTCCGAGCCGGTCTTCTCACGGACGCCCTCAAGGGCGCCGTAGACGATCCGCTCGGCGGTGGAGCGCTTGCCGTGCAGCAGGATCTTGTTGACCAGCTGGGTGACGACCGGGGAGCCGTAAACCGGGTCGATGATGACCGGGCGCTTCGGGGCGGGGCCCTTACGAGGCATTCTTACTTCTCCTTCTTGGCGCCGTAGCGGCTGCGAGCCTGCTTGCGGTTCTTGACACCCTGGGTGTCAAGCGAACCGCGGATGATCTTGTAGCGGACACCAGGAAGGTCCTTCACACGACCACCGCGCACCAGCACGATGGAGTGCTCCTGCAGATTGTGGCCCTCGCCCGGGATGTAAGCGGTGACCTCGATCCCGCTGGTGAGGCGCACACGGGCGACCTTGCGGAGAGCCGAGTTCGGCTTCTTCGGGGTGGTCGTGTACACACGCGTGCAGACCCCACGACGCTGCGGGGAACCCTTCAGCGCGGGAGTCTTGTTCTTCTCGACCTTGTCCTGCCGGCCCTTTCGGACCAGCTGCTGGATCGTAGGCACCGTTTCTCCGTTTTCTGTGTGCCAAGGCTTGGTAAAACTAACCTGCGGTGATCCCCCGCACACGGCCCCGTGGTCGACCCACGCGGTCGGGTGTGTTGGGCTTATTCCGACACGGAATCCCATGAGCTGATGTACAGCGACGGCGCTCAACGCGCGGGGCGCTGGAAGGCGCTCCGGCTCGGCGCGGCGACCGGTGTGCATGCACGCACAAGGACCCGGGGACACCCCAGGCACAAGGTCAGAGCGTACCTAGCGCATCGGGCGCGGTCAAAACAAATGCAACGCCGCAGGTCGCGACCTTCGGCCGGATGTCCCAGGAGTGTCCCGGACGCGACCACCCGGTGTCGGACCGCCCTCCACCCGCTCTACCACAGCCCGTCGACCGCCGCCACCGGGGCGGGACGCGCCCGGGGCGGCCCGCTCAGACCGGCACCTGCAGCACCACCAGGAGCAGCAGCGTCCAGAGCGCGCAGCCCGCGTAGCCGAAGAGCAGGCCGAGGGTGGAGACCCAGTCGCCGGCCCGGTCGTGGCGGCTCAGCTGGGCCTTCGCGACGTGCCCGACGACCACCGCGGGCAGCGAGAGGCCGGTCAGGCCGAGGAGCAGTGAGGTGACCGCCAGCCCGTTGGTGGAGCGAACCGGCGGCGGGGGCGGCGGGAGGAAGGTCGCCGGGACGGGCGGGGCGGCGAAGGCCATCGGCGCCGGCATCGGGCCGGAGGGCAGGTCGGACACCAGCCCGGCCAGCTGGCCGTAGGTCTGCGCGGCGGAGGCCTGCTCGTGGCGCTGCTCGTACTCCTCGGCGGAGAGCCGGCCCTCGGCGAACGCGGCCTTCAGCACGTCGATCGTCCGGTCCCGGTCCGCGTACCCGGCACGCATCCCCGCGTGGAACCCGGGCTGCGGTACGGGCTGCGGGACGGACTGCGGTACGGGCTGGGGCTGCCGGCCCCCGTCCGGGCGGCGATCCGGCTCGCCGGGGTCCGAGGCTCCCCACGGTTGAACGGCCATCCGCACCTCCCGGCACCCGGCGCGGCCCCGCGCCCCTCGCTGTCCCTCACTGCCCCTCATAGTGCAGGACGAACGGCACAGCTGAGTAGTTGCCAATTCCAGCCCGGCACCCGCCGTAACGCGCCGTCCGGACGGCGCGCCTCACCCGTTCGGCCCACTCCCTCAGGGGATCCTCAACTCTGGAGACAGCCCGTTTCCGCAGTGACAGGCTGAGTCCGAGACACCCATCCGCCAGCGAACAGAGAAGGCCGCCATGCAGGCGTCAGCGCCGCCGCCGTCCGACCACCCCGCACCCGTTCCCCCCTCCGCCGTTAGCATCCAGGGGCTGTGGAAGCACTTCGGCGGCCAGGCCGCCGTCGCCGGACTCAGCCTGGAGCTGCCGGCCGGCTCCTTCATCGGCCTGGTCGGCCCGAACGGCGCCGGCAAGACCACCACGCTGTCCATGGCCACCGGCCTGCTCCGGCCCGACCAGGGCACCGTCCTCATCCACGGCGGCGACGTCTGGGCCGACCCGGTCGCGGTCAAGGCCCGGATCGGCATCCTGCCCGAGGGGCTGCGGATGTTCGAGCGGCTCAGCGGCCGCGAACTGCTGCAGTACAACGGGCGGCTGCGCGGCCTGCCCGGCGCCGAGGTGGACCGCCGCGCCGAGGAGCTGCTGGCCGTCCTGGACCTCGCCCGCGACGCCGACAAGCTGGTCGCCGACTACTCCACCGGCATGCGCAAGAAGATCGGTCTGGCCGCCGCGCTGCTGCACAACCCCGACGTGCTGTTCCTCGACGAGCCCTTCGAGGGCGTCGACCCGGTCTCCGCGCAGACCATCCGCGGCGTGCTCAAGCGGTACGCGGCGGCCGGATCCACGGTGGTCTTCTCCAGCCACGTGATGGAACTGGTCGAACAGCTCTGCGACTGGGTCGCCGTGGTCAACGCCGGCCGGGTGATCGCCCACGGCCCGCTGGACACCGTGCGCGGCGGGCGCAGCCTCCACGAGGCCTTCCTCGGCCTGATCGGCGTCCGCGAGGACGACGGCCAGGCGCTCGGCTGGCTCGGCGGCGGAGCGGCCGGGAACGCGCCGGCCGGCGGCGGGCAGCTCGGCGGACAGGCCGGCGCGCAGGCCGGCGGACAGGCCGGCGCGCAGCTCGGGGGCGGGCAGTGAGCACCGCCCCCGCGGCCGCCCGCACCCCGGTGCCCGACGGGCGGACGGTGGTCCGCGCCCTGGTGGCACTCAAGCTGCGGCTGCTGCGCAACGGCCTGCGGCGCAGCCCCGGCCGGACCGCCGTGTACGTCATCGGCGGCGTCCTCGGCCTGGCCTTCGCGGCCGGCATCGCCTTCGCCCTCGCCATGATGAACGGGCGCTTCGACGGCTCCGGGGACGCCGGGGTGATGCTGCTCGGCGTGCTCACCCTCGGCTGGGCCGCGCTACCGCTGTTCCTCTTCTCCAGCGACGAGAGCGCCGACCCGACCCGGCTCACCATGCTCCCGCTGCGGCCCGGCCCGCTGCTGCGCGGCTCGCTGCTGGCCGCGCTGATCGGGCCCGGCCCGCTGGTCAGCCTGGTGCTGGTGACCGGCGCGGCGCTGTCCGGTGCCAACGGCGGGGCCTCGGCCGCGGCCGCGCTGGTCGGCGTCCCGCTGGCCGTGCTCTGCCTGGTCACGCTCTCCCGGGCGGTCGCCGCCGGCAACGCCCGGATGCTCTCCAGCCGGCGCGGCAAGGACTTCGCGATCTTCGGCGGACTGCTGTTCGCCCTGCTCGTGCAGGCCGCCAACGTCGGCTCGCAGAGCGTCTTCGGCCGGCCTGGGGACCACCTCGACCTCAGCCCGCTGGCGCCGATCGCCTCCGTGCTGCGCTGGCTGCCGCCGGTCGGCGCGGCCGACGCGGCCCGCACCGCCGGCGAGGGACGGTACGGGCTGGCGCTGTTCCAGCTCGCCGCGGCCGCGGCGCTGCTCGCCCTGCTGCTGCGCTGGTGGCGCGGCAGCCTCCAGGAGCTGATGGTCACCGCCGACTCCTCCACCCTGGAGGTGGCCCGCGGCGCGCAGAGCTCGCGCGGCTGGAGCTTCCTGCCCGAGGGCCGGGCCGGGGCGGTGATGCAGCGCCACCTCCGGTACGCCTGGCGGGAGCCGCGGGCCAAGGCCGCGGTGTTCACCAGCATCGGCATGACGCTGGTGATCTGCGTGCTGTCGATGGTCCAGGGCTGGTCGAGCGTCTACCTGCTGGCGATGACCGGGATGTTCCTCGGGCTGCAGATGCTCAACCTGTTCGGCATGGACGGCTCGGCGTTCTGGATGGTCGCCGCCACCCTGCTCACCCCGGCCGACGCCCGGGACGAGCTGCGCGGCCGGGCCTACGCGGTGCTGTCGTACGCCGTCCCGGTGACGCTGGTGCTCGGGCCCGTGCTGGCCGCAGCCACCGGCGACTGGGCCGGCCTGCCGTCCGCACTCGGCCTCGCGCTCGCCCTGCTCGGCTGCGGCGTCGCGCTCGGCGCGACGCTCAGCGTGCTCGCGCCGTACACCATGCCGGCCGACAGCAATCCGATGCGCAACGCCGCCCCCGGGCAGGGCGGCCTGGTGCTGGTCAACCAGTTCGGCTCGCTGTTCGGTGTGGCGTTGCTCTCCCTGCCGGTGAGCGGCTACCTCGGCTGGGCGCTGCTCTCCGCCGGCCCGACCTGGCCGGTCCTGGTGGTCGGCCCGCTCTACGGCGCCCTGATCGCCGCCCTCGGCATCCGTTTCGCGGCCGGGCGGCTGCTGGAGCGCGCCCCGGAGATCCTGGCCAAGGCCGTCGAGCGCTGAGTCGCCTGCGTCACCCCGGAGCGCCCGGTCCCGTCGAAGGGGCCGGGCGCTCCGGCATCATGGGCGGGAGGGCCGGGCCGTCGAGGAGAGCAGGGACACACCGTGGGCAAGCGCGCGCAGCAGGACGGGGACGGGGGCGCCGGCCCACTGCTGGAGCAGGCGGTGCGATCGGTGCTGACGGCCCCGGACGAAACGCTGGACCTCGCCCTGGACACCGGGGCGTCGCTGCTCGCCGCCTCGGCCGGGCAGTGGCCGGCGGTCAGCCGGGCGCTGCTGGGGTACACGGACACCGCCGTCGGCCGCTGCTGGTCCGCCGGGTGGCGCCCGGCCGACCTGGCCCGGGTGGTCCGGCGCGGGCTGAAGCCCGTCCACCTGGCCCTCGCGGTGGACCTGATCGCCGCCGAGGGCCGTCGGCACCCCGCGGCCGCCCTCGACCGGCGCTGGCACGAGCAGCTGCGCGAGCTGGAGGCCGAGGTCTGGTGGCCCGGCGACGAGCAGTACCTCGGCGCCTTCGCCGACCGTCACCGGCTGGACCGCTTCGCGCTCGCCACCGCCGCCCTGGAGCTGCTGCGGACCTGGGGCCGGCTGCCGCCGATCTCCCCGGTCGGCCCCGCGCCCGGCCGGCGGCCGCAGACCGATCGCACCACGGGCCCGCAGGCCGAACGCACCACGGGCCCGCTGACCGGCGAGCCGCGGATGCTGGCCCGGATCCGGGCGCTGCTGGCCAAGGCCGAGTCCACCGAGTACCCGGAGGAGGCCGAGGCGCTCACCACCAAGGCCCAGCAGCTGATGGCCCAGCACAGCATCGACGACGCGCTGCTGGCCGCCACCGGCGACGACCGGAACACCCCGGCGGCGCTGCGGATCGGCGTGGACAACCCGTACGAGAGCCCCAAGACGATGCTGCTGGACGCCGTCGCGGCGGCCAACCGGTGCCGGGCGGTGTGGGCCAAGGAGTTCGGCTTCTGCACCGTCGTCGGCTTCGACGGCGACCTGGACGGCGTCGAGCTGCTCTACACCTCGCTGCTGGTGCAGGCCACCCACGCGCTCAACAAGGCCGGCTCCCGCCGGGACTCGCGCAGCAAGGCGTTCCGGCACTCCTTCCTCGTCGCGTACGCGGCGCGGATCCGCGAGCGGCTGACCGCCGCCACCGAGCGCGCGACCAGCGCCGCCGCGGCCGGCCGGCACCTGCGCGAGGACGGCACCGAGGAGCAGCTGCTGCCCGACGAGCGGCTGCTGCCCGCGCTCGCCGCCCGCTCCGAGGCGGTGGACGACGAGGTCGGCCGGCTGTTCCCCAAGCTGGTCTCGCAGCGGGTCCGGGTGAGCGACGGAGTGGGCTGGGCGGCCGGGCGCGCCGCCGCCGACCGCGCCGCGCTGCACGGGCGCGCCGGGCAGATCCGCCGGTAGACCTGATAGAACGTATCCCGCCATGAACCAAGGGGGATCGACGTGACGGAGTCGGCGGCCGAATCGGGATACCGCGACCGGGTGCGCGGGGCGCTGCTCGGCGGGGCCGTCGGCGATGCGCTGGGCTGGCCGGTGGAGTTCCAGCAGCTCCACCAGATCCAGCAGCGGTACGGGCCGGACGGCGTGACCGGGCTGCCGGCCGGTACCGGGCCGGTCGAAGTCACCGACGACACCCAGATGACCCTGTTCACCGCCGAGGGCCTGATCCGCGCGTTCGTCCGCGGCTGGACGGGCGGCGGCGGCTCGGTGCCGGAGGCCGTCCACGCCGCGTACCGGCGCTGGCTGCTGACCCAGCGCCAGGGCTCGCCGGACACCGCGCCGCAGCCCCGCCCGTACGACGGCTGGCTGCTGACCAGGCCCTTCCTGTACGCGTCGAGGGCGCCCGGCAACGCCTGCATGAGCGGGGTGGCCGAGCACCCGGAGTTCGAGTCGCCGTCCGTGATCGGGCAGCCGGGGCCGATCAACCCGGAGTCCAAGGGCTGCGGCACGGTGATGCGCTCGGCGCCGTTCGGGCTGGCCCGGCTGGGCGTCGAGCTGTCCTTCGGGCTGGCCGTGCAGTGTGCCCAGCTCACCCACGGGCACCCGACCGGCTACCTCTCGGCGGGCGCCTTCGCGGCGCTGGTCGAGCGGCTCGCCAACGGGACCGAGCCGTGGGCGGCGGTCGGCGAGACCGTGGAGCAGATCCGCGAGCTGCCGGGGTCCAAGGAGACGGTGCAGGCGCTGGCCCGGGCCGTCCGGGTGGCCCAGGAGTCGCAGCCGACGGCGGAGTCCGTGGAGCGGGTCGGCCTCGGCTGGATCGCCGAGGAGTGCCTGGCCATCGCGGTGTACTCGCTGCTGGCGACCACACTCGAACCCGACCCGGTGCGCAGCGCGCTGCTGCTGTCGGTGAACCACTCCGGGGACAGCGACTCCACCGGCGCGGTCTGCGGCAACCTGGTCGGCGCCGCGTACGGCGCCTCGGCGCTGCCCGCCGAGTGGGCGGGGGCGGTCGAGGGCCGGGCCGAACTGCTGCGGGTCGCGGACGACCTGCTGGTGCTGTTCGGCAGCCGCGACCCGGCCCACCCGGCGCTCGGCGGGCGCTACCCGGCCTGGTGACGCCCGGTCCTCCTCCGGCTGCTTCGCCTGCTTCGTCCGCTTCATCTGCTTCGTCCGCTTCGCCTACGGGTCGGCTCAGGAGGCCTGCGGGTCGGTGACCTGGCCGAGGAACAGCGGCCGCCCGTCGGCGGTGTCGCGGATCAGGAACAGGAACGGCCGGTCGATGTGCAGTTGGACGGACTCCGGCGCGGCCGGCGCCGCCATCGCCGCCACCCCGGCGCCGCTGCCGGCCGCCGCGACCGTGCCGTCCTCGTTCACCTCGACGGTGGCCTTCTGCACCACCGCGCCCAGGCCGAGCGGCTCCTTGGCGGTGATGCCGGTGAAGTCGGGCGCGTCGAAGGCCGCCTTGACGCCGAGTGAGCGCAGGGCGGGGACGAGGTCGTTGGCCGTGTCGAAGTGGAACCGCGGCAGGGTCAGGTCGACGGACCGCTCGCCGAGCCCGCCGAGGATCCGGTCGAGCTGGGCCTGGTCCAGGCCCTTGCTGAAGGCCGCGTACCCGCCCTGCGCGGGGACGATCAGATCCATCGCCAACCCACCTCCCGCGTAAGGGAGTTCGATGGCCTGCCAGGGTTCGCCGACGATGCCGCCGGAGCCCTCGGCGTACCGGAGGGTGCCGGTGCGGCTCATCGTGCTCACCGCCGGGGTGGAGCCGTCCAGCCGGTGGAAGGGGCGCTCGGAGGTGTTCGCGGGCTTGAACCCGGAGGCCCACGCCGCCTTCAGGTAGAGCGCGTCGGTGAGTGCCAGCCGGGTGTCGGCGGTGATCTGCTGCGGGCCGAAGAGCTCCTTGATCCGCCCCTCGGTGGCCTTCTCCACCGCCGCGTTGATGCTCCCGCGGGCGCCGGCCGGGTCCCTGGCGAAGTCGACGGGGTGCACGCCGGTGTCGAAGGCGGCGGCGAGCGTGTCCAGGTAATCCGGGGCGACGGCCAGGCCCTGCTGCGTCCACAGGGCGTCGGAACGGCGCAGGACGACCTGGTCGCCGCCGGCCCGGCTCCCGCTGTCCGGCGCGCCGACGGCGAGGGCGTACTGCCGCGGGTCGAGCCCGGTGTGCAGGGCCTTGGCCAGCTCCTCGGCGGTGGCACCGCGCGCCCCCGGCAGCAGCATCCCGAGCACGCTCGCCAGCCCGGCCGGCGAGACCACGACGTTGCGCCCCGCCCCGTCCGGCGTCGCGGTCAGCACGTGCAGCAGGTCCAGCCCGAAGGCGCTGGTCCCGGCCGCCACCGCCGCCACCTGCCCCGGATCCACCGCCGCCCGGCTCCCCGACGCCGAGACCCGTACCACCACGGGCCCCCCGCCCGCCGCACTCCCGCACCCGGCCAGCGCCGGGCCGACCGCCAACCCGGCGGCGAGAAGCAGCCCCACCCGACGGCGGGAACGGCGATGCCCTGCGGTGCTGCGCTTCGTCATGGCCCTTCGACGCACCACCCCCGAACCCGGTTCCACCCGGGCCCGGAACGCAGGTTGTGGAGCTCAGTCCCAGAGCGCCCCGAGCGCGAGCAGCTCGTCCCGGTACTCGATCCGCTCCACCCACTCCTGCGGCCAGACCGACTCCCCGTGATGGGCCCCGGCGAAGGCGCCGGTCAGACAGGCCAGGGAGTCCGAGTCGCCGCTGGAGTAGGCGGCCCGGCGGACGGCGGACACCGGGTCGTCCGGCAGCAGCAGAAAGCAGAGCAGGCCGGTGGCGAAGGCCTCCTCGGCGACCCAGCCCTCACCGGTGGCCAGACACGGGTCCGCTTCGACGTCGGGCGCGGCGAGCGCGGCGTCCAACTGGTCGAGCACGGCCAGGCAGTCGTCCCAGCCGCGGGCGATGACGTCCTGCGGCGAGCGACCGTACCAGCGCGCGGAGAGGTCGCCGAGCCAGAACTCGTCGTACCGCTCGCGGCTCGCCAGCGCGTACGCCCGCAGCACCGCGGGCAGGCCGGCCGGCGGAACGCCCTCGGCGAGCTTGCGGATGGCGTACGCGGTGAGGTCACTGGCGGCGAGTGCGGTCGGGTGCCCGTGGGTGAGCGCGGACTGCAGCTGCGCGGCGCCCGCGAGCTGGCGGGCGTCGAGTTCGCGGATCAGTCCGACCGGAGCGACCCGCATGTTGGCGCCGCAGCCCTTGGAACCGACGTCGCTCGCCTGCTGCCAGCGGTACGCGGGGCGGCTCAGCCGCTCGCAGGCTCGCAGGCAGGTCATGCCGGGAGCACGGTTGTTCTGCGGGGAGCGCCACCAGTCGACGAACTCCTCGCGAACGGGCCGCTCCAGCCGTAGCGGGGTCAGCGGCCCGCGCTCCAGGGCAATGCGCAGACCACGGCCGAGGGCGAGGGTCATCTGGGTGTCGTCGGTGACCAGCGCCCTTCGGGGCAGCGGAAGTTGCCGCCAGTCCGGGTGGTCGTCGGCAATCATCTCTACCGTCTTGAACTCGGTCACCCGGCCGATCGCATCCCCGATCGCCAGCCCCAGCAGTGACCCCGTCGCCTTGCCCACAGCTCTCCCCCGTTCCTCGAACCGACCCCGACCTGGCCCCGACCTCGATCTAGACCTCGACCACCAGTTCCCTGAGGCCCCGGATCACGTAGCCCGGGTTCCACTCGGGTTCGCGGGCCAGGCGCAGGCCGGGGGCGCGGCGCAGGAGGGCGCCGTAGGACTCGGTGAGTTCCAGTCTGGCGAGCGGGGCGCCGAGGCAGAAGTGGATTCCGGCGCCGAAGGTGATGTGGGGGTTGTCGGTGCGGCCGAGGTCGAGGCGGTCGGGGTCGGTGAAGCGCTCGGGGTCGCGGTTGGCGGAGCCGAAGAGGAGGGCGACCTCGGAGCCGCGCGGGATGGTGACGCCGCGCAGCTCGATGTCCTCCAGGACCCACCGTTCGAACAGCTGCAGCGGGGTGTCCCAGCGCATCAGCTCCTCGATGGCGGTGGGCAGGAGCGCGTCGGTCGCGCCGCGCAGCCGGGCGAGTTCACCGGGGTTGCGGAACAGCGCCCACCAGCCGTTGCCGGTGGTGTTGACGGTCGCCTCGTGGCCGGCGTTGAGCAGCAGCACGCAGGTGGAGATCATCTCCTGCTCGCTGAGCGCGTCGGAGCCCTCCTGGGCCTGGATCAGCGCGCTGATCAGGTCGGTGCCGGGGGCGGTGCGGCGTTCGCGGATGAGGGCGCGCAGGTAGTCGGAGAACTCGGTGCTCGCGGTGACGGCCTTGCGGGCGGCCTCCTCGCTCGGGTTGAGCTCGTACATGCCGGTGATGTCGGCGGACCAGGGCCGCAGCAGGTGCCGGTCGCCCTCCGGCACGCCGAGCATCTCGGCGATCACGGCGACCGGCAGCGGCTCGGCGACGGCGGCGATCAGGTCGCCGCCGCCGGCCGCGAGCAGGCCGTCGACGAGTTCCCCGGCGAGCCGCTGGACGGTCGGCCGCAGGCCCTCGACCATGCGCGGGGTGAAGGCCTTGGAGACCAGCCGGCGGATCCGGGTGTGGTCGGGGGCCTCCAGGTCGAGCAGCCCGAAGTCGTTGAGGGTGTGGAAGGGCTCGTGCGCCGGGTCGGGTTCGGGCCGGCCGAACTCCTGGTGGCTGAAGCGGTGGGTGTAGGTACGCCCGAGCCGCCGGTCGCGCAGGAGCGCGCTGACGTCCTCGTGCCGCGAGACGAGCCACTGCCCGGTCGGCTCGAAGTACGTCACCGGCGCGTGCTCGCGCAACTCGGCGTACGCGTCGTACGGGTGGGCCACGAACGCCGCCGACCAGGGGTCGAACTTCGCCGTCGTCGTCATCGCTCGATCACTCCAGGCCATGAGGGGGGAGCCGGAAGGATCATCGTACGCATGCGGTTCACCCGTTTTTAAGCCCCTTTTCTCAGGCCTCCCGGCGACCACCCGAAAATCCGGGTGCGCCGCGTCAACTCCCGCCGCAGACTGGGCCGGTCACCCCACCACTTGCCAAGGAGCCCCGTGCAGGGAGCAGTCAGCGTCTCGCCCGTCCAGATTCCCGAGTTGCTGCTCGGGCTGGCCACCGTCCGGCCGGTGTTCCTCTGGGGCGCGCCCGGGATCGGAAAGTCCTCGCTGGTAAGGGAGTTCGCCGAGTCGCTCGGCCTGGAGTGCGTGAGCCTGGTCGGCACCCAGCTCGCCCCGGAGGACCTGATCGGTGTCCCGCAGCTGACCCCGGAGGGCCGTTCCCGGTTCTGCCCGCCCGAGCAGATCGCCCGCGACGAGCCGTACTGCCTGTTCCTGGACGAGCTCAACGCGGCGACCCCGGACGTCCAGAAGGCGTTCTACTCGCTGATCCTGGACCGCCGGATCGGCTCGTACGAGCTGCCGCCCGGCTCGATCGTGATCGGCGCCGGGAACCGCGCCACCGACGGCGCGCTCGCCCGACCGATGGCGTCCGCGCTGGTCAACCGCATGGTCCACGTGCACCTGCGGGCCAGCGCCGCAGACTGGCTGCGCTGGGCGGCCGGCGCCGGCATCCACCCCTGGGTCGTCGACTACGTCACCGACCGGCCCGACCACCTGTGGTCCGCCCCGCCGAAGACCGAGGAGCCGTTCTCCACCCCGCGCGCCTGGCACATGCTCTCCGACGCGCTGCACTCCTTCGGCCCCGCCCTGGACGAGGAGACCCTCAAGGTGCTCGCGTACGGGCTGCTCACCCCGCAGCACGCGATCGCCTTCTGCGGCTACGCCAAGATCGTCCGCAACGCCTACGGCCTGGAGGCGATCCTCAAGGGCGACGCCCGCTGGCCGCACCGGCTGGAGGACCGCGACCTGCTCTACTACCTGGCCGACGCCTTCCGCGGCCGCCTGGTCAAGGAGCTTCCGGCCAGCAAGGAGCACGCCTCGGGGGCGCAGCGGCAGACCGCCTTCCGGGCCAAGTCTCTGCTGGTGCAGCTGGCCGAGATCTCGGTGGAGGTCGCCCAGACGGTGATCGCCGACGGCGCGGACGGCAATCCGGTGCTGCCCTCCTGGTTCCTGATCGAGGCGGCCCGGGACATGCCCCGGCTGGTCGAGGCCCGCCGGTGAGCCCTTCCGTCCAGAAGGGTGCGAAGAAGCCGGACCCGGGCGCGGAGGTCTTCGCCGAGGGGGTCCGGCTGCTGCGCCAGAACCCGGCCTTCGACGCCGTGCCCGCCGATTTCTGCCGCCGGGACGACTGCGGGCTGGCCCCGACCGGCGGCTGGGCGGTGGTCGACTCCGACGGCACCGTGCACGTCAACCCGCGCCGCCGGGCCGAGCCGGACGAGTGGGCCTGGGTACTGGCGCACTGCCTGCTGCACCTGGGCTTCGGCCACGTCCCGGCCGCCAAGGGTGTCCGGGTCCAGCCCGACGCCTACGAGGAGGCGGCCCGCTGCGCGGTGGTGAACCGTTTCCTCGCGACCTTCCCCGTCGGCCGCCCCCCGGTCGCCCTCCCGCAGGAGTACCCGGGCGGCGACGAGGAGGAGCTGGCCGCCCGCTGGCGCCGCGACGGCCTGCCGCCCGCCGTCACCGCCGGGACGGCCGGCACCGCCGACCACGACCAGCTGCTGGTCGAGTGGCAGGACTACGGCCACACCCCGAAGGACTGGTCGGCGGCCTTCGCCGCCGCCCTCACCCGCACCATGTCCGCCGCGATGGACCGGGCCGGCGGCCGTTTCGACCGGGAGACCGGCGAGCGCCTGCCCGTACGGCCGTGGACCAGGGCGCTCGGCTGGTTCGTCTCCTCCTACCCGCTGCTCGGCGGCATCGCGGCCGGCCTCACCGTCGTCGCCGACGCCGAACTGGCCCGCGCCCACGGCATCTCCATCGCCGCCGTCAACGCCGAGGCCGGCGAGGTCTACATCAACCCGCTGCGCCAGCAGACCGACGAGGAGTGGCGGTTCATCCTCGGCCACGAGATGCTGCACGCCGCCCTGCGGCACGGCGAGCGCCGCGGCGGCCGGGACCCGTTCCTCTTCAACGTCGCCGCCGACTACGTCATCAACGGCTGGCTGCTGGAGATGGGCGTCGGCGACATGCCGGAAGGCCTGCTGCACGACCCGCAGCTGAAGGGGCTGTCGGCCGAGGAGGTGTACGACCGGATCGTCCGCGACGAGCGCCGGATCCGCCGGCTCGCCACTCTGGCCGGCAAGAACCGCCCGGACATCCTCGGCGCACCGCTGGACCGCGGCCCGCGCGACTACGTGGACCTCGACGACTTCTACCGCCGCGGACTCCAGCAGGGCTTCGAGCTGCACCAGCGCGACCGCGGGTTGCTGCCCGCCGGACTGGTCGAGGAGATCCGCGCCCTCGCCCACCCGCCGCTGCCCTGGGACGCCCGGCTGGCCCGCTGGTTCGACGAGTTCGTGCCCCGTCCGGAGCCGGTCCGCAGCTACTCCCGCCCGGCCCGTCGGCAGTCCGCCACCCCGGACATCCCCCGGGCCGGCCGCTACCACCCGCCGGAGGAGGTACCGCGCTGCACCTTCGGCGTCGTCCTGGACACCTCCGGCTCGATGAACCGGGTCCTGCTCGGCAAGGCGCTCGGCGCGATCGCCTCGTACGCGGCCGCCCGGGACGTGCCCGCGGCCCGGGTGGTGCACTGCGACGCCGCACCGCACGACGCCGGGTACGTCCCGGTCGGCGAGATCGCCGGCCGGGTCCGGGTGCGCGGGCGCGGCGGCACCGAGCTGCAGCCGGGCGTCGACCTGCTGGAGCGGGCCGAGGACTTCCCGCGCGGGGCGCCCGTGCTGGTGATCACCGACGGCGCGTGCGACGTGCTGCGGGTGCGCCGCGAGCACGCCTTCCTCGTCCCCCGGGGCGCCGGGCTGCCGTTCACCCCGCGCGGACCGGTGTTCCGGATGAGCTGACGGGCGCCCGCCCCTCCCCTGCGGGAGCGGCCGCCCGTCCGGACCGCCCAGCCAGACCAGCACCGGTCAGACCAGCACCGGTCAGGCCAGCACCGGGCGGGGCCCGGCGGCGCGGCGGGCCAGCGGGGCCAGCGCCGCCAGGTAGCAGACCGCGGCCACCGGGATCAGCGCCAGGTCGGCCCCCGAGGCGGCGGTGCCGACCAGCATCAGCACCGGGCTCCACCAGGGCAGCGTCCGGGCCGCACCCACCGCGGCGGCGACCAGCAGGGCCAGCAGGCCGACGTAGAACAGCAGCGGGCCGATCTGGTAGACCGCCGGCAGCACCCCGGGGACGCCCTGGACGCGGTCGAACATCCGCGACTGCCCGGCCTTGTCCGCCGCCGCCAGGCCGACGTACAGATCGATCCCGATCTGCACCAGCGAGGCCGCCAGGCCGGCGAACGCCGTCCCGAGCGCGGCACCGGCCGCGAGCCGCCCGGCCGTGGTGCCGCGCGGGGCGAGCAGCCCGCGCAGGGCGAGCAGGACCGGGGCGAACAGCAGCAGCCCGGCGAACATCGCGGTGTGGCCGGCCGTCCAGCCGAGGCCGGGCTCCCGGGAGCCCGGGACCAGCCGGATCCCCCCGTAGAGGGCCATCAGGGCGGGGGCGCCGACGACGGCGTAGGCGGTGCGGTGGTTCTCCTGCGGGGTGTTCATCCGACGATCTCCTGTGGTGATCCGCGGCCCCGGCAGGTAGCTGGTGGCCCGTGGTCCGTTCCGACACCACAGATGCTGTCCGCCGCACCCCTCGTCGCGGATCGCCCGCACCGGCGAACCCGCCGCCTCCCCCGCACGGGGGAGCCCCGACCAGGGGCCCCGCGCCCGGCGTGATCCGCAAGAGGGCCCTACGCCTCCCCCGCCACCACCGCGCCGGCCTCGTACGCGAACACCACCGCGTGCACCCGGTCCCGCAGCCCCAGCTTGCTCAGCACATTGCTGACGTGCGTCTTCACCGTGTGCTCGCTGACCACCAGCTCGGCCGCGATCTCCGCGTTGGAGAGCCCGCGCGCCAGCAGCCGCAGGGTCTCCTGCTCACGCAGGGTGAGCTGCTCCAGCAGCTTGGACGGCGGCCGCAGCGCCCGCTCGGGCGAGCCCGGGCGGCGGGCGGCGAACTCGCCGATCAGCCGCCTGGTCACCGAGGGCGCGAGCAGCGCCTCCCCGGAGGCCACCATCCGCACCCCGTGCGCCAGGTCGTCCCGCCGGACGTCCTTGAGCAGGAAGCCGCTGGCGCCCGCGTACAGCGCGTCGAAGACGTAGTCGTCGGCGTCGAAGGTGGTCAGCATGATCACCTTGGTGGACGGGAACTCGGCGCAGACCCGGCGGGCCGCCTCCAGCCCGTCCATGACCGGCATCCGGACGTCCAGCAGCAGGACGTCCGGGCCGTGGGCGCGGACCGCCTCGACCGCCTCGGCGCCGTCGCAGGCCTCGGCCACCACCTCGATGTCGGGCTGCGCGTCCAGGATCATCCCGAACCCCGCCCGCACCAGCTCCTGGTCGTCCGCGACGACCACCCGAATCGGCTTCATCCGCCCGCCTTCTCCACCACGCCCGCCACCCCCAACGGCAGCCGGGCACTCACCAGGAAGCCCTTGCCCTCCGGTCCGGGTCCGGCCTCGGCCCGCCCGCCGCAGGCCGCCGCCCGCTCCCGGATGCCGACCAGCCCGCGGCCGCCGGACCAGCCGTTCACCACGCCGCCGACGGTCACCGGCAGCCCGCGCCCGTTGTCGGACACCACGACCTCCAGGGTGTCCCCGGACCGCCGCACCCGGACCGCCACCCGGTCGGCGCCGGAGTGCTTGACCGTGTTGGTCAGCGTCTCCTGCACGATCCGGTACGCCGCGGCCTGGAGGTCGGCGGGCACCGCGCCCAGCCCGTCGGCCAGTTCGAGCTCCACCGCCGGTCCGGCCCGGCGCACCCGCTCGGCCACGTCGGCGAGTTCGGCCAGCCGGGGCTGCGGGGCCAGCTCAGGACCGGCCCCCTCCTCCTTCAGCACTCCGAGGACGCGCCGCAGTTGGACCATCGCGTCGCGGCCCGCGTCGGCGATGGTGTCGAAGGCGCGGATCGCCCGGTCCGGGTTGGCGTGCACCACCAGCGGCCCGGCCTCGGCCTGGATGATCATCAGCGAGACGGCGTGCGCCAGGATGTCGTGCATCTCCCGGGCGATCCGGGCCCGCTCCTCCACCACCGCGCGGCCCGCCTCACTGGCCGCCCGTTCCCCCGCCTCGCGGGCCCGCTCGGCCTCCAGCCGGGCCAGCCGCCGCTGGGCGCGCACCAGCGAGCCGAAGACGAACGAGCCGACCGAGGTGAGCAGGCTGAACAGCATGCCGTTGGGCGAGTGGGTGCCGATCACGTTGGCGACCACCACCACCGCCAGCACCGTCCAGCGCTGCCGGTCCGGGGAACGCTCCGCCACCGTGTAGATGCCGATCACACCGGCCAGCGGCACCTGCGGACTCGCCGAGTGCGCCACCACGGACAGCGTCATGAAGGCCACGCTGCCCGCCGCCAGCGCGGCCAGCGGCGCCCGGCGCCGCCAGGGCAGCGACAGCGAGGTGGACACCGCCACCAGGTAGACCCACCACGGCCAGGCCCTGTCGTCGTTGCCGACCGCCCAGACCGAGATCCCGGCCGATGCCACGGCCAGCAGCGAGTCCAGCACGTACGGACTCAGCCCGGCCGACCAGCTCCGCCAGCGCGCCGCTCGCACCACCGCAGCCCCTCCCCCGTGTCCGGGGGCGCCGCCCCCGCGGAGAAGATCATGCCCTACCGGCAGGACCTCCGGAACGGCCCGGTCAGACACCGTCGACCGGCACTGCGCCGGCGCCCGAACGCACCGCCCCCGTGATCGCCTCCGCGCCCGGTACCCGCTTCATGCCCGGCCCCCTTCGAAAGCCCCGTCGTCCCGACACGCGAAGCCTGCCCCGGCCGCCCCCTCCCCCGCCTCCCCCACCGGAGCGGTTCCGGCCCCTCCCCCGCACGAGGGAGGGGCCGCTCCCGGGGACGACTCCCGGGAACGACGAAGGGCCCGGAGGCTTGATGCCTCCGGGCCCTTCGTTGCTACTGAGTAGCGGGGACAGGATTTGAACCTGCGACCTCTGGGTTATGAGCCCAGCGAGCTACCGAGCTGCTCCACCCCGCGTCGGTAAACACGACTCTACGCGACTTCTGCCAGGGAACCTAATCGCTGCCCCGCAGACCCCCGACGACCCCGGGAAAGCCCGGAAAAGCCCGGAAAGACCCGGCCCGGGAACGCCGCAGGGCGGCCACCCCGCGAGGGGTGACCGCCCTGACAGCCGAACGTCGGACTCAGCCGGTGTACGGGCCGTAGTCGTAGTCGTCCAGCGGGACCGCCTGGCCGGAGCCGGCGCCGAAGGGCGACAGGTCGTAGTCGTCGTAGCCGACGGCCGAGTACATCGCGGCCTTGGCCTCTTCGGTCGGCTCGACCCGGATGTTGCGGTAGCGGGGAAGACCCGTACCGGCCGGGATGAGCTTACCGAGGATGACGTTCTCCTTGAGGCCCAGCAGCGGGTCCGACTTGGCGTGGATCGCCGCGTCGGTGAGGACCCGGGTCGTCTCCTGGAAGGAGGCGGCCGACAGCCAGGACTCGGTGGCCAGCGAGGCCTTGGTGATACCCATCAGCTGCGGACGGCCGGAGGCGGGGTGACCGCCCTCGGCGACCACGCGACGGTTCTCGGTCTCGAAGCGGCCGCGCTCGACGAGCTCGCCCGGGAGCAGCTCGGCGTCGCCCGACTCGATGATCGTCACGCGGCGCAGCATCTGCCGGATGATGATCTCGATGTGCTTGTCGTGGATCGACACACCCTGCGAGTTGTAGACCTTCTGGACCTCGGCGACCAGGTGGATCTGGACGGCACGCTGGCCCATGATGCGCAGGACGTCGTGCGGGTTGGTGGCACCCATGGTCAGCTTCTGGCCGACCTCGACCGCCTCGCCCTCGCTGACCAGCAGCTTCACACGCTTGGAGACGGGGTAGGCGATCTCCTCGCTGCCGTCGTCCGGGGTGATGACGAGCTTGCGGGTCTTCTCGGTGTCCTCGATCCGCGCCCGGCCGGTGGCCTCCGAGATCGGGGCCACACCCTTGGGGGTACGGGCCTCGAAGAGCTCGACGACACGCGGCAGACCCTGGGTGATGTCGTCACCGGCCACACCACCGGTGTGGAAGGTACGCATCGTCAGCTGGGTGCCGGGCTCACCGATGGACTGGGCGGCGATGATGCCGACCGCCTCACCGATGTCGACCAGCTTGCCGGTGGCCAGCGAACGCCCGTAGCAGAAGGCGCAGGTGCCGACGGCCGACTCGCAGGTCAGGATCGAGCGGGTCTTGACCTCGCCGATGCCGTGGCGGATCAGCTCGTCGATCAGCACGTCACCGAGGTCGGTGTTGGCGGTGGCAAGGAGCTTGCCGTCCACCGTGATGTCCTCGGCGAGCATGCGGGCGTACACGCTGGTCTCGACGTCGTCGGCCTTGCGCAGCACGCCGTCCGCGCCGACGGTGCCGATCGCCAGCTTCAGGCCGCGCTCGGTACCGCAGTCCTCCTCGCGAATGATGACGTCCTGGGAGACGTCGACCAGACGACGGGTGAGGTAGCCGGAGTCGGCGGTACGGAGGGCGGTGTCCGCCAGACCCTTACGGGCACCGTGGGTGGAGATGAAGTACTCCAGCACGGTGAGACCCTCACGGAACGACGCCTTGATGGGTCGCGGGATGGTCTCGTTCTTGGCATTCGACACCAGACCACGCATACCGGCGATCTGGCGCATCTGCATCATGTTTCCACGAGCACCCGAGTCGACCATCATGAAGATGGGGTTCGTCTTCGGGAAGTTCTCGTTCATGGCCTCGGCGACCTCGTTGGTCGCCTGGGTCCAGATGCCGATGAGCTCCTGCTTGCGCTCGTCGTTGGTGATCAGGCCGCGCTCGTACTGACGCTGGACCTTCTCCGCCTTCGCCTCGTAGCCCTCGAGGATCTGGGGCTTGTTCGGCGGGACGACGACGTCGGAGATCGAGACGGTGACACCCGAGCGGGTCGACCAGTGGAAACCGGACGCCTTCAGGTTGTCCAGGGTCGCCGCGACGACGACCTTGGGGTAGCGCTCCGCCAGGTCGTTGACGATCGCGGAGAGCTGCTTCTTGCCCACCTCGTAGTCGACGAACGGGTAGTCCTCGGGCAGCAGCTCGTTGAAGAGCGCGCGGCCCAGGGTGGTGGTCAGACGGAACGGCTCGCCGTCGAACCAGGCCGTCTGGCCCTCCTCGTCCACCGGCGGGGTCCAGCCGCGCGGCGGGACGGTGCCGGCCGGCAGGCGCAGCTCGATCGGGGCCTGGACGTCCAGCTCGCGGGCGTCGAAGGCCATGACGGCCTCGGCGGTCGAGGAGAAGGAACGGCCACCGCCCTTCACCGTCTCCCGGTCCGAGGTCAGGAAGAACAGACCGAGCACCATGTCCTGGGTCGGCATGGTGACGGGGCGACCGTCGGCCGGCTTCAGGATGTTGTTCGAGGACAGCATCAGGATGCGGGCCTCGGCCTGCGCCTCCGCGGAGAGCGGCAGGTGGACGGCCATCTGGTCACCGTCGAAGTCCGCGTTGAACGCGGTGCAGACGAGCGGGTGGATCTGGATGGCCTTGCCCTCGACCAGCTGGGGCTCGAAGGCCTGGATGCCGAGGCGGTGCAGGGTGGGCGCACGGTTCAGCAGGACGGGGTGCTCGGCGATGACCTCTTCGAGCACGTCCCACACGACCGGGCGGGCACGCTCGACCATGCGCTTGGCCGACTTGATGTTCTGCGCGTGGTTCAGGTCGACCAGGCGCTTCATCACGAACGGCTTGAAGAGCTCCAGCGCCATGGCCTTGGGCAGACCGCACTGGTGCAGCTTGAGCTGCGGGCCGACGACGATGACCGAACGGGCCGAGTAGTCGACGCGCTTGCCGAGCAGGTTCTGGCGGAAACGACCCTGCTTGCCCTTCAGCATGTCGCTGAGGGACTTCAGCGGGCGGTTGCCCGGGCCGGTGACCGGACGGCCGCGACGGCCGTTGTCGAACAGGGCGTCGACGGCCTCCTGGAGCATGCGCTTCTCGTTGTTCACGATGATCTCGGGCGCGCCGAGGTCGAGAAGCCGCTTCAGGCGGTTGTTGCGGTTGATCACGCGGCGGTACAGGTCGTTCAGGTCGGAGGTCGCGAAGCGGCCACCGTCCAGCTGCACCATCGGACGCAGGTCCGGCGGGATGACCGGAACGCAGTCCAGCACCATGCCGTTGGGCTTGTTGGTGGTCTGCAGGAACGCGGAGACGACCTTGAGGCGCTTCAGCGCACGGGTCTTCTTCTGGCCCTTGCCGGTGCGGATGATCTCGCGCAGGCGCTCGGACTCCTCCGCCAGGTCGAAGGTCTCGAGGCGGTCCTTGAGGGCCGCCGCGCCCATCGAGCCGGAGAAGTAGGTGCCGAAGCGGTCGCGCAGCTCGCGGTAGAGCAGCTCGTCGCCCTCGAGGTCCTGGACCTTGAGGTTCTTGAAGCGGGCCCACACCTCGTCGAGGCGGTCGAGCTCGCGCTGCGCGCGGTCGCGCAGCTGCTTCATCTCGCGCTCGGCGCCCTCGCGCACCTTGCGGCGCACGTCGGCCTTGGCGCCCTCGGCCTCCAGCTCGGCCAGGTCGGTCTCGGCCTTCTTGGCACGGGCCTCGAGGTCGGAGTCGCGGCGGTTCTCGATCTGCTGGCGCTCGACCGAGACGTGCGCCTCCAGGGACGGCAGGTCGCGCTGGCGGCGCTCGTCGTCGACCCAGGTGATCATGTAGGCGGCGAAGTAGATGACCTTCTCGAGGTCCTTCGGCGCCAGGTCGAGCAGGTAGCCCAGGCGGGACGGCACGCCCTTGAAGTACCAGATGTGGGTGACCGGGGCGGCCAGCTCGATGTGGCCCATCCGCTCACGGCGCACCTTGGCGCGGGTCACCTCGACGCCGCAGCGCTCACAGATGATGCCCTTGAAGCGGACGCGCTTGTACTTACCGCAGTAGCACTCCCAGTCCCGGGTGGGGCCGAAGATCTTCTCGCAGAAGAGTCCGTCCTTTTCGGGCTTCAGGGTGCGGTAGTTGATGGTCTCCGGCTTCTTGACCTCGCCGTGCGACCACTGGCGGATGTCGTCGGCGGTGGCCAGGCCGATGCGGAGCTCGTCGAAGAAGTTGACGTCAAGCACTGGTCGTCAAGCCCTCTTTCGTAAGTCGAGAGTCGTTCATGTGGTCTGAGGGGGGCCTGGGGGCGGGCCGGCTGCTCGGGCAGCCGGCCCAACCTCCGTCAGACCTCTTCGACGCTGCTCGGCTCGCGCCGGGACAGGTCAATGCCGAGCTCCTCGGCGGCGCGGAACACGTCCTCGTCGGAGTCCCGCATCTCGATGGACTGGCCGTCCGAGGACAGCACCTCCACGTTGAGGCAGAGCGACTGCATTTCCTTGATGAGGACCTTGAAGGACTCGGGAATGCCGGGCTCGGGGATGTTCTCGCCCTTGACGATGGCCTCGTAGACCTTCACACGGCCGAGGACGTCGTCGGACTTGATGGTGAGCAGCTCCTGCAGCGCGTAAGCAGCGCCGTACGCCTCAAGGGCCCACACCTCCATCTCACCGAAGCGCTGACCACCGAACTGCGCCTTACCACCGAGCGGCTGCTGGGTGATCATCGAGTACGGACCGGTCGAACGGGCGTGCAGCTTGTCGTCGACCAGGTGGTGCAGCTTGAGGATGTACATGTAGCCGACCGAGACCGGCATCGGGAACGGCTCGCCGGAGCGGCCGTCGAACAGCCGGGCCTTGCCGGTGGAGTTCACCAGGCGCTCACCGTCACGGGTGAGGGTGGTGTTGTCCAGCAGGCCGGTGATCTCGTCCTCGCGGGCGCCGTCGAAGACCGGGGTGGCGAGGTTGGTGCCGCCCTGGACGGTGTCGGCGCCGATCGCCTGGAGGCGCTGGGCCCACTCGTCGGCGAGGCCGGAGACGTCCCAGCCCTGCTTGGCGAGCCACCCGAGGTGGATCTCCAGGACCTGTCCCGGGTTCATTCGGGACGGGACACCCAGCGGGTTGAGGATGATGTCGACCGGGGTGCCGTCCTCCAGGAACGGCATGTCCTCGACCGGCAGGATCTTCGAGATGACGCCCTTGTTGCCGTGACGGCCGGCGAGCTTGTCACCGTTGGTGATCTTGCGCTTCTGGGCCACGTAGACGCGGACCAGCTGGTTCACGCCCGGGGGCAGCTCGTCGCCCTCTTCGCGGTCGAAGACGCGGACGCCGATGACCTTGCCGGACTCACCGTGCGGCACCTTCAGCGAGGTGTCGCGGACCTCACGGGCCTTCTCACCGAAGATCGCGCGGAGCAGGCGCTCCTCCGGGGTCAGCTCGGTCTCGCCCTTGGGCGTGACCTTGCCGACCAGGATGTCGCCGGTGACGACGTCGGCGCCGATGCGGATGATGCCGCGCTCGTCGAGGTCGGCGAGGACCTCCTCGGAGACGTTCGGGATGTCCCGGGTGATCTCCTCGGGGCCGAGCTTGGTGTCACGGGCGTCGACCTCGTGCTCCTCGATGTGGATCGAGGAGAGGACGTCGTCCTGCACGAGGCGCTGCGACAGGATGATCGCGTCCTCGTAGTTGTGACCCTCCCACGACATGAACGCCACGAGCAGGTTCTTGCCGAGGGCCATCTCGCCCTCGTCGGTGCACGGGCCGTCGGCCAGCACCTGGCCGGACTCGACCCGGGCGCCCTCGTCCACGAGCACCTTCTGGTTGAAGGCGGTGCCCTGGTTGGAGCGGGTGAACTTGGCGGCGCGGTACGTGGTGTACGTGCCGTCGTCGTTGGCGACGGTGACGTAGTCGGCCGAGACCTCCTGGACGACACCGGCCTTCTCGGCGGTGATGACGTCCGCGGCGTCGACGGCACAGCGGTACTCCATGCCGGTACCGACCAGCGGAGCCTCGCTCTTCAGCAGCGGCACCGCCTGGCGCATCATGTTCGAGCCCATGAGCGCGCGGTTGGCGTCGTCGTGCTCGAGGAAGGGGATCATGGCGGTCGCGACCGACACCATCTGGCGCGGCGAGACGTCCATGTAGTCGATCTCGGTGCCCGGGATGTAGTCGATCTCGCCGCCACGGCGGCGGACCAGGACACGCGGCTCGGCGAAGGTCAGCTCCGCCGTCAGCGGGGCGTTGGCCTGCGCGATGACGTAGCGGTCCTCCTCGTCGGCCGTGAGGTAGTCGACCTGCTCCGTGACGACACCCTCGATGACCTTGCGGTACGGGGTCTCGATGAAGCCGAAGGCGTTGACCCGGCCGTACGAGGCCAGCGACCCGATCAGACCGATGTTCGGGCCTTCGGGGGTCTCGATCGGACACATGCGCCCGTAGTGCGAGGGGTGCACGTCACGGACCTCGAAGCCGGCGCGCTCACGGGAGAGACCACCGGGGCCGAGGGCGGACAGACGGCGCTTGTGGGTCAGGCCCGACAGCGGGTTCGTCTGGTCCATGAACTGCGACAGCTGGCTGGTGCCGAAGAACTCCTTGATGGAGGCGACGACCGGCCGGATGTTGATCAGGGTCTGCGGCGTGATCGCCTCGACGTCCTGGGTGGTCATGCGCTCGCGCACGACGCGCTCCATACGGGCGAGACCCGTACGGACCTGGTTCTGGATGAGCTCGCCGACGTTGCGCAGGCGACGGTTGCCGAAGTGGTCGATGTCGTCGACCTCGACCACGATGTCGCGACCGGTCTGGTCGTTCCACTCGGTCTCACCGGCGTGCAGCTTCACCAGGTACTTGATCGCACCGATGATGTCGGGCTCGGTGAGCACGCCGGAGTCCAGCGACTCGGCGTTGCCCAGCTTCCGGTTGACCTTGTAGCGGCCCACCTTGGCGAGGTCGTAGCGCTTCGGGTTGAAGTACAGGTTCTCCAGAAGCGTCTGCGCGGCCTCGCGCGTCGGCGGCTCGCCAGGACGCAGCTTGCGGTAGATGTCCAGAAGCGCGTCGTCCTGGCCCTGGGTGTGGTCCTTCTCCAGGGTGTTGCGCATGGACTCGTACTCGCCGAACTCCTCGAGAATCATCTCGTTGGTCCAGCCGAGCGCCTTGAGCAGCACGGTGACGGACTGCTTGCGCTTGCGGTCGATGCGGACGCCGACCATGTCGCGCTTGTCGATCTCCATCTCCAGCCAGGCACCACGCGAGGGGATGACCTTGCAGGAGTAGATGTCCTTGTCGGACACCTTGTCCAGGGTGGAGTCGAAGTACACGCCCGGGGAGCGGACCAGCTGCGACACGACGACACGCTCGGTGCCGTTGATCACGAACGTGCCCTTGTGGGTCATGAGCGGGAAGTCGCCCATGAAGACCGTCTGAGACTTGATCTCACCGGTCTCGTTGTTGGTGAACTCGGCCGTGACGAAGAGCGGAGCCGCGAACGTGAAGTCGCGGTCCTTGCACTCGTCAATCGAGTTCTTCGGCGGCTCGAAACGGTGGTCGCGGAAGGTCAGCGACATCGACCCACTGAAGTCCTCGATCGGGGAGATCTCCTCGAAGATCTCCTCCAGACCGGACTTGGTGGGGACGTCCTGACCGTTCTCCAGCGCCGCCTCGACCCGGGACTTCCAGGCCGCATTGCCGAGCAGCCAGTCAAAGCTCTCGGTCTGCAGGGCCAGGAGGTTGGGGACCTCGAGGGGCTCCTTGATCTTCGCGAAGGAGACGCGGAGCGGGGCGGTGGATGCGGCGGAATTGTTCGAGGCGTTGCGCGGCGCGGCCAAGAGGGGGGTCCTTCCGAGGGCTCGGAGCTCACTACGCGCGTACCAGCCGGGCCTTCACGGGCTTGGTCCCGCCTCCCTCGCCACTGGCCTCCGCCGGGATCGGAATCCCAGGTCAGAGCCGCTTTGCGGAGGCGATGCCAGACCCCTTCAGGGCAACGCAAACTCCGGGCGACGAGTCACGGAGCAGCTAACAGGCAGCGCAAAGGGACAGTGTAGCCAAAGGGCACACTGCTGTCCAGCTCTGATTCGGAAACCGAATCGGAGACTCCTCCCGGTAGCCGGCGGACGCGAACGCCCACCGGGTACTGCACCGGCCCGGGCACTGCCCGGGCCCCATAACTCACGTGGAGTCATTTCCCGCCTGAGCCACTGGTTATGCATCCAGTGGCAAACCAACCGGGCGGACTCGCGCCTTGAGAATCGCGCGCCTCGCCGGGTTCGTCAAGGGCCCGCAGGCGGTGCGGACCTCGACCCGTCCATCGGCCGGACGCCCCCCGGCGTTACAGAAGCCGTGGTGGGGGCCACCGTCGATGACGGTGATCACCATACCCGTCCGCACCGACGCTGCCGAGTGGGCTCTCGGCCACACCGGCGCGTCCCGGCCGCGGAGCGGTCCCAGGGCCGTCCAGGGCCGCCCAGGGCCGGAAACGCGAAAAAGCCGGGCCGACCACCCACAAGGGTGATCGGCCCGGCTTCAGGCCCCCTCAGAGGGGGCGAGAAGTCACTTGACGGTGACCTTGGCGCCGGCACCCTCGAGGGCGGCCTTGGCCTTCTCGGCAACGTCCTTGGCAACCTTCTCCAGGACCTTGGCACCAGCGGTGTCAACGAGGTCCTTGGCCTCCTTCAGGCCGAGGGAGGTCAGGGTGCGCACCTCCTTGATGACCTGGATCTTCTTGTCGCCGGCACCATCGAGGATGACGTCGAACTCGTCCTGCTCCTCGACGGCCTCAACGGCGGCCGGGCCACCGGCGGCGGCAACGGCGACCGGGGCGGCGGCGGTGACGTCGAACTTCTCCTCGAAGGCCTTCACGAAGCCAGCGAGCTCGATGAGGGTGAGGTCCTCGAACTGCGCGAGCAGCTCGTCCTGGGACAGCTTCGCCATGATGGCGTCCTTCCACTAAATCGGCAGGTGATGCCGTATGTACGGGTGGGGCGGGCACGGGCCCGCAGCGAGGCGTGAGCCTGCCGATTACTCGGCGGCGGCGTCCTCGGCGGCGGGAGCCGGCGTACCGGCACCGCCCTGCTCGACCTTGTCGCGCAGCGCGTCCACAGTGCGGACGAGCTTCGACGGCAGGGCCTGGAAGAGCGCGGCAGCCTGGGACTGCTTGGCCTTCAGGGCACCCGCCAGCTTGGCGAGCAGCACCTCGCGGGACTCGAGGTCCGCGAGCTTCTTGATCTCATCGGCGGACAGCGCCTTACCGTCAAGGACACCGCCCTTGATGATGAGAGCGGGGTTCTCCTTGGCGAAGTCACGCAGAGCCTTCGCCGACTCCACCGGGTCACCGGTGACGAAGGCGACAGCCGTCGGACCGTTGAACAGGTCGTCGAGCTCCGAAATCCCGGCCTCGTTGGCCGCGATCTTGGTCAGCGTGTTCTTCACCACGGCGTACTCGGCGTTCTCGCCGAGCGAGCGACGCAGGGTCTTGACCTGCTTCACCGAGAGACCGCGGTACTCGGTCAGCAGCGCCGCGGAGGAGCCACGGAACTTGTCCGTGATCTCGGCGACGGCAGCAGCCTTGTCGGGCCTTGCCATAGGCTTACGCCTCCTTCCGTGATGTCGAAATCCGGCCGACCGCGAAAGTCGACCATTCACGCCTCGAACCAACCGGACGGAAGGAAAGCCTGCGGAAAGCAGATGAGCCCCGATGCGCAGGGCGCACGGGGCTCGAAACGACCTCAACGGATGTTCGCGCGAACGCGGACCCGGAAGTCGAAGCTCCAGACACACCTGCGCGGGCTGCCTGCGACGAAGCGCAGATCCTTCGGCCACCGAATCCCTCGCGAGCACGGTGACAACCAGCGGTCTTTGGCTTCGGTAACAGTAACCGGACTCCGCCGTCCGGGGCAAATCGCCCCTGAACGGCCGATGCCCGCCGGGCCGGCCGCGCCGGACGGGGCTCAGCGGGCCAGCGGGGAGACCGTCCGGGGCCCGGTGTCCACGGTGTCCGTCTCGGCCGGGGCCTGCACCGAGAGCAGGGCGCCGGCGAAGTCGGAGTAGAGCACCGAGTCGTCCGCCCGGCCGCTGTCACCGCTGCCGGTGCGCTGGAGCCGGACCAGCTGGTCCTTGTCGTTGAGCCAGAGGTCCACGGTGAGCGAGATCGAGCCGCCGGGGGCCAGCGCGGCCCGCAGGCCGTCCCGGCGGGCCTGGGTCAGCTGGGTCTGGGCGGCGGCGTAGCGCTCGGCGGTGGTGGTGATCCGGTAGTGCTCGACCGTCGAGTCGTCGAACCTCTCCTCGCCGATGAACCGGGGGTCCACCCCGTCGGCGGTGGCGGCGGCCAGCGCCTCGACCGGGTTCAACAGGTCGATCAGCCCCGCGTACGGGACCTCCCGGTGGCCGTCCGGGTCCGGCGGGACGGAGAAGCGATCCCAGTGCCGGCCGCCCTGGCGGGCCGCGGTGGCGGCGTCACCGCCCTGGTAGGCGACGGTGTCCACGACGATCAGCTGCTCGGCGTCGGCCGGGGTGGAGCGCTTGATCTGGAGCGCCGTCTTGGGCTGCCAGAACAGCGGCCCGGCCCCGGCGTCCGCGCCCAGCCGGTAGCTGACCTTGGCCCGGCGGGCGGTCTGCATCGCCAGCTGGGCGGAGACCAGGACGCCGTGCGGCGAGCGGTCGCTGGGCTTGGCCGCCTCGGTCGACGAGGAACTCGTCGGGGTCGGGCTGCCGGAGGGCGTGGACGGCGCGCCGCCACCCCCGCCGCATCCGGCCAGCCCGCTCGCCAGCAGGACGACCGCGGCCAGCGCCGCCAACCGCCGTCGTCCTGCCATCGTCTGGTCCCCTCTCGCCCGGGCGCCGCGTCGGCGGCTTTCGTTCCGGCCACCTTGCCACCCTGACCCGGATCAGCCGGTGGCGCCCCCCTTGCCGAGCTTCGCCAGCTCGGCCAGTTCCACCGTGTCGGCCGCGCCCGGCACCGCGGCGGTGACCGGCGTGCCGTAGTCCGAGTAGAGGACGGTGGACTTGAACGCGCCCGCCTTGGTGTCGCCGGTCGCGCTCCGCTGGACGACCAACTGGTCGGCGTCCACCCAGAGGTCTCGTCGGCTCCGGTGCGCGGGCTCGGCGGATCAGCCGAGCAGTTTGAGGAGGTCGGTCTCGCTGCCGAGGTCGGTGGCGGCGGGGGCGTCGATCTTCGCGGCCTTGCCGAGGTCCGCGTACTTGACGGTGACGGCGTCGTGCTCGCCGTTCTTGTCCCCGTACTCCTGGTACTGGACGAGTTCCTGCCGGCCGTTGAGCCAGAAGTCGATGGTGAGGGTCCTGCCGTCCTCTTCCAGGGACTTCTGGACGGCCGTGCGCTGGCCGGCCGTGAGCGCCGGCATGGCGGCCACCATGGCGGAGGCCTCCTCGACCGCCCGCAGGTGGGTGACCTGGACGCCGTCGAGGCTCTCCTGGCCGACCTTGGCGGGCTTGCCGCTCTGCGCGGCGAGCCCGAGCTGGGCGACCGGGTTGAGCAGCTGGCTCATCAGCAGGACGCCGTTGCCGAGTTCGTTCGAGGCGGGCAGCTTGATCCAGTGCTTGCCGCCCATGGCGGCGGCCTCGCTGTCGCCGCCGCCGAGGTAGCCGTCGGTCCCGATCACCCGGAACCGGATCTTCTTGGTCTCGACCTCGCCCGTCAGGTCGACGGCCGCCCGGTTCGGGTCCTTCCAGTCGGCGTCGCCGCTGCCCGCGGTGTGGGTCGAGCCGTCCGGGGAGATCATGGTGACCTTGCCGTTGCCGGCCTTCTGCATCACCAGGGCGGAGGCGGCCAGCGCGGCCTTGGGGTCTCCGGTGAGCGCCGCGGCCGCCGCGTCGCCGCTCTTGGCGTCGCCGCCCTTGCTGCCGCAGGCGGTGACGGCACCGAGCAGCACGGCCGCGATGGCGACGGTCGAGGCGAGGCGCGCAGCGCGCATGGAGTCCCCCGTGAGATCCGAACGATCCGATGAAGAACCGATTTTCGGCTTCTTCTCACGCGGACTCTAACGGATCGCCAGATCCCCCACGCGCCGGACAGCCCCCTCCCGTCACCCGGCTTCGACAGGAGGCGCGTCGCCTTCTCCGGGGGTCGAGACATCCGTCGTGGTCACCGTGCTGCCGTCGCTCCCCCGGGCCGTCTCACGCAGTCGCAGCAGCCGCTCGCCGGGCCCGACCCAGACGTCGTAAACGATCGCCGACACCCCTCGCCGGCCGTACCAGTCGACCACCGCGGCGAGTCGCGCCGGGGTCAACTCCTGGTCCGCGCCGAAGTATTCGGCCACCGGCGTGGAGCCCTGGTAGTGCGCCACGGTCATCCCGGCCAGCTGCTCGCCGCCGAGCGAGCCGAGCTTCCCGGCCTGCGCGATCTTGTACGCGCGGCTGCCCGGGTTGGTGACCAGTGCGGTCATCCAGCCACCCGCGTAGCCGCCCGGGCCGGTGGTCGCCCGCGGATCGAGCGACTCGGCGCCGTCCCGGTCCGCGTGCTTGGGCGGGGCGCCCTGGTAGCTGAGGTCGAGTGCGCCGTCCCGCAGGGTCAGCTGCCCGGTGCCCTGCTCGTCGGTGACGCTCAGGGCGCCCTCGTCCCGGGTGCCCCAGACCAGGGTGCCGCTCGCGGTGCGGCGGCCGGCCGGGCCCTCCTCGACCACGTCGATCCGGGCGCCGCCGGCGTCGTCCAGCGCCTGGGCGGCGGCGAGCACCACCTGGCGGGGCGGTACGGGCGCGGGGTCGCCGTCGGGGGTGCGGGTTCCCGGGGCGGCCAGCAGGCTGCACCCGGTGGTGGCACCGATCAGCAGCAGGGCGGCCACCGCGGCGGCGGGGCGAAGGGTGGGCGGCACGGCACGCTCCGACGGTCACACGTTCTGCACATGATCTGACCGGCAGAGCGTACGACGCTTCGGGCAACCGTTCCCATCCACCCCTGTTCCGATCCGGAAACGACGGCGGGCCCGCACCCCCGGTGAAGGGGGTACGGGCCCGTCGTACGGACTGCTTCAGAGCCGATCGGCTCAGACCGCGGCCGGGTCCTCTTCGACGAAGAGGTTGCGGGTGCGGTTCGGGTCCACGGGGATGCCGGGGCCGATCGTGGTGCTGATGGCGGTCTTCTTGATGTAGCGGCCCTTGGCGGCGGACGGCTTGGCGCGGAGCACCTCGTCCAGCGCGGCGGCGTAGTTCTCGACCAGCTGCTCGTCGGTGAAGGAGGCCTTACCGATGATGAAGTGCAGGTTCGAGTGCTTGTCGACGCGGAACTCGATCTTGCCGCCCTTGATGTCGTTGACAGCCTTGGCGACGTCCGGGGTCACGGTGCCGGTCTTCGGGTTCGGCATCAGACCACGGGGACCGAGCACGCGGCCGAGGCGGCCGACCTTGCCCATGAGGTCCGGGGTGGCGACGACGGCGTCGAAGTCCAGGCGGCCCTTGGCGACCTCGTTGATCAGCTCGTCGGAGCCGACGATGTCGGCGCCCGCAGCACGCGCGGCCTCGGCACGGTCACCGGTCGCGAAGACCAGGACCCGAGCGGTCTTACCGGTGCCGTGCGGGAGGATCACGGTGCTGCGGACCATCTGGTCGGCCTTGCGCGGGTCGACGCCCAGACGCATGGCGACCTCGACGGTGCCGTCGAACTTGGTGGTGCTGGTCGCCTTGGCGAGGCGGATGGCCTCGAGGGGGGCGTAGAGGCGGTCGCGGTCGACCTGAGCGTCCGCGGCCTTCAGAGCCTTGCTGCGCTTCACTGCTGCTCCTGAATGGTGATGGGAGTCGTGGTATCACGGGCCTGCGCAGGCCCTACCACAGGGACGAAAAGAGCTGGTCAGCCCTCGACGGTGATGCCCATCGACCGGGCGGTGCCGGCGATGATCTTCTCCGCCGCGTCCAGGTCGTTGGCGTTCAGGTCGGGCATCTTGGTGGTGGCGATGTCGCGGACCTGGGCGCTGGTGAGCTTGGCGACCTTGGTCTTGTGCGGCTCGCTGGAGCCCTTGTCCACACCGGCGGCCTTCAGGATGAGGCGCGCGGCCGGCGGCGTCTTCGTGATGAAGGTGAAGGAACGGTCGTCGTAGACCGTGATCTCCACCGGCACGATCATGCCGCGCTGCGACTCGGTCGCGGCGTTGTAGGCCTTGCAGAACTCCATGATGTTGACGCCGTGCTGGCCCAGCGCGGGGCCGACCGGCGGCGCCGGGTTGGCCGCACCGGCGTTGATCTGGAGCTTGATAAGCCCCGTGACCTTCTTCTTCTTGGGAGGCATGTCTCTCCGGGTCCTTCCGAGAGGTGAGTGCTGGTGTGTGCGGAACCGGGGCGACACCCGGCCGCCAACACACACATCGAACCAGGCTAACGCCTTAGCGCCGCTGGACCAAAACGGATCCGGGGCAGGGCCCTCGGCCCCGCCCCGGATCCGAAGATTGTGGGACTAGTTCTTCTGGATCTGGTCGAAGGAGAGCTCGACCGGGGTCTCCCGGCCGAAGATCTCGACCAGGCCCTTGACCTTCTTCGAGTCGGGGTTGATCTCGTTGATGGTCGCCTGCAGCGTCGCGAACGGACCGTCGGTGACGGTGACCGAGTCGCCGACCTCGAAGTCCAGCACCTGGATCTCGCTCGGCTTGATCGGCGAGGGCTTGCCGGCCTCCTTGGCCGCCTGGCGCTCGACGTCCGGGGCGAGCATCTTGACGACCTCGTCCAGGGTCAGCGGGTACGGGTCGTAGGCGTTGCCGACGAAGCCGGTGACACCGGGGGTGTTGCGCACGACGCCCCAGGACTCGGGGGTGAGGTCCATGCGCACCAGGACGTAGCCGGGGAGCTTGTTCTGGCGGATGGTCTTGCGGTCGCCGTTCTTGATCTGGACGACCTCCTCCTGCGGCACCTCGGCCTGGAAGATGTACTCCTCGACGTTCAGCGAGACGGCGCGCTGCTCCAGGTTCTGCTTCACCCGGTTCTCGTAGCCGGCGTAGGTGTGGATCACGTACCACTCGCCCGGCATGAAGCGCAGGTCCTCGCGGAACTTGGCGACCGGGTCGACCTCGACGACCTCCTCGGCGGCGGCCTCCTCGGCCTCGGCCTCCTCGGCGTCGGCGTCCTCGGCGTCGGCCTCGGTCTCCTCGGCGGCGGGCTCCACGTCGTCCTCCACGTGCAGCGCCGCCTCCTCGGCGGGCTCGCCGGCCTCGGCCTCGTCGTGCGCCTCGACCTCGTCCTCGTCGCCGTCCACGGCGTCAACGATCTGCTCGGCGGACTCGGCTTCGTCAGCCAGCTCGGCCGCGTCCAGCTCGGCGGCGACATCCGCCTCGCGGACGGTCTCGTCGGCGTCGTACAGGGGGGACTCAGACACGGTGGCTGCTTCTTTCCTGGAGATGGTGAAGGTGGCGCGCTCCGGGGCCGGCTCCGGCGGGCTGCCGCTCGCGCGGGCGCCAGGAGAGGACTCGGAGACTTCAACAGTACCGAGTCCACGGTAGCGGCCGCGTACGTCCGGCGCAGACAGCACGACCCGGGCCGAAGATTCGGCCCGGGTCGGGAGACTGCTACGGAGGTGGGACGGCCAGGTCAGCCGAAGACCAGGAGGCTCAGCTTGGAGAGGCCGTAGTCGAGGCCGGCCACGAAGCCCATCACGACCACCACGAACACGACGACGACGGTCGTGTACTGGGTGAGCTCGCTGCGGGTGGGCCAGACGACCTTGCGCAGCTCGGCGATGATCTGGCGGTAGAACAGGCCGATTCGGGCGAACGGGCCCATCTTGCCGCGCTTGCCGGACTTCTTGTCACCGGCGCGGGCGGCGCGCTTGCGCTCGCGGCGCGAGAGCGACTTGTCCTCGCCCTCCGCGGGCGTGGTGTCGGCAGCGCCGTCGGCCCCCTCGGGGTTGCCGCTCTCAGGCGTTGCGGTGGAGCCCGTGGTCTCCGTCACTCGTCCTCACCTGAATCCGGGTCCGGCCGAGCGGCTCGCGCCCGATGGGGCACGAACGGCCGGCTACAAGCGGTGCTGATTCGGAGCCCTCTCCGCATCAAGCCCGCTCGCTCTGCGGAGCGAACGGGCTGAAAACGGATCAAGCAGCAGGGCAAGAGGGACTTGAACCCCCAACCGCCGGTTTTGGAGACCGGTGCTCTACCAATTGAGCTATTGCCCTACGGGGTCTCGCGACTCCGTAGCGACCAACCTACCGCATCTCCCCCCGCTGTCTGCACAGCTGGTGAAGCTCCGGTTCTTTTTCGGCGGGCCGTCGAGCAGTGAGCATACGTGGTCGAGGGGTGTTTGGTCGAACCTCTTCTTCCGGGGGCACCGGTTGTCCGGCATATGTCCGGCATGCCCGCATGATCACCGGCGGATCGGCGGGCGCCGCCATGTGGACGGTCCCGTACGGATGGTGAAACCACGATGCCCGGTCCGTCCCGGTTCTGCGACGATGCAGGCATGAGCGCTTCCACCCCGCAGCCCGACCGTTCCATCCGCCCCGCCGACCGCCGGGTCTCCGCCCGGATCGGTGCGATCGCCGAGTCCGCGACCCTCGCCGTGGACGCCAAGGCCAAGGCCCTCAAGGCGGCCGGCCGTCCGGTGATCGGCTTCGGAGCCGGCGAGCCCGACTTCCCCACCCCGGACTACATCGTCGAGGCGGCCGTCGAGGCCTGCCGCGACCCGAAGAACCACCGCTACACCCCGGCGGGTGGCCTGCCCGAGCTGAAGTCCGCGATCGCCGCCAAGACGCTGCGCGACTCCGGCTACGAGGTGGACGCCTCCCAGGTGCTGGTCACCAACGGCGGCAAGCAGGCGATCTACGAGGCGTTCGCCGCGATCCTGGACCCGGGCGACGAGGTCATCGTCCCGGCCCCGTACTGGACCACCTACCCGGAGTCGGTCCAGCTCGCCGGCGGCGTCCCGGTGGAGGTCGTGACCGACGAGACCACCGGTTACAAGGTCTCGGTCGAGCAGCTGGAGGCCGCCCGCACCGAGAACACCAAGGTGGTGCTCTTCGTCTCGCCGTCCAACCCGACCGGCGCGGTGTACACCGAGGCCGAGGCCGAGGCGATCGGCCGCTGGGCGCTGGAGCACGGCCTCTGGGTGCTCACCGACGAGATCTACGAGCACCTGGTGTACGGCGACGCCTCCTTCACCTCGCTGCCGGCCCTGCTGCCCGAGCTGGCCGACAAGTGCATCGTGGTCAACGGCGTCGCCAAGACCTACGCGATGACCGGCTGGCGGGTGGGCTGGGTGATCGGCCCCAAGGACGTCATCAAGGCCGCGACCAACCTGCAGTCGCACGCCACCTCGAACGTCTCCAACGTCGCCCAGCGCGCCGCGATCGCCGCCGTCAGCGGCGACCTGGCCGCGGTGCACGAGATGCGCACCGCCTTCGACCGCCGCCGCAAGACCATCGTGCGGATGCTCAACGAGATCGAGGGCGTGTACTGCCCCGAGCCGGAGGGCGCGTTCTACGTGTACCCGTCCGTCAAGGGCCTGCTGGGCAAGGAGATCCGCGGCCGGCGCCCGCAGAGCTCCGGCGAGCTGGCCTCGCTGATCCTGGACGAGGCCGAGGTCGCGGCCGTCCCGGGCGAGGCCTTCGGCACCCCCGGCTACCTGCGGTTCTCCTACGCGCTCGGCGACGCCGACCTGGCCGAGGGCATCGGCCGGCTGCAGAAGCTGCTCGGCGAGGCCCGCGACTGACACCCGCCGGCGCCCGCCGGCGCCCGCTGAGGTCCGCCGGCGCCCGCTGAGGTCCGCTGACACCTGCGCTTCACGTCGGGTACCGCCCTCTTTCACCCCTTCGGGGGACGGAAGGAGGGCGGTTCCCGTTTGGGGGTCCGATGCGGCAGTATCGGCGAATGGAACGCCTGTTGAATCCGCGAGACGTCAGGGACCTCCCGAAGGCCCACCTGCACCTGCACTTCACCGGCTCGATGCGGCCCGCCACCCTGCTGGAGCTGGCCGACAAGCACGGCGTCCGACTGCCGGAGGCGCTCAGCTCCGGCGAGCCGCCGCAACTGCGGGCCACCGACGAACGCGGCTGGTTCCGCTTCCAGCGCCTGTACGACACCGCCCGCTCGGTGCTGCGGGACGAGGAGGACATCCGCCGGCTGGTCCTGGAGACCGCCCAGGACGAGCGGCGGGACGGCTCCCGCTGGCTGGAGATCCAGGTCGACCCGACCTCGTACGCGCCCCGGCTGGGCGGGCTGATCCCCGCGCTGGAGCTGATCCTGGACGCCGTGGAGAACGCCGCCACGGCCACCGGGGTGGGCATCCGGGTGCTGGTCGCGGCGAACCGGATGAAGTCCCCGATGGACGCCCGGACGCTGGCCCGGCTCGCCGTCCGGTACGCCGACCAGGGCGTGGTCGGCTTCGGCCTCTCCAACGACGAGCGGCGCGGCCTCGCCCGGGACTTCGACCGGGCCTTCGAGATCGCCCGCAAGGGCGGGCTGCTGGCCGCCCCGCACGGCGGCGAGCTGGCCGGGCCCGAATCCGTCCGGGACTGCCTGGACGACCTGGGCGCCGGCCGGATCGGCCACGGCGTCCGCGCCGCCGAGGACCCCCGGCTGATGGAACGGCTGGCGGACCGCCAGATCACCTGCGAGGTCTGCCCCTCCTCGAACGTCTCGCTCGGCGTCTACGAGCGCCCCGAGGACGTCCCGCTGCGGCGGCTGTTCGACGCCGGCGTGCCGCTGGCCCTGGGCGCGGACGACCCGCTGCTGTTCGGCAGCCGGCTGGCCGCCCAGTACGACCTGGCCCGCGACGTCCTCGGCTTCGACGACGCCGAACTCGCCGAGCTGGCACGGCAGTCCGTCCGCGGCTCGCGCGCGCCGGAGGCCGTCCGCAAGGAGTTGCTGGCGGACATCGACACCTGGCTGGTCAGCGCCACCTGAGGCGTGCCTTGTGGATCAGGCCGACCCCGGACGGGCCTAGAGCTTGACGCCGATCATCACCGGCTCGTTCACCAGCTCGACCCCGAAGGCCTCGCGGACGCCGTCCCGGATCTCCCGGGCCAGCGCCAGCAGGTCCTCGGCGGTGGCCGCGCCGCGGTTGGTGAGCGCCAGGGTGTGCTTGGTGGAGAGCGTCGCCGGGCCGCTGCCGTAGCCCTTGCCGAAGCCGGCCCGGTCGATCAGCCAGGCGGCCGAGGTCTTGGTGCAGCCCTCCGGCGCCGGGTAGGCGGGGGCGTTCTCGGTGCCCGGGCGGGTCCGGAAGGACTCGTACTGGGCGGCGGTGAGCACCGGGTTGGTGAAGAAGGAGCCGGCCGACCAGGTGTCGTGGTCCGCCGGGTCCAGCACCATGCCCTTGCCGGAGCGCAGCCCCAGCACCGCGTCGTGCGCCCGCTCCAACGGCACCCGCTCGCCCTGCTCGACGCCGAAGTGCCTGGCCACCTCGGCGTACTTGACCGGAGTGGAGAGCCCCTCGTGGTCTGCCAGGGCGAACCGCACCCGCAGCACCACGTAGCGGTCCGGCTCGGCCTTGAAGCGGCTGTGCCGGTAGGAGAACGCGCACTCGGCGTTGGGGAGCGTGACCACCTCGCCGGCCGTGCGGTCGTAGGCGACCACCTCGGTGATCGACTGGGCGACCTCCTGGCCGTACGCGCCGACGTTCTGCACCGGGGTCGCACCGGCCGAGCCGGGGATGCCGGCCAGGAACTCGACGCCCGCCAGGCCGTGCTCGCGCACCGCGCGGGTGACCGCCTCCGACCAGACCTCGCCGGCCGCCAGCTCCAGCACGGTGCCGTCCAGGGCGAAGCCGGTGGTCGCGATCCGCAGCACGGTGCCGGGGAAGCCGGCGTCGCCGATCACCAGGTTGGAACCGCCGCCGAGGACCAGCAGCGGCTCGCCGGCCTCGTCGGCCGCGCGGACGGCGGCGATCACCTCGTCGTCGGTGTGGGCGGTCACCAGGCGGCGGGCCGGGCCGCCGAGCCGGAGCGTGGTCAGCGGGGCGAGGGGGGCATCGTTTTCTACCAGCACGCCCACCAGCGTACGGGTGCGGGGGCGGCCGCCCGGCCGCACCCGCACCCGCACCCGCACCCGCACCCGCACCCGCACCCGGATCGGCCGGTCAGGCCTTCGAGGCCTCGGCGTGGACGGGCGCCGCGTCCTCGGCCCGCTCGGCACCGGTCTGCTCGGCACCGGCCTGCTCCGGCTCCACGGCCGCCGGCTCGTCGGCGACGGCCGCGGGCTTCACCCGGCGCGGGAGGAAGAACGCGCAGACCGCCGCGACCGCCACCACCCCGGCGCCGACGTACAGCGCGGGCACCAGCCCGTCGATGAAGGACTGCTCCGACGTGTACCCGCCCTGCGCCGAGAACACCGCCGAGAGGACGGCCACGCCGAGCGCGCCGCCGACCTCGCGCAGCGCGTTGTTGGCGCCGGAGGCGATGCCCTGCTCCTCCGGCCGGACGCTGTCCATCACCAGGGCGGCGGTCGGGGCGAAGTACAGCGACATGCCGATGCCGCAGATCACCACGGCGGGGATCTCGGCGGCGTAGTCGTAGCCGGTGCTGCCGCTGGTGATCGCCGCGTACATCGCCAGGCCGGCGCCCTGCAGCAGCAGCCCGGTGACCACGATCGGGCGGCCGCCGAAGCGGTCGGCCAGGATGCCCGCGATCGGGGCGACGATCAGCGGCATGCCGGTCCACGGGAGCATCCGGATGCCGGCCTCCTGCGGGCTGTAGCCGCCCACGCTCTGCAGGTGCTGGCTGATCAGGAAGATCGAGCCGAACATGCCGAGGAACATCAGCAGGCCGGAGGCGTTGACGGCGGAGAAGGCCCGGCTGCGGAACAGCCGCATCGGGAGCATCGGGTGCCGGGCCCAGCGCTGCTCGTAGAGCACGAAGGCGGTGAGCAGCGCGACGCCGCCGATCAGGGAGCCGAGCACCAGCGGGCTGGTCCAGCCGTTCGGGTTGCCGCGGATCAGGCCGAGGACGACGCCGAACAGGCCCAGGCTGACCAGGATCGTGCCGACCACGTCCAGCGCCGGGTTGGCGCCCCGGCTCTCGCGGAGCTTGAGGGCGGCGAGCGGGATCAGGACGAGGCCGACCGGGACGTTCACCCAGAAGATCCACTGCCAGGAGAAGTGCTCGGTGAGCGTCCCGCCGACCAGCGGTCCGGTGGCGACGGCCAGGCCGTTGACGCCCGCCCAGATGCCGAAGGCCAGACCCCGCCTGGCCGCCGGCACCGCGGCGGTGAGCAGGGTGAGGGTGAGCGGCATGGAGACCGCGGCGCCGGCGCCCTGGACGGCGCGGGCGGCGATCAGCGCGCCGATGCCCGGCGAGAGGGCGGCCGCGGCGGAGCCGACGGTGAAGAGCGTGAGCCCGACCAGGAAGATCCGGCGGCGGCCGAACCGGTCGCCGAGCGCGGCGCCGAACATCAGCAGGACGGCGAAGGACAGGGTGTAGGCGCTGACCGTCCACTCCAGGTCGGACAGCCCGCCGCCGAGGTCCTCGCGGATGGACGGCAGCGCGGTGGTGACGACCAGGTTGTCCAGGCTGGCCATGAAGCCCGCGACGCTGGTGATCACCAGCGTCCAGACACCGAGCCGTCCCAGGCCCTGTTCTTCCGTTCTCTCCGTCATGGTTTCCCCCCAGGGGTCTTAGATAGTTATTGATCACTAACTTTCGAGGCCCGAAAAAAGGCCGCACGGACTCCACCGTGCGGCCCGCTACTCCCCGCCCTCGCCGCGCTCTCCGCGCTCTCCGCGCTCGCCGTGCTCTTCGTGCTCTCCGAAGCCCAGGCCGCTCCAGATCCGGTGGTCCCGGGGGTACCCCAGCGCCACCAGCGTGTTGATCAGCATCCCGTACGCGAAGAACTCCGCGGTGCCCTGCACGTCACCGCCGATCCGGCCCCTGACCCGCTCGAACAGCTCCTCCCAGAGCCTCCGGGCGGTCTCCCCGATCTCGTCCTCGCCGGTCGTCCGGGCCGCGAACACCGAGACGTAGAGCTGCATCTGCATCATGAGCTGCTCGCCGTCCGCGACCAGGCCCAGGTACGCCTCGGACATCGCCTGGGCGGCCGCCGGCCCGGTCAGCCCGACCGAGGCCTCGTCGAAGACCTTCCAGGTCTCCTCGATGCAGCGCTCGGCGGCGGCCGTGAAGATCGCCTGCTTGCCGGGGAACAACCGGAACAGGTACGGCTGCGAGACGCCCACCCGGCGGGCGATCGCCTCGGTGGACGTCCCCCGGTAGCCGCTCCTGGCGAATTCGATCACTGCGGCGCGAACGACGCTCTCGCGCCGCTCCTCCGCACTCATCCGCATGCTCGCCCTCGCCATGCGGACAAAGTTAGTGGCCAATCACTATCTTCGCAAGGCCGACGGGCGCGGCGGGAATCCCGTCGGACGGGCCCCGCCGCGGCCGAAAGAGGGGCCTAGGCGAGCCGGACGACCGCCCTGGACATCCCGAGCACCTTCTGCCCGCCGGTGGTGGCCAGCAGGTCGACCTGCACCTTGCGGTCGTCCAGCAGCTTGGCGACCTTCGCCGACACCTCGACCACCGCGCCGACGCCGTCGTTCGGCACCGGGACGGGGCGGGTGAAGCGGACGCCGTACTCGACCACCGCGGCCGGGTCGCCGACCCAGTCGGTGACCACCCGAATGGCCGCGGCCATGGTGAACATTCCGTGCGCGATGACGTCCGGCAGGCCGACCTCCACGGCGAACTTCTCGTTCCAGTGGATCGGGTTGAAGTCGCCGGAGGCGCCCGCGTACCGCACCAGGGTGTCGCGGGTCACCGGGAAGGACTGCGCCGGCAGCTGGGTGCCGACCTCGACCTCGTCGTAGCTGATCGCCATCGTGTTCACTTCCCCGTCTCGTCGGCGGCCCGGGCCACCAGCGTCATGACCGACGTCACCACGTGCTCGCCGATCGCGTCCGACACCTCGCCACGCACGGTGAGCACGTCGTTGCCCGCCAGCGACTTGATGTTGTCGATGGTGACCGCGACCGTCAGCCGGTCGCCGGCCAGCACCGGGCGGGAGTAGGAGAACTTCTGGTCCCCGTGCACCACTCGGCTGTAGTCCAGGCCCAGCTCCGGGTCCTCGACCACCTGGGAGGCCGCCTGGTAGGTGATCACGAACGGGAAGGTCGTCGGGGCGATCACGTCGGGGTGGCCCAGCGCCTTCGCCACCGCCGGATCGGTGAACGCCGGATTGGTGTCCCCGATCGCGATCGCGAACTCGCGGATCTTCTCCCGGCCGACCTCGTACGGCTCGGTGGGCGGGTAGGTCCGCCCGATGAAGGAGGGGTCGAGTGCCATGGGGCAACTCCTCGGAAGCACGGTGGATCCGGCGGCCGTTGCCGCCGGCGGGGCGCGCATGGGTGCATACGCGAAAAACTCCGGGCCGCACCCCCTGAGGGATGCGGCCCGGAGCTCAAGACCTGTCACACAGGCCCGATGCCCTGCGAGAGGGTCAGCGGGTCTCGCGGTGCGCGGTGTGCGAGTTGCAGCGGGGGCAGTGCTTCTTCATCTCAAGACGGTCCGGGTCGTTACGCCGGTTCTTCTTGGTGATGTAGTTCCGCTCCTTGCACTCCACGCAGGCCAGCGTGATCTTCGGGCGGACGTCGGTGGCAGCCACGGGAGTGCCTTCCTGGGACAACGAATAAGAACACAACAAGAGTAGCCGACCGGGAGTGCGATCTCCCGACCGACTACGCGGGGTAGCGGTGACCGGACTTGAACCGGTGACACAGCGATTATGAGCCGCTTGCTCTACCAACTGAGCTACACCGCCACAGTGATCCGCAGCACAACCGAAGCCGACTGCTTTTCACCAGAGCCCCCATGCGGAATCGAACCGCAGACCTTCTCCTTACCATGGAGACGCTCTACCGACTGAGCTATAGGGGCGAACGAGGAAGAGATTACACGTTCCGCGCCCAGAGGTGAAATCCGTATCCCGACGCGAAGACCGCAGGTCGGCGAGGTGAACGGACGGACGATCCAAGGCCCCGCGTTCGATCGGCCCACCAGCCGCACGGCCCGACCCGATACGACTATTGCCCGCCTCCGAGCGCCCCGCCCCCACGCGCCATAGGCTCGACCCTCATTGAGGGGGACGGCCCGGGGCGTCAGGACGACCCGGGATCAGGACGGTCCGGCCGACCGGACGGGCCAGCGCGGGAAGGAGCCTGCGATGGACAGCGCAGCCGCCGACGGACCGCACTCCGGCTCCGGCCCGACAGCCAACCCGCTCGGGCACGGACCGGTCCTCCTGCTCACCGGCGCCCGACTGGCCGACGGGCGGGTGGTGGACGTCCGGATCAGCGGGGACCGGATCCAGGCCGTCGGCACCGTCGGCAGCCTCGGCCCGCTGCCCGCCCTGCCCGGCGCACCCATCGTCACCACCGGCGCCCGGATCGACCTCAAGGGCTACCTGCTGCTGCCGGCCCCCGCCGAGGCGCACGCCCACTACGACACCGCCTTCTCCGCCGCCCTGTCCGCCCCACCACCGGAGAGCCCCGGCGACCTCACCCGGCGGGTCACCGAGGCCGCGCTCGCCTCGCTCGGCTACGGCGCCACCGCCCAGCGCACCCACGTCCGGATCGGCGACGTGCACGGGCTGCGCCGGCTGGAGGCGGTGCTCACCGCCCGGCAGGCGCTGCGCGGCCTGGCCGAACTCCAGGCGGTGGCGATGCCCCGGCTGCTCACCGGCCTGGCCGGCGCCGACGGCCGGGCGCAACTGCGCGACGCACTCAAGCTGGGCGCCACCGCGGCCGGCGGCTGCCCGGAACTGGACCCGGATCCGGCCGGGTACGTCCAGGTGCTGCTGGAGGCCGCCCGGGAGGCGGACTGCCCGGTGGACCTGCACACCACGGCCGGCGATCCGGCCCAACTCGCGCGGCTGGTCAGCGCGTTGGCCCCGCTGCGGCCGCGGGTGACACTCGGGCCGTGCGGGGCGCTGACCCGGGGTGCGTCCACGGTGCTGGCGGCCGGCGGGGTGCGGGTGGTCTGCCTGCCGCAGAACGGCGGCTGCACCGGGCTGGAGGGCCGGGTGCCAGGGCTGCGGCCGGGCCTGCTGCGGGAGTTGACGGAGGCCCGGGTGCCGCTGGCGGCCGGCAGCGGCGCGCTGCGGGACCAGTCCAACCCGGTCGGCCGGGCGGATCCGCTGGAGTCGGCGTACCTGCTGGCGGCGGGCGGGGAGCTGGACCTGGAGGCGGCGTACGACGCGGTGGCGAACCAGGCCCGGGCGGCGCTCGGGCTGCCGCCGGTCCGGGTGGACGCCGGGTTCCCGGCGGAGCTGCTGGCGGTGCGCGGGGACAGCCTGGCCGGGGCGCTCGCGGGCGGCCACAGCCGACTGGTGGTGCACAGCGGCCGGGTGGTCAGCCGGACGAGCGCGGTGCGGGAGTTCGCGGACACCGTGGCGCTGGCGCTGCCCCGGCAGTCCGGGAGCACCGGCGGAGGCTGAACAGTCCCCGAGAAAATTCAAGGGGCGCGCGACGGATGTCGCGCGCCCCTCCCCCACCTGCTGGCCGCCGTTCAACGGCGGCTGGAGCGGTCCCGGGCCTCCCCCACATTGGAGCCGGGCCCGCTCGGTCAGCACTGACGCTACGCCCACGGAACACCGCTCCGGGCCTGCCTTGACGCTCCCCTGTCGGTCTCCGGCCCGCTCTTGACGGGTCGTTGACGCGGCGGCGGCCGGGGGGGCGCTCAGGGCTCGTACCGGTACCCGATCCCCGGTTCGGTGATCAGGTGCCGCGGGCGGCCCGGGTCACGCTCCAACTTGCGGCGCAGCCCGGCCAGGTAGACCCGCAGGTAGTTGCCGCGCGCCTCCTGGGCCGGCCCCCACACCTCCCGCAGGATCTGCCGCCCGGGCACCAGCCGGCCCGGGTTGGCCACCAGCAGGGCGAGGATCCGCCACTCGGTCGGGGTGAGCCGCACCGGGCCCCGCGGGCCGGTCACCGTGGTGGCCGTCAGGTCGACGGTGTGGTCGCCTATCACCGGCCGCCCCAGCGGGGCGCCGCCCAGCGGCCGGCGCAGCACGGCGCGCAGCCGGGCCAGCAGTTCCTCCATCAGGAACGGCTTGGTGAGGTAGTCGTCGGCGCCCGCGTCGAGGGCGCCCACCTTGTCGGCGGCACCGGACCGGCCGGAGAGCACGATGATCGGCATCGCGCTGCGGGTGCGCAGGCCGCGCAGCACGTCCATGCCGTCCAGGTCCGGCAGGCCGAGGTCGAGCAGCACGGCGTCCGGGGCGGAGTGCGCGGCGCGGTCCAGCGCCTCGCCGCCGCTGGCGGCCGTCCGCACGGCGTACTGCCGGGCGCTGAGGTTGATCCGCAGCGTGCGCAGCAGGGCCGGTTCGTCGTCGACGATCAGGATCTCGCTCATGCGGCCACCTCGCTCCGCTCGGCGGTCGCTTCGCGGGACACGCAGCTTTCGGCGGTTCGTTCAGTTCGTCCACTCATGTACGGGCTCCTCCCGAGTGGCGGCGGGCAGGGTGAGCAGCATGGTGGTGCCGCCCCCGGGGGTGTCCTCGACCTCCAGGCTGCCGCCCATGGCCTCGGCCAGGCCGCGGGAGAGCGCGAGGCCGAGACCGACACCGGTGGTGTTGTCGGTGTCGCCGAGGCGCTGGAAGGGCAGGAAGACCCGGTCCCGCTCCTCGGGGGCGATGCCGGGGCCGCGGTCGATCACCCGGATCTCGACCTGGTCGGCGTGGTGGCTGGCGGTGACCAGGACGGGCGCGCCGGGCGCGTTGTAGCGCAGCGCGTTGGTGATCACGTTGGCGAGCACCCGCTCCAGCAGCGGCGGGTCGGCGAGCACCGGCGGCGCGGTGTCCAGGTCGAGCGGCTGGATCGGGGCGTACGGGTCGGGGAGGCTGTCGAGCGCCCGGGGCAGGATCTCGTCGAGGTGGGTCTCGGCGAGGTGCAGGGTGAGCGCGCCGGCCTGGAGGCGGCTCATGTCGAGCAGGTTGTCGACCAGGCGGGTGAGCTTGACCAGCGACTCGTCGGCGGTGGCGAGCAGTTCGGCCTGGTCCTCGGGCGAGAACTCGACGTCGGGGCTGCGCAGCGAGCCGACCGAGGCGAGCGCGGCGGCGAGCGGGGTGCGCAGGTCGTGGCTGACGGCGGCGAGCAGGGCGGTGCGCATCCGGTCGGCGGCCTTGATCGGCTCGACCTCTGCGGCGACCACGGCGAGCCGGTCGCGTTCCAGCGCGACGGCGACGTGCGCGGCGAAGGCGGTGAGGACGCGCTGGTCGGCGGCCGGCAGTCGGCGGCCGGTGAGGACCAGGACGGCGTCCGCGCCGACCGGCACCTCGGTGGTCTCGCTCTGCCCGTCGGCGTCGTCCTGGTGCTCGGCCTCGGAGTGGGCGAGCACCTCGTCGTCGACCCGGGAGAGCAGGGCGACGGCCTGCATGCCGAAGGCCGTCCGGGACTTCTCCATCAGGGCGGACAGGGCGTCGGCGCCGCGCAGCACACTGCCGGCCAGGGTGGAGAGCGTCTCCGCCTCGGCGGTGGCACGGGCGGCGCGACTGGTGAGCCGGCTGGCGTGGTCGACGATGGTGGCGACGGCGAGCGCGACGGAGGCGAAGACGACCAGGGCGACGATGTTGTTGGTCTCGCCGATGGTCAGTGCGTGTATCGGCGGGATGAAGTAGTAGTTGAGCAGCAGCGAGGCACTGACCGAGGCCAGCAGGGCGGAGGTGGCGCCGCCGAGCAGGGCGACGATGACCACGCCGAGCTGGAAGATCAGCGCGTCGGTGGTGAGGTTGATGCTCTCGTGCGCCTGGGACAGGAGCGCGGTCAGCAGCCAGGGCACCACGAGGCCGGCGGCGTAGCCGGCGATGGTGCGGCGCTTGGAGTGGCGGCGGCCGAGCGAGGGCAGCCGGCCGCGGCCGGTGAACTCGTGGGTGACCATGTGGACGTCGATGTCCTCGGAGTCGTCCACGGTGGTCTCGCCGATGCCGGGGCCGGTGAGGAAGCGGTTGATCCGGCCGCGGCGGCTGGTGCCGAGCACCAGCTGGGTGGCGTCGTGGGCGCGGGCGAAGGTGAGCAGCGCGGTGGGGATGTCGTCGCCGACCACCACGTGGTAGCTGCCGCCGAGGGTCTCGACCAGCTGGCGCTGCTGGGCGAGCGCACCGGAGGAGGCGCCGGCCAGGCCGTCGCTGCGGGTGACGTGGACGGCCAGCAGGTCGCCGCCGGCGGTGCGGTCGGCGATCCGGGCGGCGCGGCGGATCAGGGTCTCGCCCTCGGGGCCGCCGGTGAGGGCGACCACGACGCGTTCGCGGGTCTCCCAGACGCGGTCGATGTTGTGGCTGGCCCGGTAGTCGCGCAGGCCCTCGTCGACCCGCCCGGCCACCCAGAGCAGGGCGAGTTCGCGCAGGGCGGTGAGGTTGCCGACCCGGAAGTAGTTGGAGAGCGCGGCGTCCACCTTCTCCGCCCTGTAGACGTTGCCGTGGGCCATCCGCCGGCGCAGCGCCTGCGGGGCCATGTCGACGAGTTCGATCTGGTCGGCCCGGCGGACCACCTCGTCCGGGACGGTCTCGCGCTGCGGGATGCCGGTGATCTTCTGGACGACGTCGTTCAGCGATTCCAGGTGCTGGATGTTGACGGTGGTGATGACGTCGATCCCGGCGGCCAGCAGTTCCTCGACGTCCTGCCAGCGCTTGGCGTGGCGGCCGCCGGGGATGTTGGTGTGCGCCAGTTCGTCGACCAGCACGACGGACGGGCGGCGGGTGAGCACCGCGTCGAGGTCCATCTCGTCGAACTCGGCGTCGCGGTAGAAGCGTTGGACACGCGGCAGGACCTCCAGGCCGTCCAGCATGCCCTCGGTGTGGCGGCGGCCGTGGCACTCGATGTACCCGACCGCGACGTCGGCCCCGCGCTCCTGTCTGCGCCGGGCCTCGTCCAGCATCCGGTAGGTCTTGCCGACCCCCGGGGCGGAACCGAGGTACACCCTCAGCCGGCCCTTGCGGATGCCGGTGCCGGGGGTGAGGTCGCGGGCCATGGGCACTGCTCTTTCGTTCCTGCGAGGGCTGCCGCCAGGGCGTCCTCGGGCCGGGGTCGGGACGTACGGCGGCCGACCCGGGCGCGGGGTGGTGCCCCGGCCCGGGTCGGCCTGTTTCACGGATCCAGCCGTTGACCTGTCACTTCTGTTCCGCCGGCCATCTCTGTTCGGCCGGTCACTTCTGTTCCGCGAGGGCCCGGTTCAGCAGGAGGACGTTGACGCCCTCCTGTCCGAGGAAGCCGAGCGAGCGGCCTTCGGTGTACTTCTCGACCAGCTTGCGCACCGCCTCCACCGACAGGTTCCGGGTCTTGGCGACCCGGCTCACCTGCTCCTCGGCGTAGGCGACCGAGATGTACGGGTCGAGGCCGGAGCCGGAGGCGGTCAGCGCGTCGGCCGGGACGCTCTCCGGGGCGACGCCGTCGAACTCGGCGGCGGCGGCACGGCGGTCGTTGACGGCCTTCAGCAGGTCGTCACTGTTCGGGCCGAGGTTGGAGGCGCCGGACGAGGACGAGTCGTAGCCGGTCCCGGCCGCGGAGGGGCGGGGCTGGAACCACTTCGGGTCCGGCTGCGCCTCCTCCTTCGGGTCGTCGGGGTTCTTCTTCGGGAGGTTGAAGTTCTGGCCGATCAGGCTGGAACCGACCTCCTTGCCGTCGGACTTCACGAGCGAGCCGTTGGCCTTCTCGGTGAAGGCGACCTGGCTGATCCCGGTGACCAGCAGCGGGTAGGCGATCCCGAGGATCGCGGTGAGCACCAGCAGCGCCCGCAGTGCGGTGAAGTGGGTGCGGACGGTCGTCGGCAGGGGCTTGGACATCGGATTCTCCTCTCTCAGCTCAGGCCGGGGATGAACTGGACGATCAGGTCGATCAGCTTGATGCCGACGAACGGCACCACCAGACCGCCGAAGCCGTAGACCCCGATGTTGCGGCGCAGCAGGGAGCTGGCGTCGGACGGGCGGTAGCGCACGCCGCGCAGGGCGAGCGGGATCAGGCCGATGATGACCAGGGCGTTGAAGATGATCGCCGAGGTGATCGCGGACTGCGGGCTGTGCAGGCCCATGATGTTGAGGTGGCTCAGGCCCGGGTAGACCCCGGCGAACATCGCGGGGATGATCGCGAAGTACTTGGCCACGTCGTTGGCGATCGAGAAGGTGGTCAGCGCACCACGGGTGATCAGCAGCTGCTTGCCGATCTCGACGATCTCGATCAGCTTGGTCGGGTTGGAGTCCAGGTCGACCATGTTGCCGGCCTCCTTGGCCGCCATGGTCCCGGTGTTCATGGCCACGCCGACGTCGGCCTGGGCGAGCGCGGGGGCGTCGTTGGTGCCGTCGCCGGTCATCGCGACCAGCTTGCCGCCCTCCTGCTCCTTCTTGATCAGCGCCATCTTGTCCTCGGGGGTGGCCTCGGCGAGGAAGTCGTCCACGCCCGCCTCCTCCGCGATCGCCTTGGCGGTCAGCGGGTTGTCGCCCGTGATCATGATGGTCTTGATGCCCATCCGGCGGAGCTCGTCGAAGCGCTCCCGCATGCCCTCCTTGACCACGTCCTTGAGGTGGATGACCCCGAGGACGCGGGCCGGCTTGGCGCCGACCTTGGTCGCCACCACCAGCGGGGTGCCGCCGGCCGCGGAGATCCCGTCGACCAGGGCGGAGACCTCGTTGCCGACCGAACCGCCGTTCTCGGTCACCCAGTTGGTGACCGCGCCGGCCGCGCCCTTGCGGACCTGGTGGACCGCCTCGGCCTCGTCCAGGTCGACGCCGGACATCCGGGTCTGGGCGGTGAACGGGACCCAGGTGGCGTGCGTCAGCTCGCCCTGGGCGCGGGCCCGCAGGCCGTACTCGGTCTTGGCGAGGACCACGATCGAGCGGCCCTCCGGGGTCTCGTCCGCGAGGGAGGACAGCTGCGCGGCGCTGGCCAGTTCCTCGGTGGACACGCCCGGGGCGGGCAGGAACTCGGCGGCCTGGCGGTTGCCCAGGGTGATGGTGCCGGTCTTGTCCAGCAGCAGGGTGTTGACGTCGCCGGCCGCCTCGACGGCCCGGCCGGACATCGCCAGCACGTTGCGCTGCACCAGCCGGTCCATGCCGGCGATGCCGATCGCGGAGAGCAGCGCGCCGATGGTGGTCGGGATGAGCGCCACGATCAGGGCGACCAGGACGATCATCGACTGCGGGGCGCCCGCGTAGGTGGCCATCGGCTGCAGGGTCACCACGGCGACCAGGAAGACGATGGTCAGCGAGGCGAGCAGGATGTTCAGCGCGATCTCGTTCGGCGTCTTCTGCCGGGCGGCGCCCTCGACCAGGGCGATCATCCGGTCGATGAACGACTTGCCGGGCTCCGAGGCGATCTTCACCACGATCCGGTCGGACAGCACCTTGGTGCCGCCGGTCACCGCCGAGCGGTCACCACCGGACTCGCGGATGACCGGCGCGGACTCGCCGGTGATCGCCGACTCGTCGACGCTCGCGACGCCCTCGACGACGTCGCCGTCGCCGGGGATGATCTGCCCGGCCTCGACCACCACGTGGTCGCCGAGCCGCAGCGCGGTGCCCGGCACCTCCTCCTCGGCCTGCGTGGCGGGCCAGTCGGTGAGCCGGCGGGCGACGCTCTCGGTCTTGGTCTTGCGCAGGGTGTCGGCCTGGGCCTTGCCGCGGCCCTCGGCGACGGCCTCGGCCAGGTTGGCGAAGATCGTGGTGAGCCAGAGCCAGACGGTGATGGACCAGGCGAACACGGACGGACTGGCGATCGCGGAGACGGTGGTGACCACCGAGCCGACCTCGACCACGAACATGACCGGGTTCTTGACCATCACCCGGGGGTCGAGCTTCTTCACCGCGTCCGGCAGGGACGCGACGATCAGCTTCGGGTCGAGCAGGCCGCTGGCCACTCTGTGCTGCGCGGCGGGCTCGGCCTTGTCGGCCGGTGCGGGGTTGAGCGTAGGGGTGGACATCAGGAGAGACCTTCCGCGATCGGCCCGAGAGCCAGGGCCGGGAAGTAGGTGAGGCCGACGACGATCAGGATGACGCCCGACAGCAGGCCCACGAACAGCGGCTTGTGGGTGGGCAGGGTGCCCGGGGTGGCCGGGACCGGCTGCTGCTGGGCGAGCGAACCGGACAGCGCCAGGACGAAGACGATCGGCAGGAGGCGGCCGAAGATCATCGCCAGGCCGAGCGCCGTGTCGTACCAGTCGGTGTTGACGGTGATGCCGCCGAAGGCCGAGCCGTTGTTGTTGGCGGCCGAGGTGAAGGCGTACAGCACCTCGGAGAAGCCGTGGGCGCCCGAGTTGAGCATCCCGGCCCGCTCCCCCGGCAGGGCCATCGCCAGGCCCGTGCCGACCAGCACCAGGGTCGGCGTGGTGAGGATGTACAGCGAGGCGAACTTCATCTCCCGGCCGCCGAGCTTCTTGCCCAGGTACTCGGGGGTGCGGCCGACCATCAGACCGGCGACGAACACCGCGACGATCGCCAGCACGAGCATGCCGTACAGGCCGGATCCCACACCGCCGGGCGCGATCTCGCCCAGCATCATGTTGAAGACCGTCAGCCCGCCGCCGAACGGCGTGTACGAGTCGTGGAAGGAGTTCACCGCGCCGGTCGAGGTCAGCGTGGTCGAGGCGGCGAACAGGCCGGAGGCGGCGATGCCGAAGCGCTGCTCCTTGCCCTCCATCGCGGCGCCCGCGGCCTGCAGGGCGGTGCCCTGGTGCTGCGACTCGGCGAAGGTGAGCAGGGCGGTCGAGGCGACCCAGAACAGGCCCATCACGGCGAGGATCGCGTAGCCCTGGCGGTTGTCCCCCACCATCCGGCCGAAGGCCCGCGGCAGCGCGAACGGGATCAGCAGGATCAGGAAGATCTCGACCAGGTTGGAGAAGCCGGTCGGGTTCTCGAACGGGTGCGCGGAGTTGGCGTTGAAGAAGCCGCCGCCGTTGGTGCCGAGCAGCTTGATGACCTCCTGGGAGGCCACCGGGCCGCCCGGGATCTTCTGCACGTCGCCGCTGAGCGTGGCCACCTCGTGGAAGCCGTGGAAGTTCTGGATCACGCCGGAGGCGGCCAGGACCAGGGCGAAGACGATCGAGATCGGCAGCAGCAGGCGCAGGTTGATCCGGGTGAGGTCCACCCAGAAGTTGCCAACCCGGTCGGTCCGGTTGCGGGTGAAGCCCCGGATCAGCGCGCCGACGACGGCGATGCCGACGGCCGCGGAGACGAAGTTCTGCACCGCCAGGCCCGCCATCTGCGCCAGGTGGCCCATCGCGGACTCACCGGCGTAGGACTGCCAGTTGGTGTTGGCGACGAACGAGATCGCGGTGTTCCAGGCCTGGTGGCCCTCCATCTGCGGAACACCCAGGTTCAGCAGCAGGTAGCCCTGGAGGCGGATCAGGCCGTAGAGGAAGAGGACGGAGACGGCCGAGAAGGCCAGCACCGAGCGGAGGTACACCGGCCAGCGCTGATCGGCGTCGCCGTCGACGCCGATCACCTTGTAGATGCCGCGCTCGACTCTGAGGTGCTTGGTGGTGGTGAGGAGCTTGGCGATGTAGTCGCCAAGGGGGCGGTAGCACAGGGCCAGTGCCCCGACCAGGGCAAGGGCCTGCAGCCAGCCCGCGAGAGTGGATCCCATGTCAGAACTTCTCCGGGAAGATCAGCGCCACGACGAGATAGCCGACGAGCGCGACGGCCACGATCAGACCTGCGATGTTCTCCGCGCTCACAGCTTCTCCACCCCCCGCGCGATCAGGGCGATGACGGCGAACACGGCGACCGTGACACCGACGTAGATGAGATCGGACATGGGCTCCACCAGAGCGGTTCGGGAGACTGCCGCGGGCGGGCCGGGGGCTTCGCGCGGCGCCGGCGGACGACCGGCAGATGCAGCAAAGCAGCCGTCAGAGGCGCGTTATGGCTCCCTGACGCCCTCCATACGGGTGACTGCGGGACGTTGACGCGACCTTGACGCCCGCTTCACCGGGCCGTGACCGTCGTCATCAGGCCGTGATCGGCCCGGCGCCGGAACGCCGGAAGCCCCGGGATTCCGGGGCTTCCGTACGGGTGGGGGTGCGGGTGGGGGTGCGGGCTCGTGCGGACTCGTGCGGCCGGGGCCGAGGGGGGCCGGCTACTGCTCCGGTCAGACCTTCTCCGGCGCCGGGAGCCGCTCGTACCCGCTCCCCGGGGCAGGCTCGCCCCGGCGCACCGCGCCGGGCGCCCGGCGCGACGGGCCGCCCGCGCGCCCGGAGGAGGTCAGCTGCCACGGCACGCTGATCACCATCACGCCCGCCGTGAACAGCAGCCGGCTCTTCAACCACAGCGCCGACTGGTTGTGCAGCAGGTGCTCCCACCAGCGGCCGACCACGTACTCCGGGATGAACACGGCGACCGCCTCCCGGGGGCTGTCCCGGCGGTGCTCCCGCACGTACGCCAGCACCGGCTTGGTGATCTCCCGGTACGGCGAGTCCAGCACCTTCAGCGGCACCCGGACGCCGGCCTCCGTCCACTGCCGCTCCAACTCCCCGGTGGCCTCCGGCTCCACCGCCACCGTCAGCGCCTCCAGCGAGTCCGGCCGGAACGCCTCCGCGTAGCCGAGCGCCCGCAGCGTCGGCTTGTGCAGCTTGGACACCAGCACGATCCCGTGCACCCGGGCGGGCCGCGCCGACTCGGCCTCCGGGTCGTCCACCGCCAGCTCGGCGGCGACGCCGTCGTAGTGCCGGCGGATGCCGCGCATCATCAGCCACAGCACCAGCGCGGCGACCACGGCCAGCCAGGCGCCCTGGGTGAACTTGGTGAGCAGCACGATCACCAGCACCAGCGCGGTGACGACCGCGCCGAAGGCGTTGATCACCCGGGAGCGCAGCGCCGAGCGGCGCACCACCGGATCGGTCTCGGTGGCCAGCGCCCGGTTCCAGTGCCGGACCATGCCGATCTGGGACAGCGTGAAGGAGGTGAAGACGCCCAGGATGTACAGGTGGATCAGGCTGGTGACGTTCGCGTCGTACAGCCAGAGCAGCCCGCCGGCCACCACCGCGAGCGCGATGATGCCGTTGGAGAAGGCCAGCCGGTCCCCGCGGGTGTGCATCTGCCGGGGCAGGTAGCGGTGCTCGGCCAGGATCGACGCCAGCAGCGGGAAGCCGTTGAAGGCGGTGTTGGCGGCCAGGATCAGCACCAGCGCGGTGACCGCCTGGATCGCGTAGAACAGCACGCTGTGGTCGCCGCCGAAGATCGCCGCCGCGAGCTGGGCGATCACGGTCTGCTGGGGCGTGCTCGCACAGTCGCCGGGGAAGCCGGTCAGCCGACAGGCGCCGCCCTCGGTGATGTGCACCTTGGCGATCAGCGCGAGGGCGGTGATGCCGACGAACATCACCACGGCCGTGGTGCCCATCACGGCCATGGTGCGCGCGGCGTTCCTCGCCTTCGGCGCCCGGAACGCCGGGACGCCGTTGGAGATCGCCTCCACCCCGGTCAGCGCCGTACAGCCGGAGGCGAACGCCCGCAGGCCCAGCATCAGCAGGCCGAGGCCGGCCACCGTGTCCTTGCCCTCCTCCGGGAGGATCCCGTACGAGGCGCTGGACGCCACCGGCGCGTCGCCGAGCGCGACCCGGACCAGCCCGGTGACCACCATCAGCAGGATGCCGCCGATGAACAGGTACGTCGGCGCGGCGAAGGCCTTGCCGGACTCCCGGACGCCGCGCAGGTTCACCGCCATCAGCAGCAGCACGAAACCCAGCGCCAGCCAGACCCGGTGACCGGCCAGCGACGGCACCGCCGAGATGATGTTGTCCACCCCGGAGGCCACCGACACCGCGACCGTCATCACGTAGTCGACCAGCAGCGAGGCGGCCACCACCAGACCGGAGTTGGCGCCGAGGTTGCGGGACACCACCTCGTACGAGCCGCCGCCGCTCGGGTAGGCGTGCACCACCTGGCGGTAGGACATCACCACGACCGCCATCAGCGCGACCACACCGGCCGCGACCCACGGGGTCAGGTAGAGGAAGGCGGCGCCACCGACGGTGAGCACCAGCAGGATCTCCTGGGTCGCGTAGGCGACCGAGGAGAGCGGGTCGGAGGCGAAGATCGGCAGCGCCAGCCGCTTGGGCAGCAGCGTCTCGCCGAGCTCCTCGCTGCGCATGGCCCGGCCGATGACGAGGCGCTTGAGCGCCTGGGGCACGTTGAACACGTTGGCGAGCGTAAGTTCGGTCGGACACGACGGAATCCGTTGCGGCGCCGGCCCGGCACGTCCCGCCCTCATGGACTTCCCGCAGGTCAGGGCCACTGCGGGCGGGCACGTGCCGGGCGTATCGAGGGCGTTAAGGCCGCCCCGTTAAGACTGCGTCAAGATGCCAGGTTGTTATCGGGCGTCCAGGGTGTGGACGCCCGGGGTGTGGACGCCCAACACCTCGGCTGCACCGGCCCGGGTCACATCCGCATCCGCAGCCGGCAGACCACCGCGTCGGTGTGCCGGCGCAGCGCGCGGTCGATCACGGCGCCGCGCCGGTTCTGCAGCGCCCGCTGCCACCAGCGGGCCGGCTCCACCTCCGGGATCAGCACCGTCAGCCGGTCGTAGGCGTGCTCCTCGCCGAGCCGGTTCACGAACGCGGCGATCGGCTGGCCCAGCCGGCGGCGGTCCTCCGGGATCTCCACCAGCGGCACGCCCGGCTGCCACAGCTCCCAGTCCCGCCGCAGCGCCTCCGCCTCGGACTGCTCGTGCACCACCGTCACCGCCAGCACCTCGTCGCCGAGCGACAGCGCCGCCGACAGGCCGTCCCGGGTGAGCCGGGTGATCGCCGTCACCGGCACGACGACCAGGCTGCGCTGGCGGGTCACCGCGCCCGGCACCCGGCCCAGTTCCAGCCGCTCGCCGATCAGCCCGTAGCTGCGGTGCACCGCCTCGAACAGCACCACCAGCAGCGGCAGCGCCACCACGATGCCCCAGGCGCCCTCGGTGAACTTGGTGCCGGTCACCACCACCGTCGCGACCCCGGTGAGCAGCGCGCCGAACCCGTTCAGCGCGGCCTTCCACGCCCAGCCGGCCGGCCGGTGCACGGACCAGTGCCGGACCATGCCGACCTGACAGATCGTGAACCCGACGAACACGCCGATCGAGAACAGCGGCACCAGGCTGTTCACGTCCCCGCCCGAGCCGACCAGCAGCGCCGCCGACACCAGGGCGAGGAACAGCACCCCGTGCCGGTGCACCTGGCGGTCGGCCCGCAGCGCGAACACGTGCGGCAGGTGGTTGTCCCGGGCGAGCAGGTGCAGCAGCACCGGCAGCCCGCCGAAAGAGGTGTTCGCGGCCAGCCCGAGCAGCACCACGGTGGCGAACTGGACGACGTAGAACGCGGCGCCGTGGCCGAGCGAGGCGTCGGCGAGCTGGGCCAGCACCGTGACGCCCTCCACCGGCTGGAGGTGGAAACGGCCGATCAGCACGGCCAGCCCGATCAGCATCACGCCGAGCAGGGCGCCGAGCGCCACCTCGGTGTGCTGCGCCCGCCTCACCCGCGGGGTCCGAAACGACGGGACGGCGTTCGCCACCGCCTCCACCCCGGTCAGCGCCGAGCACCCGGCCGCGAACGCCTTGAGCAGCAGCAGCGCGCCGACGGTCGTGGCGTTCTCGGCCAGCGTCGAGGCGTGGCCCGCGGCGGCCTCGGTGCTCGCCGGGCCGTCCCGGAACAGGCCGACCACGATGATCGCCAGGATCGACACCACGAAGACGGCCGTCGGCGCCATGAACCAGCGCGCCGACTCGGCGATCCCCCGCAGGTTCACCGCCGTCACCAGGGCCAGCACGCCCAGGCACAGCCAGACCCGGTCGTCGTACAGGCTCGGCACCGCCGAAGTCAGCGCCGCCACCCCCGCGGTCACCGAGACCGCCACGTTCAGGATGTAGTCGATCACCAGCGAGGCGGCCGCCGTCAGCGCCGTCCGCCGGCCCAGGTGCTCCTTCGCCACCGCGTACGCGCCGCCGCCGTCCGGGAACGCCGCGATCACCTGCCGGTACGACGCCACCAGCACGCCCAGCAGCACCGCGATCGCCACCGTCACCGGCAGCGTGAAGCCCAGCCCGTACGCGCCGGCCGCGGCCAGCACCAGCACGATCGACTCCGGCCCGTACGCGACCGAGGCCATCGCGTCCAACGACAGCGCCGACAGACCGCCCAGCGCACTCAGCCGGTGCCGCTCGTCGCCCGCAGCGGCGTCCGGCGGCTCGGGTTCGGCCGTGACGGCCGGGGTGGTGATGGCGCTGGACATCGGACGGAACCTCCGCGATCGGTAGTTCCTCCGATCCTGCGGGCCGCACCCCTGCCCTTCCCCCGACCCCTACGCGTTCCTGACGCCACCCCAGGAACCATTGACGGGCCCTTGACGCACCGCGGGAGAGCTCATGGCGGGGGGCGGTGGCGGGGATGGGTGGGCCGCTGTCCCGGCGGGCGCCGGTTGGGAAGACGACCAGCTCTTGCGAAGAACCCCCGGCGCGCCCTACGCACACCCGGGACACCACCACAATCACGCTGAACGGCCCCACCCACCCCCGCACCCACTCTGCTGCCTACTGCCCGTAATTGCAAGCAATGCGCAATAAGTGCGCCCGGCGGCGCCACCGCAGCACCGCGCCCCTCACGCGACGCGAAAACGACAACAGCCCCCGATCCGCGTCTCCGCAGATCGGGGGCTGTTCTCCATCCTGTGGCTGGTGCAGGGTTCGAACCTGCGTAGCTTGCGCGGCAGATTTACAGTCTGCTCCCTTTGGCCGCTCGGGCAACCAGCCAGGATTTCGTCTCCCGGGGCGTACGCCCCGTTCGACGTCGTAAACAATACCTGATGCCGGGGGGTGCTCCGCCACTCGATAGGTCACGTGATGATCAAGGGCCGCGGCGTGGCTGTCGGGGGCGGGGGCGGGGTGCCGCTGGATAGGCTGGGGAGGCGGACGCCCGGTGGGGCAGGCCGTGCCAGTGAAGCCAGAACATCAAGGAGACCAACACCCATGGCCGACTCCAGTTTCGACATCGTCTCGAAGGTCGAGTGGCAGGAGGTCGACAACGCGATCAACCAGACCTCCCGTGAGATCGCCACCCGTTTCGACTTCAAGGGCGTCGGCGGCGAGATCAGCCGCTCCGGCGAGAAGATCGAGATGAAGGCCAACGGCGAGGAGCGCGTGAAGGCCATCCTGGACGTCCTACAGGGCAAGTTCATCAAGCGCGGACTGTCGCTCAAGGCCCTGGACGCCGGCGAGCCGCAGCTGTCCGGCAAGGAGTACAAGATCTTCGCGGACATCAAGGAGGGCATCTCCACGGAGGATGCCAAGAAGGTCGCGAAGATCATCCGTGACGAGGGCCCGAAGGGCGTCAAGGCTCAGGTCCAGGGCGACGAGCTGCGGGTCAGCTCGAAGAGCCGCGACGACCTGCAGACCGTGCAGGCCCTGCTCAAGGGCAAGGACCTGGACTTCGCGCTCCAGTACGTGAACTACCGCTAGTCGACCCCGCTGAGCTGCGGAAACGCAGGCTCCAGATGGCCACAGGGCACAACGAGGGCACTTCGGCGGGGACAGCCCCGATCGCCGTCCTCGTTGTGCCCTCCTCGTCCCGCCACGGGTGAACGCGGAGGTGTTCGGCCACAGAGGCTTCCGGCTCCAGAACACGGTGACTCCATAGCACACCATCCGCTACGATCGGCTTCCCTGGGGGGTCAGGCTTTCCCGCACGTGTTCCTGTGCCGTGCGATTCGGTCCCCCGTCGCGCAAGAGGAGCCGGGTCACCGAGATGCCTTACACCGCCGAAATCAGCCGCACCAACCCCGGCTGCTTCATCTTCCTGGTGGACCAGTCCGCCTCGATGAGCGATCCCATCGGCAGCGGCGAGACGGTCCAGCAACGCGCCCAGGTCGTGTCCGACGCCATCAACCGGCTGCTGACCGAGCTGTCGGTCAAGTGCGCGAAGGAAGAAGGCGTCCGCGACTACTTCCACGTCGCCGTGATCGGCTACGGCCACACCCAGGTCGGCTCCGCCTTCACCGGCGCGCTGGCCGGGCGTGACCTCGTGCCGCTGAGCGAGATCGCGAACAGCCCCGCCCGTCTGGAGAGCCGTACGAAGAAGGTTCCGGACGGCGCCGGCGGTCTCGTCGAAACGACCGTACAGTTCCCGGTCTGGATGGACCCGGTCACCAACGGCGGCACCCCGATGACCCGGGCCCTCGGCTACGCCGACTCCCTGGTCGCCCGCTGGGTCGACCAGCACCCGGGCGGCTTCCCGCCCATCGTCCTCAACCTGACGGACGGCGAGTCCACCGACGGCGACCCCACGAGCGCGGCCATCGGACTCGCCTCGCACGCCACCGCCGACGGTCCGGTGCTCCTCTTCAACCTGCACGTCTCCGGGGCGAGCGGAACTCCCGTCACCTTCCCCGACAGCGAGAGCGAACTCCCGGATACCTACTCCCGGTTGCTCTTCCACATGTCGAGCGTGCTGCCGAGCCACATGCGTTCCTACACCGCTTCGCAGGGCCACCGTGTCAGCGAGGCCACGCGCGGTTTCGTCTACAACGCCGACATCACGTCCATCATCGAGTTCCTCGACATCGGTACGCGCGCCACGGAACTACGCTGAACGGCGTGGGCGCGCACTCAACGCCCCTTGACGTCCAGCACTTCCGCGTGCCCAAGACGGGCAACTCGTTGGAGGAGTGCGAGGACGCCATCGAGGCCTCGTTGTCTTCCGACACCAGTTCGCTCTTCGCCGCCGTGTCCGACGGGGCGTCCGAGAGCCTGCTCGCCGGAGCTTGGGCCAGGCAACTGGTGAAGGGCGCGGTCGCGTCGATGGTGGCTGCCGATGAGCGGGGGGATCGGCAGGGCGTCCTGTCCGGGGCCTTCGTCGAGGATCTCCTGGCCCGCACCGTCGACCAGTGGGACGGGTACCTCTCGACGTACCAGGCGGAGCGGGCGGCCAGCGGGCGGCCGATCGCCTGGTACGAGCAACCGGGTCTGCAGAAGGGGGCCTTCGCAACGCTGACGGCCGTTCACGTGCAGGCGGTACCTCCCGGTCCGGAGGGTTCCGAGGCGGTGCCACGCTGGGCCTGGCGTGCCCTCGCCCTCGGCGACAGTTGTCTCCTCCACCTCCGTGACGACCGCCTGGTCACTTCGTTCCCCATCACGGACGGCCACGGATTCGGTATCACCCCTCAACTTCTGAGCAGCCGCAACCGGGACGCCACGCTGATCGCCAGCCGGATGTCGACCGCAGCGGGCGAGCTGCGCACACACGACGAGATCCTCCTGGCAACCGATGCCCTGGCGGCGTGGCTGCTGTCGCACCCCGAGATCGAATCGGGCGGAGCAGGGAAGCAGTTGGGCAGGCTCGCCGATCTGGGCGAGGAGACATTCGCCGACTGGCTCCATCACGAGCGGGCCGAGTCCCGGATGCGCAACGACGACGTAGCCCTCATTCGCGTGCGGGTGAAGACGGAGGGGTGATGGCGGTCTCCCCCGCTGGTGGACCTGTCGCCGGACGCAGATTTCCGACCGGCGCGAACTATGTGGAAGCCCTTCAGAACCCCGCGCTGTGTTTCGAGGACCCCGATCTCAAACACGGTACGGTCCAGCAGAGCCCCGTGCTCGGGCCGAAGGCGATCTCAGGGAACTTCGCGAGCGTCTTCTCCATCACCGCCCCGGGTGGTCAGCGATACGCGCTGAAGTGCTTCACCCGCGACAGCAGCACCCTGGAGGCCCGCTACCAGGCCATCAGCAAGCAGCTCGCCGGCCTCAGGCACGCCAAGCTGTCCCAGCCCTGGCCGGTCGGAATCGAGTATCTGCCGCGGGGCGTCCTCGTCGCCGGCCAGTGGTACCCGACCCTGAAGATGGCCTGGGCGGAGGGCACCAATCTGATCACCTGGATCGACCGGAACGTTCGGGACTCGACGGCCATCCTCAGGGTTGCCGAGCAGTTCTCCGCACTGGTGGCCGACCTGGAGAAGCTCGGCATCGCCCATGGCGACCTCCAGCACGGAAACCTCCTGGTCGCGTCCGACTGCACATTCCGCCTCGTCGACTACGACGGAATGTACGTTCCGGACCTCAAGGGACAGGGGTCCACGGAGAACGGCCACCGCAACTACCAGTCCCCGAGCCGCACGAGCTCGGACTTCGGCCCCTCGATGGACCGCTTCTCGTCCTGGATCATCCACCTCAGCCTGGTCGCGATTGCCACCGATCCCGACATCTGGGCTCAACTGCACGACGATCAGGGAGAGTTCCTGATTCTGAAGGAGGATGACTTCAAGGAGCCGCGGTCCTCGCTGGTCTGGAGCCTGCTGCTGACCCATGCGGACCCGAACCTTCGAGCGCTGGCCGCGCAAACGCACAGCCTGCTCACTGCGGGCACCCACGCGGTACCGGCGCTGTCCACAGCCGGTGCGATTTCGACCCAGCGTCCAACTCCTACGGCAGCCCCTGCGAACGGAACCCCCTCCTGGCTTGCCGGGCACATCCCGCCACCACGCAACGCCCCGGCGGGAAGCAGCGGGAGTGCCGGCACGATCACCTCCGGGGGCTTCGCGCGTCGCCGAGCGACCGATGTCCTCTCCGGCGTCCTCGCACTGACCGGGTCGGCCGCCCCCGTGGCGCTGACCGCCATCAGCGTGATGCCCGCCGGTTACGGCTATCTGGCCGCTGCCCAGATCGGGGCTCTCCTCGTGTCCGGTGGCGCCCTCCAGGCCACGCGGTCCTCCTGTCCCGAGGTCAAAGCCTCGAAAGCCCGGCTGCGGGCGCTTCAACAGCAGGCGGGAACGGTGGAGGACCCGGCGGCAGCAGTGCAGAAGGTCCGCGAGGAGATCGATGCCCTGGCCAAGGTCAGCGCGCACCGGGACGCACAGATCAATCAGCAGATCAAAAACCTCCAGGCCAAACTGCGCGACGAACAGGCCCGGATCACGAGCGCGCTCAACAAGGAGACCGGCAGCCTCCGGACGAAATTGAGCACGCTGGCCACCACGGAGCAGAAGCGGCTGGAAGCCGCGCTGGCGTTCGCGATCAGGACACACGTCCGGGAAAGACTCGGCCGATCCTCCATTCAAGAGGTCAAGAGGCTCTCCAATATGGGCTCGGGGACAGTCACCGCGCTGGTCGCCGCCGGCATCCGCACGGCCGCCGACTTCACCGGTGTCCGGTATATGCAGAGCAGCCGGTACAACAACCGCGACGCGTTCCTCATCAGGCCCAACGGCCAGGAGGTCAAGGTTCCGGGCGTTGGCGAAGTCCGGGCCGCCGCACTCGAAAGCTGGCGGACCTCGCTAGAGCAACGAGCCCAGAAGTCGGCTCCGACCAGTCTGAGCCAGCAGGAGCGAACGGCGATCCGCCAGCAGTTCGCCGCGCAGAAGAAGCAGCACGAAGCCGACATCGCGCGGGCCGAGAGCGCGGCTTCACTGAAGCGCACTCAGCTCCAACAGCGCATCACCACCCACCAGCAGCAGGCCAACACGGAGAAGCAGCAGCACCAGACGGCTACTCAGAAGCAGCGCGCGTTGCTCCTCCAGCAACAAGCCCAACTCGCCAGCGCGAGCGCCGCCCACAATCTGCTGGTCGCCCAGCTCTCCACGGCTGTCGAACAACATCGCCGCGCCTTCGGCCTGCGCCGGTACCTCCGCTTCCTCGCGACGAACCGCTAGGGCCTACCTGGGATCGAGATCACGTTGCGGGGAAAACACGTGACAGGAGTTTTCCGGGTCAGCGCCGCAATCGCCGCAGACTCGCAGGTCAGCGGGGCGGAAACGCAGGCTCCAGGTGGCCACAGGGCACAACGAGGGCACTTCGGCGGGGACAACCGCCACCGACGACCCTCGTTGTGCCCTTGCCGAGTAGGGCTGACTTCTGACCGGCGGTGCGGGCACCAAGTCGGTCATCGACACCTCAGTCGATTCCGCGTCGCGCCCGGAACCCGTCAGTACTTTGCGTCCGCCAACGCCGCAGCCGCGCTCCGGATGTCACCGGCAGCCGAGCTCAGCGACGACGGCAGATCAGCCAACCGCGAGAGGGCGCTGGCGGCGTTCGCGAGCAGTGGGGCATTGTCCTGAAGGTGGCGCAGGTCACGGCTGGCCTCATGCAGCCAGGGGGCGTTGTCCTGAAGGTGCTGGAGCCCGTTGCTGGCCTCGTGAAGCATCCAAGCCGTGTCCTCGGAGACCCCCAACCGGCTGCCGCGCAGCACCTCCAGGTCCGACCTGAGGACCTTCATCAGGGACGCCAGTTCTGGCATCTCCTTTGCGATGCTCCCCAAAAGGGGGCCGATCCGCTCGACGTACGCTTCCTGCGCTTCGTAGATCATCTCCACCAGCCGCGCCTCGGTCAGACCGCTCAGTCCCGCCAGGGCGTCTCGTCCGTCCGCCTCACGAACGCGCTTCCACTCCTCCAGGATCTCCACGGTGTAGTTCTCTCCGCCTGCCCCGTCGACCCGCTTATGGTGCACGTTGCACAGCAGCAACAAGTTGGCGAAGCTGTTCCTCTGCTCCAGGGTCCACATCGCGTCGAACCGCTTCCCCTCCGGCTTGAGGGCTCGGATGTGCGCGATGTCGAGATTCAGCATCGGCTCCCCGTCGATGACGCGTACGGTCGGAGCCCCGCAGCGCGGTCATCAACGCGGCCACGGTGGCGTTGCTGTAGTTCCGACGCAGTTGCTCGGCCATGGCAGTCCTCCTCGTCGAGTTGAACACTCCATCTCGCACGGTAGAGGACGCAACTGACAACGCGCCCTGAGATCAAGCCAGTTGGCCCCAAGGACTTACGTTCGAGAAATGACCCCACGTTGCACGACGGCTCTGTGGTAGATGGTGCACGTCCAAACGGCGGCCACCCGCTTCGCGGCCGACATGCCTACCGTGAGAGCGCCACCCGACACTCAACGCCTTGGCCTGGGGAGGCACATCGAGGGTGCGCTACTGAAGACAGCCTCGATCGCCGTCCTCGTTGTGTCCTCCTCGTCCGGCCACAGGTGCGTGTAGGTGTTGAGCGTGATCGACGGCTTGGCGCGGCCGAGCTGCTTCTGCACCGTCTTGACGCTCTCGCGGTGCTTGATCAGCCTCCGGCGACCTGAAGGGGTACTCCGTAGCCCGGCCCGGCGACCTCAAGACCGACGGCATACCCAACTACCTTTCCGGCAGCAAGATCGCCCCTGATCTCTCCCTGCCCAAGCTCCAAGCACTCCTCGCCACCAGCGCCCCGGAGGAGCACCCCACCGCCCTCCGCTACCGCCACAGCACCAGCTGGCAGCGCACCACTGACGCCCTCGACACCCTCCACCTCACCGAAGCCGACGGAGACACCGGGGACAGCGCGCTCGCGCAGGCCCAGATCACCGCCCTCGGCGACATCATCAACGCCACCGCCCAGCGAGCACCCGACGAGCTGCGCGCCGAACTACAAGCCGCCACCCGCACGTTCGCCCGCGCCCAACACTCCCGGGTACGCGCCGACCACCGAGCCGCCGCCGACCTGCGTCGGGCCGCCCGCGACATCCTCCACGCCGGCGACGGACCCGGCGGCAACGCCCTCACCGTCCTGATCGCCGCCCTCGTCTGGGCGGCGGTCCTCGCCGGCCGCTGGCACCAGGCCCGTGGCCACCACCAGCAGGCCCAGGCCGCCCAGCTCGCCGTCCAGCACCTGCAGGGCGCCTACGACCAGGCCGCCGCCGAACACCTCGCCGCCCTCGCCCACCGCCAGCCCGCCCAGGAGACGATCAACGACCTCGCTCACGACCTCCGCGCCGCCATCCCCAGCCACGCCGCACGGATCCTCGCCGACCCCACCTGGCCCGCCCTCGCCACCGTCCTCGCCGACGCCGAAGCCAGCGGCCACCAACCCCGCCAACTCCTCACCGAGGCAGCCGCCCGCCGCGAACTCGCCACGGCTCGCCAGCCCGCCAAGGTCCTCCTCGGCCGCATCCAGCACACCAGCCGTAACCCCAAACCCAACCGCGCCGCCGACGCCGCCCGCCTCCGCACCACCAGGCCCGTCACACCCGCACTCGGCACGGATCAGCCGGCCCTGGCACACCAGCCCGGACTCAACCCCCAACGCCGCAAGCGCTGAACCCCGAGGCTAACGGCCCCGGAACGCACAGAAGCGATTCGCCAGACCACCACCGAGCGACGGCCACCAAGCCGCCGACAGCCGCGCATCCACATGCAACTCCCCAAGGAGAGCCTTGACCACTCCCAACCTCGTCAACCGCAACATCATGAAGCTGCTGTTCGACGCGGACTTCGTCTACCGCGACGACACCAACACCTGGTCCCACCAAGACGGGCGCCCGTTCAGCGAGCCCGAGCAGGCCATCGCCGACGCCGCCGGAGAGGAAGAGCTCGAAGCCCTCTTCGACGTGTACAAGCTCCTGCTGAAGCGAGACCTCGTCGACCCGCTCGACGCCCTCCGCGTCCTCGCCTACCGGTACTGGATCGCGCTCCCCGACCACGCCGCCACCGGAACTGGCCTCGTCGCCACCATGACCGACCAGGACCGCGCCGAATTCCAGCGCCTCCTCCCTGAGGCTCCCGACGTGCTGTTCAACACGGCAGTAGGACTCCGCGTTCACGGACGACCAGCTCTTCGCCCTCGGTGAGGCTCGCGAACGTGATGACCTCATCCAGCAAGCGGAACGCGCCGCCAATCTCCCGGCGGGCGGTGACGATGCGTTCGGCCATATCTGGGCTGGCATCGAGTACCTGAGCGATCGTCTGGGCATTGGCGCTGTTCAGATCGAGCAGCCCGCCGTCGTCGTACCCGTTGCCTCGGCCCGGTCGGCCGATACCCAGCTCACGGGCCATGGCAGGATCGTCCTGAACGATACGGCGCGCCTCGGCCCGCAGGGCTCGGGCCTGTTGGGCCACGGCGAGAGCGCCAGCGGGCTCCGAAGCGGCCGGTATCGGCTGCTGAGCGGTGTTGCCATAGATCAGGGATCGGTACGGCGAGGCGAGGATCGGGGCGATGATCATCCCGGCGAGCGCGGTGAAGCCTGCGGCAGGAGGGATGAGTAGGCCGCCGGCGAGGACGGCGGTGAACACGATGGCCAGGCGGCGAGCCTTCGCTGCATCGCGCTGATGAGCGCGGGACAACCGCGTGGAGGCGTGCCAGAACGGTGCGCAGGCGAGCAGGCCTACGCTCAGGATCGGCGAAAGGACGTACCAGAGGCCGGGACGACGTCGGTCGGCTTGGGCAGGGTGCTGACTCACGGGCTCAGCGTATCGATGACCAGACGTGAGGTATGCCCGCAGGAATCGACCAGACCAACGAACGCCTATCGCAAGCTGCGATGGCCGCCCGCCACCCCCAACCTTCGTCCTACAAGCTGACGGCCAAGACGTACGCGGGCCAAAGTCACCAAGGCAGCTCGGCAACGAGCAGGAACCTGCAACGGAATACAAGTGGCGGGAACACGAGCTGGAGACCGCCGACGTCACCGCCGCGCGAGGCGCCGCGAAAGACGAGCAGGTGTGGGCGTCCTTCGACGAGATGTACCGAGGCCTCGGCTTCGACGGGCTCTTCCGGCACACCTACCTCAGCTGACCGAAGAACCCGAGCGCAAAGGCTCTTCGCCAGCGAAGAGCCGATAGGGAGACCGGCATCGAGCCGGTCTCCCTATCAGCCAGCCATGGCCAGGCCTTGGCGTCAAGAATGACTGCTGATCAGGCGAAGCACCGGGCGCTCATTCCGCACTCCCAGCAGCTCACAGACGCGTTCCGACTTCCAAGCGAGTTCACGGGCGAGCTTCTCGACCGTGAGGCCGTCCTCCTCGGCCGCGAGTTCGAAGGCCTGGCGCAGGAGGGCGGGCTGTTCGCCGGAGAAGCCGTTGACCGACTCGGACGCGAATCCCGGCTGCCCTTCGAGCGCGCGCAAGCGCTGGTAGGCGCGGCTGGTCGTCGCATCCGAGGTCAGCCCGAGTTCACGGCAGCGGTAGATCAACGAGTGTATGGAGACGCCCCAGGTGCGCCGCAGTTCGGCCAGGCGCGCGAGGTCCATGCGGCGAGGGAGGAGCGGCAGGATGCTGGACTGCGGGGTGAGGAACTCGGCCGCGAAGGCGTCAGCTTCCTTCTCCTGCCGGCTGTCCCCGGTGGCGTCGCCGTGAAGCACCAGATGACCCAACTCGTGTGCGGCGGTGAAGCGGTGCCGGTAGACGTCATCAGCACGATTGGACGTCAGGACCGCGAGGGGCCGGGCAGTCCGGGAGGAGAATGCGTCGACAGTTGTGGCCGATGTGTCGCCCGCCGGCGGCATGACCACGATGATGCCGTGGGACTCCATCCGCCTCACGAGGTGGGTGACCGGACCGTCCCCCAGACCCCAACGGCAACGCAGCTCTCGCGCCGCCGCCGCAGGCTCTGTCGGTAGCTCTTCGCCGGGATGCACCTCCCCTCCGGCAAAGCCGGGCAGGTCCACGGCTGGCAGCTGTACCCGCAGCTCCAGGGCGTAGGTCAGTTCCCAGACCTGCTCGGCGAAGGCCAGCGCCCGTTCGCGCTGGGCCTTCGGAGTGCTGCGAAGGCTCCGGAAATGAGCCATCGAGGCATCGAGGCGGCTGCTCGGCCGACCGGCCAAGAAGAACGACAGCGGCACGCTGAGGATGTCCGCCAGGCCGGGAACCAGCTCCGGTCTGGGCTTGGCAACTCCCGTCTCGTACTGGCCGACGGCGGCCGGCGTGACACCGAGCCGCTCAGCGACATCCTTCTTGGTCATCTCCGCCAGTCGGCGGGCCTGGGTGAGCCGGGCTGGATCGAAACCGTCGATGACGGCACGAGGGGTGATCCCACGTTCTTCCAGTCCCGGGATGAGGTCTTGCCTAGTTCGTCGCATCGTTTTCGTTGATCTGAGGGTTCGCTGGTTCCGCTTCGGTCAGTGGCGTCACGTTGAGCGTTCGATCCACGTTCGAACGGGACGACATGGCAAGAGTAGGCGTCTCACCCTGGTCGAAGCTGGTGTGCTCCAGAATTGCGGGTCCGACCTGAGCCGGGATGGACGACAGGCGCTTCCCATGGAAGGTGACGGTCTCCGGAAGCGGCAGTGCCTCCGGTCCGCCTACCCAGTCCAACAGCCCGTTGGCGCTGGGAGCGGCGATGCCCCACTGCGCCTCCAGAAGGTCCGAGGAGTTGCAGGCAAAGGGCACCAGGACAAGACAGGTGTCCGGAGGCACAGCGGTGAGACCGCCGTGCAGTTCGACTGCCGGTTCCTCGGGCGGTGCGGCGAACTCGAAGTCGAAGGCGCCCTGGACAGTTGTCGGAGCCGCCGGAGCCGGGGCGAAGGCGAACAGCTCCCGGACCATCCCGGAGTTGCTGGGTACGCGCGCGGTCAGGATGTCGGACCGGGTCCTCGCGTAGAGGAACGGGTAGATCAGGCCTCGTCCGACCAGCATCAGCTCGAATGGGAAGCGGTACGGCTTCACCGGCTTGGCCCCGGGAAGCTCCCTGAGCTCCTCGTAGACCCGCTCGAACTGGCCGGCCCACCGCGAAGTCCCGAACGGGTGCTTCGTCCGGACGTCCGCCTGCTCCTGGACGGCCTGCGCATTGGCCTGCATGTTCCGGAGGGCCTGGCCCAGCCCGGTACGGACGGCGAGCGCCTGCTCACCGAACAGCTCGGTCATCCAGGGAGAGAGCGGCACGTCCATGCGTCAGAGCTCCTTGAGGTCAGCACTTTCCATCGAAGCACATCACAGCCAAGCGCACTTTAGTTGATGTCATAGAACTTGCACAAGCGCTTCAGTGGGTCAGGTCGCAGGTGGTGCCGAGGGCAGCTTGCTCTGGCGCTGGATGTTCACTGCGGCTGGTTCGGCTGCCCGGCTGGACCGCAGCCGCTCACGACCTATCGCGATGGCAGTAGCTGACACTCAGCGGTCACCGAGAGGTCGGTTGCGCCCGGCGGATGTGTGATCGCGATCGCTCGCCGATCGTGTCGATCTTCGAACGGTGCGTGTGCTACGTTCCGTGGCCTAACCACAAATAGGCGACCCCGGCAGCGCGCCAACGCTCCGGGGTCCGGCACCAGGAGTGGTACCTCCCGATGCGCGTCCATCGTAGCGCCCACGTGCGCAACTTCACCGTGCTCCCCAACGCTGTCCTGCAGTACCGACGGCTCTCCTACACCGCCCGCGGCCTGCTCGCGGACCTCCTCTCCCGGCCCGACGGCTGGCGCGAGGACGGTCGGCACATGGCCGACACCAGCCCGCAGGGCCGGGGCGCGATCCGCAAGGCCCTGAAGGAGCTGGCCGAGGCCGGCTTCTATCGGGTCGAGAAGATCCGCATGCCGGACGGCACGATCATCACCGAGACCCATGTCTACGACACCCCGCAGCTCACGGTGCTGCCGGGTGTCACCCGTCCGGCCTCCGGTGAAGCGACCACCGGTGGCGCTGGCGTCCTTGTAAAGGACCTGGTGAAAGAACCCTCCCATCCCGCCGAGCCGGTCCTCGCCGACCAACCGCTGACGAGGACGGGAGGGCGGTCGGAAGACCCCGAGGAGGAGACCGCCGAGCAGCCCGTGGCGGTGCCGGACGAGCAGGTCCGCGAGGCGGTTGCCACGCTGTTCCGAGTGATCCGGCCCGAGCCGCGCCTGCGGCTCGGCCAGGCCGAAGCCGAGGAACTCGCGCCCCTCGTCGCGCAGTGGCTGGAGCACGGCGCGACCCAGGCCGACCTTGCCCAGGCCCTGCTGCCGGGCCTGCCCGCCCCGATGCACTCGGCCGTCGCGGTGCTCCGCTACCGCCTGGAGCGCAAGATACCGCCCGTCCAACCCGCTGTACGACCCGCAGCGACCCGGTACGCCGAGTGCTCCAAGTGCCACGACCCGGTGCCCCAGCCGGGCATCTGTCGGGCATGCGCGGGCCTCGGTGCGCGAACGGTCGGCGTCGGCGGGAGCGAGCAGGTCACCCGCAGCGGCGCGGCGCGCGCCAGGGACGCCTTGCGCGCTGCCAGGACCGCTGGCCTGCACCTGGGCAGCCTGGCGGCAGCCCAGTAGTGCGGCACCAGCGTCACTGAGCTGGCCGCCGTCACGCCGCCATGAGACACCAATCAACGATCAGAGGTAGCTGGCGACAAAGACAGCCAGAGCGGCTCCAGCCGAACCCTGTGAGCTACGAAGGGGTATTGGAGAAAGCCTCCGCCGCCGATGCTCCCGACAGCCACTGACGCACCCAGCGGTCTTCCCGATTGCGCCTGCCCTCCTGCCCTTGTTCCTGGCTGTGTCCCTCTATCAGTCCGGTCAGACTGTCCAGCAGCGCGTCACCCGCGAGGCCGTGGGCAAACGGGGCGACCGTGGCGACCGCTGCGATTGTCGAGGGGCCGCCGTGCGCAATGGAATTTCGTACCGACCGCAGCCGGCACACCGCACGTGACCATGTGCCTTCCAGCGCGCTGTACCACTCGGCCCGAGAATCGCTGTCCGCGAGGCGGTGGACCAAGTCGGTTGCTCGCCTACGATTCGGCATGTTCTCTGGGTAGACGGCAGTCAGGAAAGGGAGACTGGCAATGACCTGGGCGAGGTCGACACGAAAGCCAGGCGACGCCTCATGAAGGACAAGGGTCCTGCGACGCCGTTCGATCTGTGCTGCGGTTTGAGGGTCGAGATGGTTTCGGTGGTCCAGTGCGCGCCATGCCAACTGCACGAGGCGCCCGGCGATCTGCGTATGGATCCACGCGTTCTTGTAGTAGCAGTCAAGGAATTCGTACCAGGGCCCTCCCGATGTCGCGGCGGAGAGGATCTCCAGGATTCTGACGTCGAGGATCACAGCAGGGTGGGCGGGCTGGGTCCCAGTGCTTTTCCACCAGCCGATCGCGTCAATCACGGCCGCTAGATCTGAGCTCGTTTCTGGCAAGAACGGGATAACACGCGGGGCGAGTTCGGAGAGCCGTCGGGCGGTCACGTCGAGGTGGCCGAACGGCGCCTGCTCCGTGCGGTCCTCTTCTGGCTTGCTGAAGAACTCGTCGGTGCGGTACCCGTCCCCGAAGTGGATGTATCCGTTGAACATCTGCCAGCCATGCTGTGCTTCGGGGAACGAAGCGGCAGCAACCAGCGATCTGGCCTGGAGTTGGGAATCAACCGGGGCGGCGGACCGCGCCCGGACCCCGAGGTCCACCCGGGCTATCACGACGTCTCTTCCTTCGGGCAGCAGATCGGCGGGGAAGTCCGCGTCAGGCGAGCTGATCTCCACCGGAAGGGTGTGCTTGTGCGGGCCGTTCTCCACGATGGTCCCGTGCAGCCAGTCGCGATGGTAGAGCGTAACCGGGCCAAACTCCTGGACCATCTGGCCGATCCGAGCATTGTCGAATGCGTGCCACACAATGTGGTGGGCATCACGTGGCGGGATCTCCAGTACGCGTCTACACAGGCCGGCGCGCTCTGAATGCGGCAAACCAGCAGGTTGTGTGTAGAAGCTCGGCAGGCCCTTCGGGCTCCTAGCGAGACCGTCCTGTTCTCCGAGAAGCACTTGTGCGCTCCTTATTGCTGTGGCCTGGTCGTACAGGATTCCAGTCACGACCTGAAAGAGCCGGTCGGCATCACGGTCCGAACGATGCAGGAGCGTTCTCAGCATACGGACGAGTCCGGTCACGTCGTCGGCCCCTGCCGGCCCCTGCACCATTTCCACCAGGTCGTTCCAGACCGCCCCCAGGAGCTGCGTACTGGCCAAGGCAGTGTCCAGACTGCCCGCCAGCACTACTGCTCGTGCTCGAACCTCCCCCCGCGCCTCAGGCAACTGCCCCAGGGCCAGGGACAGGTCCGCCAGGGACACGCCCAGCACACTACGTGCGCGGCCTGGGAGACGGCTGGTCGCGTACGCAAAGTCCGCGATCGCTGATTCCCAGGAACGCCGGTGCTGTGTCGTGTAGGGCCGCGAGTCACCAAGCCACTCGCGCAGTTGGTCCAGCGCCTCGACCCATCCCAGGTCACGCTCATTGGCCTCGTACTTGCGGTCCCTCAGCGCATGTGCCAGTTCCGTGCACCAGGAAGCCCTGGTCTCTCCACCCTTCACATACATGTGTCCAGTCTGGCAAATAGCCGGCGCCAGTATGACCAGTCGTCGCCACGAGCCCGTTTCCACACATCTGTCGTCCCATCCACGCAGCACGCTTGATGCGCTCGCTGACCAAGGTCTCGAAGGTGTAGCTTGTTGCCTGCGCTGCCAACTGGCGACCGGCGGGTTTCAAGGCACACCGCAAAGCGGACTCGACTTGAGTCCGTCCGGTCGGCGGAGCGGCTCTACGCCGTGACTGAGGGGGCCTCTGTGGCATCTTCGGACAAAAAGCGCGCGTATTGCACAGATCTAGGCCAGAAGGTCCTCAGGTCCCTCGTGGCCCGAGTACTCATCGAGGCTCTTCTCTGGACAGCGCGGCACTTCCTCTAAAGGTGCCGAGGGGGCCGGTCTTCCCGGCCCCCTCACATAATCTGCCGTCCCAGTGGCCGCTGAGCCCTGCCAGCAGAGAAGATGCCTTCCTCTCGAACTGCCCGCAGAACTAGTAGTCCCCACCGGACAGGTGCCGCCTAATTGTTCTGTCAACTCTGATCTGTTCGCGGTCTAGGACAGACACGACTTCGACCGAGACGCCCACATCCACGTCCGTTGCGGGCTCAAGGACCTGAACGCCCGCGAACGCCTCGCGAGCTGGCCTCGTCGACTCCCTATATGAGCACGACGTCCGCCACCTCGGTCGCCGCCGCGTCAGATGCGTCTTCCGGCGCTCCTTCCACCACTCCAATCGGTCCGGCGAGTCCTGTGGGAAGACAGTCTTAACCACGCAGTAGGCCAGCACCGCCAGAATCGCGAGTGCGGTCACCCATGCCGGCATCTGGGAAGGAGCCAAAGCGACGATAGAGGTCGCAATTGCGGACTTGCTACGCTCCAGGAACAACGACACCGGGCCTACCTGGCCTTCTTCAGGAGGTGCTGCGGGAAGCGCGCCGATACCGCCTGTTCGACAGTGCTCCTGACATCTCGGTTACGCCGCTGACCAGGCTTTGAATGGATAGGAGGACCGTATGACCGAGTTGAGGAGAGGGCCGACTTGATCAAGGCGCACTGCTCAAGGAACGTGCGCTGATACTGTTCGCTGACAGCATCCAGGACCGTACCTGACCGATCCATGGGACCGTCATAGGGGAGCCTAGCGAGTACCGGGGTACCCCACCGCGCAAGCTCGGCGTCGACCTGGTAGACAAAGTCATCAAAGACTTCAATGTCCTGCATCGGCTGCTGAAGGATCAAGCCACTGATTGGAACCCGATCGAACGGGATGCAGGTCAGGTTGCGTTCGCGCCAAGCCATCGCTGCCTCCGCAGCGCTGAGCGGGATCTCCCGCTTCACGGCATCTCCGTCGCGGCTCTCAGTGATCGTCACAGTGGTCTCGTAGCCCCCACTGCCAACGAGCACGAGGTAGTCATCGGCATGCTCATCTACGTAGGGCCCCATACCGTGATCGTCAAAGCCGTCGCTAAAGACGATCCAATCGAATTCCTGCCGTGCGCGTGTGAGTACAGGTTGCATCTCACTGCGATATCCATAGGAGGTGTAGTCGTAGAGGTCCCCTTCCCCGGGCACGATGCGAAGCCTTCGCCAGGAGGTAGCGTCGGCCGGTGACATTGGACGCTGCGCAGTTGGCCACTCCGGCTCTCCATATCGCCGAGGGATCCGCGACGGTCGATCACTTTGCGATGTTGTCAGGACGAGGACTCGGTCACCTTGCAGAGCCCACGCAGCACCGATCTGGGTGGCGGCTCGACGCAGCTCCCACGGGCTCTTGGAGAACCGGGGAGCCAGCAGCTGAATGCAACGACCGAGAGAGACTCGTTGGCTTCTGTCGGCATCAGCTGCGGGCCCGCCACGCGTGACGACATCCGGCACCACTGCGGAACCCCCGCCCCGGCCCGGTCGACTGGGAAATGGGACCTCGCCCAGTACCTCGAAGGAGCGAGGCTTCGTCGACCTTCGCACCGCTGGAGCGTCCGCGATCACGGTGCGGACAGTGAGCACGCTGGCCCAACCGCTCGGAAAGCGAGAAGGTGCAACGAACCGCAGAACACAAACGCCCTCGCTGCAATCGTGGTTGGCTAGGTCAACAACAAGACCTGGGCCTGCGATGGGGTCTTGCAACACGGAGACGAGCCGCTCATCGTGTACCGCACTGCCTGATGTCAGCCCGCGGGTGATCTGCCAGTCAAGGCCGTGGTCGGCCAATTGCGTGCTGACGTTCAGGCTGATGTGGCCCGCCAGACGATCCCACAAGCGAATGCGGCGCAAGACAGCACTGGCAAGTTGCCCTGCTGAATTGTGGTGATCAATCTCCGTTGCCCGACGAGGGCGGCCTCGGCGATAGTTCCGAAAAGGCAGAGGTGGTAGAGCACTTGGGTCAATGCTCCACAAGGGCGTACGTCGACGACTCTCCAATTGTGACTGGTAGTCAGACAGGACCGAGCCAAGGTCAGTCTTCTCCAGAGACTTGAGCACGAGCACTCCGCAGTCCGGATTGCGTGCGAAGGCGATCTCGACACTGGTCCCAACAGCTTTGGCCCACAGGTCTTTGATGCCGCGTACCGACTTGCGAGTGTCCCGGTAGGGCAGTAGCTCAAGAACTGGGCTCACAAACTCAGGGCTTTCGAACCAAACGTCAAGCCGAGCGCGCTGTGGCACAACTTCGGCGATGCCCAGCGGGAACCGGCTGGGGGTCGTTGGCGAGCCGATGCGCTGCAGAAGCAACGACTCAAGCAATGACTGGGTTTCTGTCGGTGCGGGGATCAGCACAGACCAGTCCGCCAAGGCTTCGACGCGGAGCCTTGCCCCACGCAACGACTCTCCGGTGAGCTGCTCTCGGGCACTGGCTACTTGCTGGTGGATCGACATCGCGCGACAGTCCTTCCCTGTTGCCCCGACCTGGCATAGAAGGCGCGTGCGAATGGTTCATTAGCTCGTACGACGGCCCTGACATCAGCGAAGTGGGTTGTCCGTCGGCATCACAGGGTCGGTTCGGGATACCCGGAGCTGGCCGCTTCGCAAGGGCCAGGCGGGAATACTTGATCGCATCCTGGGGATGGATGTCAAGTCGGTCGCACCAGGTTTCCCAATTGCATCGAAAGCGGCCGGGCATCCTCCGTTTTGGCTGCACCGAAGCAGCTGGCTCCAACACAGGAACCAGCTGAACAACTAGTGATCACAGAATCCGTCGTGCCATGCCGGGAGCCGGCAGGTCGAAATGGTAGAAATCAGCAGTTCTGATCAGGCCGCCATAGCCGGCAGCGCGCGCAGGCGCTCGCGGAACTCGGCGACGGCGGGCTCAGCAGCGTACGGCTTGAGGTAGCCGTCGAACTTGGTGAGGCGGCTGACGGCGCGGACGGAGTGGACCTTGGTTTCGAGGAGGCCGAGGCCGCGGTTGGCCGCGTCGAGCGCGCCGTCGAGGTCCTTGCCGGCGAGGCGGGCGGTGGCGAGGCGGCCGGAGCGGACGGCCTGGTCGCGGGGGACGGCGTGGTCGATGGAGGAGGCGAGGGCGCTGGTGGCGCGTTCGACCTGGCCGGCGCGGAGCATGATCTTGCCCTCGGTGGAGCTGAGCTGGGCGTCGCCGTACCAGGAGAGCCAGCTGGGGAGTTGGTCGCCGCCGTTCCTGGTCCAGAGGTCGTGGGCGCGATTGAGGGCGGAGCCGGCCTTCTGGTGCTGGCCGTCGCGGGAGAGGCTCTCGGCGTGGTGGAGTTCGAGGTAGCTGCGGACACCGGGCTGCATCGTCGAGGGAGTGTTGGCGAGGGCGGTCTCGACCTGGGCGACGCGCTCGGCAGGGTTGCCGGCGTCGGAGAGGTGGACACCCATCTCGGCGAGGAGGAAGGCGCCGAGGGCGTCGTCGCCGACGGTCTTGGCGGCGCGCAGGGCGCCGAGGTAGTACTGCTGGCCGGCTGAGCGCAGGCCGCTATCGTAGGCCATCCAGCCGGCGATGTAGTTGACCTGGGCGGCCAGCCCGTACAGGCGGGCTTCGACGGCTTCGGTGTGGCGGCCCTGCTTGAGCAGGGTGGTGATGATCGCGAGGTCGCCGCGGGCCTGCTCGATGAGGCGGGCGCCGCCCATCTGGGCGTCCAGGGTCTGGAGGGTGGCGACGCGGGCTTCGAGGGTGTCGACCATGGAGTCGGTCACCTGGTCGCCGTTCAGGGCGGAGGCGAGGGCGGGCGAGGCGGAGGCCCAGCTCGCGGCGACGGTGGCCATGGCGGCCCCGGTGATGGTGAGAAAGCCCCGCCGATCCATATGACCACTCCTGACCAGTTCCACCAGTACGTCCACGGTACCGGTCTTCGTCCAGGGCGCCGTGATGCCGGTCACTTCCCAGACCGGGAGCCATCGCGGCCACGGATTGGCAACCAGGGCACGGGGATTGACGCCGAGAAGGTCCGCCAGAACGTACTGGGCGTCCGGCTCGGGTTCCTGGCCCTGCTCCCACTTCCAGACCAGCGTCCGATTGGTCGCCAGGTGGATCTTCAGCGCGGCACCGCGGTCGCGCATCATGCCCGCGAACTGGTTCTTTCCCCATCCGCGTAACTGCAGCAGGTAGGTGAGCGGGTGGACCGCCAGCATGCCTTCGCTCATCTCAACCCCCGGCTCTGTGGGCCCTGTTGGTGAGCGTAGTGCTACCCGCCGCAGCACGAGTGCTCTCGGAGAGAAACCCCCTGGAAACGTTCCGCAACACTCCGCCGCGCCGCGACGCTGGACCGGCCGACGTCCGAAGAGAGCGGAGGGGACCCAGCCATGGACGCAACCGCGAACCCGCAGCGAGGTCGCCACCGCGGCGCGCACCGCGACCCGCTGGGTGTCGCGTTCACCGTGCTGTGGGGGCTCGGCCACATCGTCACGCTCGCGCTGCTCGGGACCGTCGCCCAGCACCAACTCGGTGCCGAACAGCAGTTCACGGCACCGCCGGCACGCACTCTCCCGGATCGGGAGCCGGTTGCTTGAGAGAGCTCTGCTCCCGCGTTCGGTCCGTCATCCTGTCTCAACTCATCTCCCACCGGGGGACCTTCATGCAGCACACCCCGATGCACCCCCGCACCACCCTGGCCAGGGTGGTCGTCACCGGTGCGGCCGGATTCATCGGCTCGCACCTGGTCGACGCCCTCCTCGCCGACGGGACGACCGTCATCGGCGTGGACCGCCGCGACCCGCGCACCGACGCGGACGCGGCGGCCAACCTCACCGGAGCCCTCGACCACCCCGGCTTCACCTTCGTCGCCGCCGACTTGAGGACCTCCCCGCTCCAGGCCCTCTTCTTGCAGGCCGACGCGGTCTTCCACCTCGCCGCCCTGCCGGGTGTGCGCGGCTCCTGGGGCGAGCGGTTCGCCGAGTACACCGCCAGCAACGTCTTCGCCACCGAACGCGTGCTGGCCGCCTGTGAGGACGTCCGCGTTCCCCGGCTGGTGTATGCCTCCTCGTCCAGCGTCTACGGGACCACCGGCGGCGGCGCCACCGCCGAAGGGCGCACGCCGAGCCCCGAGTCCCCGTACGCGGTCAGCAAGCTCGCCGGTGAACAGCTGTGCCTGGCCCACGCGGGCAAGCCCACGTCCACGGTCACCGCAGTGGCGCTTCGGCTGTTCACCGTCTACGGGCCCCGTCAGCGCGGCGACATGCTGATCGGCCGCGCGCTGGCGGCAGCGCTCGGAGGTCCGGCGCTGGACCTCTACGGGGACGGCCGTCAGAGCCGCGACTTCACCTACGTCGGCGACGTGGTCTCCGCGGCCGTCGCCGCCGCGACCACCGCGATCGGCACGACCGTCCTCAACATCGGAGCCGGTGTCAGCACCAGCGTGCTGGAGGTGCTGGACGCCGTCGAGGAACTGAGCGGGCACCCGGTCCCGATCAACCAGCGGCCCGCCCAGGCCGGCGACGTGGAAACCACCCTCGCCGACCACTCCCGGGCGGCCGACCTCCTGGGCTGGACCCCCGGCACGGACCTCCGGCGGGGCATCTTCCGCCAGCTCACCCACCTGACCGCCGACTCCCCGCAGCCCGTCCGCGCCTGAACCACCTCGCCCCACCGTCCCACCGGAGGAATCGTGTTCGTCACCACCGCGGACAGCGCGAACGTGCTGTTCACCCGCGCCAGCAAAGCCATCCTCACCCAGGGTCGCAACGTCGCGCCGCGCGGCATGGCCACCGCCGAACTCATGGGCGCCTACCTCAAGCTGAGCGACCCGACGGCCCGGATGGTCCACCTCAGCCCGCACCGCGTGCTCAACCCCGCCTTCGCCGCCGCCGAGACCGTCTGGATCCTCTCCGGCTCCAGCGACGACTGGATCCACGACTTCAACAGCCGCCTGGCCGCGCTCACCGACCACGGAGCCCTCCAGGGTGCCTACGGCCCGCGCCTGCGGCGCTGGCACGGGCGGCTGGACCAGCTCGACTACGTCCGGCGGCAGTTGACCCGCGACAGCGAGAGCCGCCGCGCCGTCGTCCAGATCTTCGACCCGGGCCGCGACACCGCCGGCCACAAGGACGTCCCCTGCACCCTCGGCTACCGCTTCTACCTGCGCGAGGGCCGCCTGGAGATGCACACCAGCATGCGGAGCCAGGACGTGTGGCTCGGCCTTCCGTACGACCTGATCACCACGACCGTCCTGCACGAGCTGATGGCCGGCTGGCTCGGTGCCGAGGTCGGCGACTACCACCACCACATCGACTCCCTGCACCTGTACGCCCAGCACCAGGACACCGCCTGGCACCTGGCCCCGGACGCGCCCGCCTCGCCCGCGTGGCAGCCGCTCGGCATCCCGTGGGAGGACTTCGACCTGGTGATGAAGCAGGTCACGATGGGCGAAGCGGTCGGCCACCCGGTCTGGGACGGCTTCGCCGCCGTCCTGGCCAGCTACCGGCTATGGAAGGCCGGGCACCGCGACGAGGCCCGCGCCACCGCCGCCGAGGTGCCGGGGCCGCTGCCCGAGGCCCTCGCCACCTGGTACGACCAGCGTGAGCACCAGGTGCCGCTCGCCGCGATGCCCACCCCGGCGATCCCGGCGAAGAGGTGACCGACGATGACCACCCGCCGAAACACCGTGCTGGGCCTGTGCTCCTACACCCACGACTCGGCCGCCGCCCTGCTCATTGATGGCCAACTCACCGGGTTCGTCGAGGAGGAGCGGCTCAGCGCCGTCAAGCACGACAAGAGCTACCCGGCCAAGGCCATCGACTGGCTCCTCGACGAGGCGGGCCTGACCCGCGCCGACATCGGCGCCGTCGCCTACAACTTCACGCCGCAGAACTACCTGCGGGCCATCCCCGCCGCGCTCGCCCACGCCGTACGGCCCAGTACCGCGGCACGCGCCCTGCCGAGGGCCCGGTCGTTCGCCCAGGTCGCCGCCAACACCCGCCAGCGTCTGACCTGGCTGGCCGGCAACTTCCCGAACGCCACCGTGCGGCCTGTCCTGCACCACCGCGCCCACGGCCTCTACGCCTTCGCCGCGTCCGGCTACGAGGAGGCCGCCGTCCTGGTGGTCGACAGTCTCGGCGAGGTCCAGGCCACCACCATCGGCCACGCACGGCAGAGCGCGCGCGGCTGCGCGTACCGGATCGTCCACGCCCTCGACGACCCCGCCTCCCTCGGATACGTGTACGGCGCCGTTACCGAGCACCTCGGGTGGCGGCGCGGGGACGAGGAGGGCACCGTCATGGCCCTGGCCGCCCTCGGCGACCCGAAGCGCTTTCGGGCCCTGTTCGCCAAGGCCGTCCGGCTCACCACCAATGGCTTCGTGCTCGACCACCGGCTCATCGCCCTGCGGGTCATGGACCGCCGCTACCCCCGGCTCACCGCCGCCTTCACCGCCCTCACCTGCCCACCGCGCCGACCGGACGAGGAGATCGCCCAGGTCCACGCCGACCTCGCCGCCGCCCTCCAGGAACGCACCGAGCAGGTGATGCTGCACCTCGCGCGAATCGCCCGCGAGCGCACCGGCGCCCGGCTGCTGTGCGTGGGCGGCGGGGTCGCGATGAACTGCGTCAGCATCGGCAAGATCATCGCCAGCGGGCTGTTCGACGAGGTCGCCGTCCCGCCCGCCCCCGGGGACTCAGGCACCGCGATCGGCGCCGCAGCCGCCGTCCACCTCGACCGGCACGGCGACCTCCCCGCCGGGCTGGCCCGCGCCTGCTACCTCGGCCCGTCCTTCCCCGGCCTGGAGCTGCCCGCCGAGCCTCGGCCCGGAATGACCGCACGCCGCCTCGACGACGTGGCCGCCTTCGCAGCCCGCGAGCTGGCCGAGGGCGCGATCATCGGACTGTTCCAGGGCGGCGTGGAGGCCGGTCCCCGGGCGCTCGGGCACCGCTCGATCCTCGCCTCCCCGCTACGGCCCGGCGTCGCCGACCGGCTCAACTCCACCGTGAAGTTCCGCGAACCGTTCCGCCCGTTCGCCCCGGTCGTCCTGGCCGACAAGGCCGCCGACTACTTCACCCTCGGCCAGGAAGCGCCGTTCATGTCGATGGCCTCCCCGGTCACCGACCTGGCCCGCCAGACGATCCCGGCGATCGTCCACACCAACGGCACCGCGCGGGTGCAGACCCTCACCCCCAGGGACAACCCGCTCCTCGCCGACATCCTGACCGCCTTCGCCGAACTCACCGGCGTGCCCGTGCTGATCAACACCTCCCTGAACATCAAGGGCAAGCCGATCTGCGGTACCCCGGAGATGGCGCTGGACTGCCTCGCCGAATCCGGCCTGGACGCGCTCCTCATCGAGGACTGGTGGGTGACCAAGGCATGAGGATCGGCTACAGCTGCTGGGGCTTCCTCGGCTCCGGCGTCACCGACACCCCCGACGGCGGACGCAGCCACCGCCGCACCCTGGTGGACGGCCTCATCGCCGCCGGCCACGAGATCGTCCTCCTCCAGGCCAACCGGGACCTGGTCGAGGCCGGCACCGACCTCACCGGCACCTACCGGTGGGACGACGGCCTGCCTGAGATCGACGCCCTGTTCCTGGAATGGCGCTGGTCCATCCCCGGCCGCAACACCACGGCGTGCGGCACCGACGGGCACACCTGCGACCTGCACCGGCAGCAGGAACTCCTCGACCACTACACCCACCGGCACGCCGTCCGCACGGTCCTGTGGGACAAGGACCTCAAGCTGCCCGTCGACGACCCGCTGCGGGCCGTCGGGCACGTCCAGGTGTGCGAGCCGGCCCTCCACCCGTCGCCCGGAGCCGTGAGCCTGCTTTTCCCGGTCGCCGACGACGCCCTCGACCAGGCGCATCCGGGTGCGCTCGCGGCCCACGGGCGCCTGCTGCCGCTGGTCTACGTCGGCAACCAGTACGACCGCGACGCCGCCTTCGACGAGTTCTTCGCCCCGGCTGCCGCCCAACTGCCGCATCGGGTGGCCGGGAAGTGGAACGGCACCACCCGCTGGCCGCAGGTGAACTTCACCGGCCGCATCCCCTTCGACGAGGTCGCCCCGCTCTACCGATCCGCGGTAGCCACCGTGCTCCTCGCGCCCGAGCGGTACGCGCGAAGCGGCCAGTTCACCCAGCGCCTCTTCGAGTCCGTCCTCGCCGGCTGTCTGCCGCTGGCCCCGCACACCCTGCGTGCCGCGGAACTGGTTGTGCCGCGCGAGCTGATCGTCACCGGTGCCGCCGACGTTGTGGCCACCGTCACCGAGCTCGCCCGGATCGCGGGCAGTCAGGCCCACGTCGACCTGATCGCCCGCTGCATCGACCACCTCGACCCGTTCCGCCTCACCCGCCAGCTCCGCACCCTCACCGCCGCGCTGGCCGGCACCGCCATCCCGCCCCTGCTGATCGAAGGAGCCCGCGCATGACCCAGGCCACCGCACCCGTACTCCCCGGCATCCAGCGGGTCGAGAAGCTCTACCTGGAGCTGCTGTTCCGCTGCAACTTCTCCTGCACCACCTGCTACCACGGCGAGGACCTCAAGCGCCCCGACACCGTCACCGTCGACCAGGCCACCGCCGCCCTCACCTACTTCGCCGACCACTACGACACCCACTGGGTGTGCCTGCTCGGTGGCGAACCCCTCCTGTTCGAGGGCCTGCCCACCGTCCTGGCCTCCGCCAAGTCCCTCGGCTACCGCACCGAGATCTGCACCAACGGCTACAAGCGCCGGGCCTTCCTCACCCGGGCCGCCGAACACCTGGACATGCTCCGCGTCTCCCTGGACGGAGGCACCGCCGAGGCCCACGACCGCATCCGCCGCCCCGGCTCCTTCACCGCCGCCTTCGACACCCTCGCCTGGGCCCACGGCCGCAACCTCCCCATCGGCGCCACCTGCACGCTCACCGGCGAGAACATCACCACCATCCCCTCCCTCGCCGAGCGCCTGCGCGACCTCGGCGCCCGCGACCTGATGCTCCACCGCGTCCGCCTGGTCGGCAACGCCGCCGACAGCGGCATCACGCCCGTCACCTGGGAACAGACCCAGTACCTCCACGAACAGCTGACCGGCATGGACCTGGGCGACATGAAGGTCAACACCGACATCCTGCTGCCCGAGCGGTGCCCGCCGCCCAACGACGTCGTCGAGAAGCTGGAGATCTCGCCCGACGGGCGCGTCTACCTGTCGTGCGCCGAGGTCGCCGGCCCCGGCCGAGAGGTCCGCTACGACTTCGACCAGGCCGCCCTGGTCACCGTCGACGCCGCGTGACCAGCGCGAAGCGTCCCGGGCCGGGCGCCGGCCCGGGACGCGCCCCGCGCGGACCGAAGCGACCACTGTCCGGCCCGTCGCGCGGCTCGGTAGCCTGTAGCGACATGGACAGGATTGCCATCATCGGCTGCGGCGGCAGCGGCAAGACCACCCTCGGACGCCAGCTCGCCGAGAAGATCAACGCCCCCGTCACCCACCTCGACGGCGTCTACTACGACTCCGACTGGAACACCCTGCCGCCGGAGAAGTTCGCCGCCATCCAGGAGGAGCTGGTCGCCGAACCGCGCTGGGTGATCGACGGGAACTTCGCCTCCACCCTCCCCATCCGACTCAAGCGGGCCGACACCGTCGTCTTCCTCGACATCCCCCCGATCGTGTGCCTGTGGGGCATCCTCCAGCGCCGCCGCCGCTACCGCGGCGGCCAGCACACCGAGCAGGGCGTGTTCGACCGCATCCACTGGGGCTTCATCCGCTACATCCTCGGCTACCGGCGCCAGATGCGGCCCAAGGTCCGCGCGCTGATCGCCGAGCACGCCGGCCACGCCCGCGTCGTCACCCTCACCAGCCGCCGGGCCGCCCGCCGGTTCGTCGCCACCGTGCCCCGGCAGACATGACCTGACCCACTTCGTACCGGGAAGGCTCCACCTGTCCATGACCGCCAACCCGTTCCTCGACGCTGCCCGCGTCCGCCACGACCTGTACGCCGACGCGGGCCGCATCACCCAGCGCACCAGCGCCCTGGCCCGCGCCAAGACCGCAGGCCCCCACCCCGCCACCGTCATCGCCGACCTCGCTGCCAGCGGCCTGCGCGGCACCGTCCTCGACATCGGCTGCGGACGCGGCACCACCACCGTCGCCCTCGCCGAACGGCTCGCCCCGCCCCGTCTCATCGCCTTCGACCAGTCCGCCGCCCTCCTCGCCGAAGCCGAGAGCAGGCTCGCTGGACACACGGGCGTGGAGATCATGCGAGGCGACTTCCACGCCATCGTCCTGCCCAACTCCTCGGTGGCGGTGGCCACGGCCGCCTTCTGCCTCTACCACTCGCCCCGGCCCGCCGCGGTAATCGCGGAGATCGCCCGCTGCCTGGCCCCCGGCGGCCTGTCGATCACGGTCACCAAGTCCGCCGACAGCTACCGCGCCCTGGACGAGGTGATCGCCGCCAGCGGACTGGACCCCGAGGCCGCGAGCCGGCCGAGCCTGTACGAGACCTTCCACAGCCACAACCAGGCCGACATCGTCGCCACCTGCCTCGAGGTGCAGCAGGTCCTCCACCACGAACACCGCTTCCGCTTCACCGGCGCCGACCACATCGCCGCCTACGCGGCCACCAACCCCAAGTACCAACTCCCGCACGAACCGGCCGAGATCGCCCGACGGCTTCGGGGCACCGTCGGCGACGGGCCGCTGGAGACTACCTCCACCGTCACCTACGTCGTGGCCGTCCGCCGATGAGGACCTTCACCAAGACCTACACGGACCCCCAGCTCCAGCAGCGCACCCTGGCCCACTACCGGTGGATCGCCCGCACCAACCCCAACGTGCGCATCCCCCAGGTCCTCCAAGTCCGCTCCACGGCCATCGACTTCGAGCACCTCGAAGGCCGCCACGGCACCGCCGACGACCTGCTAATACTGCAACCGCATCTGGGGGGTGTGTCCTCGGCGTTTGTAGTGGGAGTTGCGGGCGCGGGCTTGGCTTCGTCGTCGGAAGTGTGACCAGTGGAG